>JAHHUG010000097.1 GCA_020024085.1 Christensenellaceae bacterium | reverse complement strand
GTTTTGACACTTTATATAATATATTCTGCTCAATCAGTAAAGATTATAAATAATTTTAATGTGGTTTAATCGTGAAAAAACAACAATAAAAAAATTGATAAATAAATAATATATTGCACAACATAAAATAAATTTTGTTTATTGTTGCTTATAGGTTTTTAATATGGTATAATGTTTTAGTATTATTAAGAAAACATTTTTCTTTTGGAGGATAAAATGAACATTTTTATGAAAGCTTGGTGCAGAACCTATCAATTTGCTTTTAAGGTATTAATTCCATTCCTACCTTACAAAAAGCATACACCTACAAAGATTCAAGGTCCTGGCTGTATCACACAAATACCTTCTGAGGTAAAAAAATTAGGTAAAAAAAGTGTACTTGTTGTAACTGATAATATGCTTTTAAGCCTAGGTCTACTAGATAGCCTACTTGCTGAGTTTGAAGCACAAGGCATCAAAGCTACTGTATACCACGATGTAGTTCCAAACCCTACAATCGACAATATCGAGGCTGCTAGACAACTTTATGTTGACAACAACTGCGAATGCATTGTTGCTGTTGGTGGTGGTTCTCCTATGGATTGTGCAAAAATTGTTGGTGCTAGAATTGCAAGACCTAACAAGCCAGTTGCAAAGATGAAAGGCTTACTTAAGGTTAGAAAAGCTATCCCTACTCTATTTGCTGTTCCTACAACATCAGGTACTGGTTCAGAGACAACACTTGCTGCTGTTGTATCAAACCCTGCAAACAAAGAAAAGTACCCTGTTAACGACTTTAGTTTAATTCCAAGTTATGCTGTACTTGACCCTAACCTAACACTTGGTTTACCACAAAAGATTACATCAACAACTGGTATGGACGCTCTTACTCATGCTGTTGAGGCATACATTGGTAACAGCACAACTGCTTATACTAGAGAAATGGCAAAGAGTGCTACAAAATTAATCTTTGAAAACCTTGAAAAAGCATATAACAATGGTAAAGATGTTGAAGCTAGACAAAATATGCAAGTTGCATCTTTTGAAGCTGGTATCGCATTTACAATTTCTTATGTTGGTTATGTACATGCTTTAGCTCATACACTTGGTGGATATTATCATACACCTCATGGTCTTGCTAACTCAATCATTCTTCCATATGTACTTGAATACTATGGCGAGTCTGCTTACAAGAAGCTTGCTGAACTTGCTGATGTTGTTGGTATTAAAGGTGCTAACGATGAAGAAAAAGCAAAAGCATTTATCGCAGAAATCAAAGCAATGAATAAGAGAATGAATATTCCTGAAAAAGTTGCAGATATCAAGAAAGAAGATATTCCTGGTATGGTTGATAAAGCATACGCTGAAGCAATTCCTCTATATCCATGTCCAAAACTTATGGATAAAGATGACTTCAAAGCTATGTTTGAATTAATCTCTGAATAATTAAATTATTACATATAAAAGTCCCTATTTGTAGGGACTTTTTTTATATGATGATTTCTCTCAATCGAGCTAAATAGTTCGTTTAACGAAAATGTAAATATTTTTATATTCGTAATTTTTTATTAACAAATATTCGCAATTTATGCTCAAAATTACATAAAACATTGAAGAAATATTTTACTTATGATATACTATTATTATGAAAAAAATTGATTACAAAGCAAGCATAGAAGGTACTGTTGAAGAAAACCTTAGAGCGATTGGATACTCATCAAAAATTATTACCAAACTAAGAAAAGAACTTGGCTTGATAGTTAGCCTAGATAGAAATATCCCACTTCGAACAGTAGACAAACTATCTATTGGAGAAAGATATCAAATCACACTAATGGACGAAATCAAGCGAGATATACCGAACTACAACCTGCCACTTGAATTTGTATATGAAGATAATGATATTGCAGTAATAAATAAACCATACAATCTTGCTGTTATTTCAACTAGCAATCACTATGCAAAGAGTCTCGAAAATGCACTACATAATGTTTGGGGAGATTTTGTTTATCGACCAGTAAACAGACTAGATAAAGATACTTCAGGTCTTATGATTATTGCAAAAAACCAACTTGCACACTCAATACTAAACAAACAAAATATCATAAAAAAATATGTAGCTCTTGTAAGTGGCAAACTTGAAGGTTCTGGTACAATTGATGCACCTATTTACAAAAGGGAAACAGGTAGTATGGTAAGGATTATTGATACCCGTGGACAAAGTGCAAAAACCGACTATAAAACCTTAAAAGTTTACAATGATTACTCTTTAGTCGAATTTACATTACACACCGGCAGGACACATCAAATACGCGTTCATTCAAGCTATATTGGGCACCCTCTTTGTTGCGATTTTTTGTATAATCCAAATCCTCAACCAGTCGTTGCACCAAACGGGAATATGCTTACAAGGACAGCACTACACAGTAGCTATTTAGAATTTTATCAACCTATTACAAACGAAAAGATAGTACTTTATAAAAAAGCAGATTTTGAAGAATAACTATAATAAAAAAACCTCAAATTAATGAGGTTTTATTTTTTATAAATTATTAATTTTATAGTCCTTTCTCTAAATCTTTATGAAGGTCCCTAATAGGTTGTACACTTTCATAAGCTGGACGGATAATTTTACTACTATTAGTTAATTCCTCAATTCTATGAGCTGACCAACCTGCAATACGAGCAATTGCAAACATTGGAGTAAATAATTCCTCTGGTAGCTCAAGCATTTGATAAACAAATCCACTATAAAAGTCAATATTAACACAAACACCTTTTTTGATTTGTTTCTTTTCCATTATTAGTCGCTTACCGATTTTCTCTACTGTTTGGTAGAACTTATATTCCTTATCAAGTCCCTTTTCATGAGAAAGTTTAGCAACATACTCCTTAAATACCTCTGCTCTAGGGTCTGAAAGCGAATAAACAGCATGTCCCATTCCGTAAATTAAACCTGTATGGTCAAATGCCTCTTTATTAAGAATCTTTGATAAATATGCCTCAATCTCACTCTCATCGGTTAAATCATGAACATGCTCCTTGATATCCCTAAACATTTGGCAAACCTTAATATTTGCACCACCGTGTTTTGGACCTTTAAGCGAACCAAGTGCTGCTGCAATAGCAGAATAAGTATCAGTACCAGAAGAAGATACAACCCTAGTTGTAAATGTAGAGTTATTACCACCACCATGCTCTGCATGAAGAATAAGTGCTACATCTAAGGTTTTTGCTTCGATATCGGTAAATTTACCATCAAATCTAAGCATATATAGGAAATTTTCTGCGATAGAAAGCTCTCTTTTAGGCTCACGAATAAAGAAACGATGTCCACCTAATAAATAATATTTATATGCATGATATCCATAAACTGCAATTTGTGGGAACTTTGCTATAAGTTGCATACATTGTCTTAAAAGGTTTTTAGTGTCAATTGCATTAGGATTATCATCATAGCTATACAACATCAACACACTTCTTGACAAATAATTCATAATATCAGCACTAGGAGATTTCATAATAAAGTCTACGACAAAATTGTTTGGTAAATATCTATATTCTTTTAAGATATTATCAAACACTTCATATTCCTCATTATTAGGAAGTTTACCAAAAAGAAGTAGGAAAATTACCTTTTCAAATCCAAACTCATTTTTCTCCTGAAAGTAGTTAATTAAATCTTGGATTTTGTAACCTCTATAATATAGCTCGCCATCAATATAAACGGTTTTGCCATCAATAATTTTTTTAGAATTAACTTCAGATATTCTAGTAAGACCAGTTAGAACACCTTTACCATTATCATCACGAAGTCCCCTAAATACATTATATTCCTTGTATAAAGAAGGGTCTATTGTATTTTCCATAACTTTACCACAAGCATATTTTTCTACATCTTGGGTTATTTCAACTTTATTTTCATTCATTATTTTTCACCTATAATAAGATATTAATATTAAATTAAACATTTGTCAATTAATATATAATTATATAACAA
>JAHHUG010000096.1 GCA_020024085.1 Christensenellaceae bacterium | reverse complement strand
TTCGATTCTCCTCACTTCCACCAAAAACAACCTAGACTAATAATGTTGTCTAGGTTGTTTATTTGTAAATTGAATAATATTTAATTATAAATAAATTTTGTATTAGTGAATATATGTGAAGAGACCACCATAGAAGGTTAACGAGGTAATCGTTAGCCTTTTTTTGTTTGGGAAACTGAATAAATTAAAATAAAAAGCAACCATTTTTGGTTGCCTTATTTGTTATAGTTTAGCATATTGCAATTAGTTATGATTATCTTTAATATACTTTTTTTGTTCTGCTAGAGTGTTTCTTTCCCAAAAAACTCCATCGGTATAGCCTTGAATTGTGGTGTCTAGTTCTGCTTGAGATAATCTATATTCAGCCCAAGCGACATAGGTTTCGTTTTGCTCAATGCCAAGATAGTGTCTGCCAAGTTTTTTCGCTACAACACTTGTTGTGCCAGAGCCTACAAAAGGGTCAAAAACCATATCGTTTTTGTTACTGCTTGCTAAAATTAATTTTGCAATCAGCTTTTCGGGTTTCTGTGTTGGGTGAGCAGTATTTTCTGGCATAGACCAGTATGGGATAGAAATATCATTCCAAAAGTTAGAAGGGCAAGTATCTCGGTAGTTGCCGTTTTTTGTTTCTTTCCAGTCCTTTGGTTTGCCATCTTCTTTGTATGGGGCAATTACCTTTTTGCGAATTTTTACATCATCGACATTAAAGGTGTAGTCATTGCTAACGGTACAAAACCAAATATCTTCCATACTGTTTTTCCAGTTAGACTTGCTACCTCTGCCTTTCTCTCGTTCCCAAGTAATACGGTTTTGAATAACGAAATATTTGCTAAGTACATTGCCGATAATCATACTAGATTTCCAGTCGCAACATACATAAACCGAGGCATTTTCTTTAAGAAGTGGAAGTGTTTTTTTAATCCAATTTTCAGTATAGCTTTCGTAGTCTTTTGCTTTTTGTTCGGTAAATTTATTTCCGTCAAAATCCTTATAAAGATTGTAATAAGGGTCAACAATCATAAGGTCCACAAAGTTGTTAGGTAGGTTGTCCATTACCTTTAAGGAGTCACCCAAAATTGTTTTATCTTCGACATCTTTAGCAGTAGCAGTAGAGTGTAGGATTAAAGCCTTATCCAAAAATTGTTTTCCCTCGCTAGCTGTAAAATCTATTGTTTTGTTTCGTTCAGATTTCATAGTATCCTTTATAGTATTTGGTAAGACTACCAGTCCTCCTCGCCTTTGGTGTAGTGTTTTATATCATCGTAATAATCAAAGTATTTTTCCTTGAATTTTTTGGTGTTAGCCTTTGCTTGTTTAACCTTTTTTTCTTCTTCGGTATATTCAATAACCGGTTCAACATCAATGACATCTAAAATTTCATCGTTATATTTTTTTGCATTATCCACATTTTTTGCTACCGATTCGCTAATTTGTTGGGTACGGTTATTTGTTTTATTTACAACATAATTTTTGGTATCGGTAACTGCTTTAGTAACCTTAGTTGCCACACCTTTTGTTTTTTGAACAAGAACATTTTTGTTGAAAATTTCGATATATTCCTCAATAGGTAATTTTTCAATAAAAGTTTTTATTGGGGTAGAAACTTTTTTTATAAATTTTTGAATATCAGTGTTAGCTCTATGCTCATTTTCAGTTGGGTTGGCATCTTCAATTTCTTTCTTGATTTGCTTATACTCGGCAAGAACCTCACTAATTTTGGTTAAATCTTCCTTATTAAAACTCTTGATAGCCTTTACCACACTGTCATAGTTTTTGATTATTCCAACTGGTACATCGCCCACCTTTTCGGCGTTGGTAATAGTGATAAGTTTGTATATTGTATCCACTAAAATAGCTCTTTTTTCAGGCTCGGTTTCATATAACCAACGGTTAAGGGTTTCCCTGTTTACAGAGGAATATCTGTTAATATTATCAAGGTAAACGAAGCAGTTATTCAAGATTTTCCAGTTGAATGGGTCGTGTTGTTGAATCCAAACTCCATCGCTTTTTACCACAAGATAGTTGTCCTCATTAAATAGGATTAAGCCAAAAACACTTTGAGCAGGCAAAAGATAAAATATTTTATTACGAACATTTAGGTATTGTTCACTATCAAGCACTGACTTGTGCACGCCTGGACCATCATTATCAAATACGATAGCTATTCTATCTTGAATTTCCTTTTTAACATTGACAGCAGCGTAAACTGCAAGGTTGCCACCTTTAGAGTGACCACCAATATAGAATGTTTGTGGCAAAATATCAGCATTTTCCTCTAGGAACTTAACACCCTCGTGTTGAGAAGGCACAATATCCATAAACATCGCATTAAAGTCTTCTTTCCAGCCAACAATAGTGGAGTCAGTGCCACGAAAAGCGACAAATCCTTCGGTATCCCAACTATAAATTGTTGCAGAAAATTGTTGTTCTTTTTCTGCATTTCTAATGTTGATATACTTAAGGATTTTTATATCCTTAAATCTAGGATTATTTGCAAGAGAAGAGAGCAATTTAGAGTTTTGTTTTGGTACTCTAATGTTTAGTAGAGTCTTTGACCTATCGTTATTTAGGTCAAAAATAGTATAGTTACCAGAGCTTAATTTCTCCTCATAGCCATCAAGATTTAGATAGCAAAGTTGAGATAAAATTAAGCCGTCAACCTCGTTAAATGCATCTTCTGCAAAAGACTTATTAAATTTTAATGCGTATTCAATGATATTTCCCATAGTTATTATAAAGTTTTATACAAATTACTTAATTCTTCTTCGATTTTTTGATTTTTCTTTATTGCAATATCTTTGTAGATTTCGCCTCGTTTGATAACCATTGCTAAATCTTTAAGGTTGTCAAGGTCATCAAGAGGGTTAGAGTTTAATAGCAACATATCAGCATATTTGCCTACTTCAATAGAACCGATTTCATTGTCCTTATGGATAATTTCAGCATTCTTCATAGTGATTGTGTTAATAGCCTCAAGGTTAGACATCTCTAGGAATTTGCTTGCATATTTTACTTCAATATAAGTGTTGTATTGAGTAACAAAAGGGCAAGATGCATCGGTACCAAGACCAACTTTTGCACCATGTTTTAGTAAGTTTTTAGAGCCCTCAACCATATTGTTAAATACGATATTGCTGTTAAATACACACATAGGATTTAGTTTAGTTAGTTCTGGGTCAAGTTTTGCAAGAGGTAGTGCAGGAGACATAGTACAAACGAATGCACCATCATACGCTTTCAAGTTTTCAATATCTTCGCCCTCAATCAAACTACCGTGTTCAATGGTATCAACTTTGCTTTCAATAGCTACTCTTACACCCTCTGGACTTTCGGTATGAGATGCAACCATAAGACCTAGTTCGTGAGCAGTGTCGCAAGCAGCTTTGGCAAAAGGAACAGTCATTTTTAGTTCGCCAGGTTCTCCCTCTTTTTTAGCATCCATTACACCACCAGTAATGCAGATTTTAATTTGGTCAACACCGTGAGAAGCCACCTCTTTAACAAGTTCGCTAATTTTTTCAGGAGTGTCGCCAGTTACAGCAAATGTACCATCGCCGTGACCTGTTGGAACTGTTATAGCAGGACCTGATACATATAGTGTAGGGCCAACTGCCTTGCCACTGTTGATATTATCCCTTAATTTTATATCAGTGTAGAAAAAGTCACCGGCACTTCTTGCTGTTGTTACACCAGAGTAAAGAATATTTTTAGCATTAGCCTCAAGCATAGCATTTAGAACCTTTAAGCCAGCTTTGGTTTTTGCAAATTTAAGAACAAGTTGTTGAAGTGAGCCACCACCAAGAATTTTTGAAGGCATACCTGTTCCAAACAAATGGATATGTAGGTTAATCATACCTGGCATAAGATACTTGCCTTGGCAGTCGATTACATTACCTTCAGGTAGGTTGTCGGTTGAAACTAAATCTATAATTTTGTTATCTTCTACAATTACGCTAACATTCTCTTTTAGTGGATTGATACCATCAATAAGGTTAGCATTTTTAAATATTGTTTTCATTATTACCTCGATAAATATTAGTAACAATATTATATCACAAAATGCAAATATTTAAAAGTAAA
>JAHHUG010000095.1 GCA_020024085.1 Christensenellaceae bacterium | reverse complement strand
ATTAAAATAATCTATTTCGCATTTATCCCTTTTATGACACATATTGACATTGATATACAATATAATAAATTGTAGAATATAGTCACAAAGGAGGTAAAGAAATGAATTTTAACAAAAACTTTGAATACCAAATCATTGATAACTCTATTATAATTTTAAGATATACTGGCAAAAGTTCGGTTGTAGTAATACCCAAGCAATACAAAGGTACTGAAATAACTGCGATTGCAAAAGATGCCTTTGAGGGAAATAAGTTTATCAAATATGTCTTTATTCCAAAAACTGTTAAAACAATAGGTGCATTTGCATTTTACAACTGCACTAACCTAAGAAAAATTGTTTTGCCACCTATCAAAATACTAAGCAAGTATGTTTTTGCTGGTTGCACAAATTTAACAAAAATAACCATACCCGATACCGTAGAAGTACTAGAAAAAGCCACATTTGCTGACTGCACAAAACTTATAAATATTACACTACCAAATTCCATCAAGGAAATAGGCGTAAATGCTTTTTGCAATTGCGTAAACCTAAAAACTGCAACATTATCTACAAATACTGCATATATAGGTAAGTATGCGTTTGGTTGGGATATCAACCTAAAAAAAATATATATACCTTGCACCGTACAACAAATTGAATACGAAGCATTCGCATTTGCAGAAAATATCAAAATATTTTGCGAAACCACCAAAAAACAAATTGGTTGGGACAAAAATTGGAATAACACCGGCATTCCAAACAGATTTTATCAAGTAATATACAACTGCAAACTATAAAAAAAAGACAGTCTTTCGACTGTCTTTAATTATTTAGTTAAATTGGTTATTAGCCTAACTCAGCAAAGTATTTGATTGTTCTTACCATTTGAGATGTGTAAGAATTCTCATTGTCGTACCAAGAAACAACTTGAACTAGTGTTGAGTTGTCATCGATAGGGCAAACCATTGTTTGAGTTGCATCGAATAATGAACCATATCTCATACCAACGATATCGCTAGATACGATTTCTTCATCGTTGTAACCATAAGACTCATTTGTATGAGCTTTCATGTACTCGTTGATTTGGTCAACTGTTACAACACCATCAACAGCAGCAACTAAGATTGTTGTAGAACCTGTTGGAGTTGGAACTCTTTGAGCAGAACCGATTAACTTACCGTTAAGCTCTGGGATAACAAGACCGATAGCTTTAGCAGCACCAGTGCTGTTTGGAACGATGTTTAGAGCAGCAGCTCTTGAACGACGAAGGTCACCCTTTCTTTGTGGACCATCTAGTGTCATTTGGTCACCAGTATATGAGTGAATTGTAGACATAATACCACTCTTAATTCTTACTAACTTGTTAAGTGCATCAGCCATAGGAGCTAAGCAGTTTGTTGTACAAGAAGCAGCAGAAATAATTTGGTCTTCCTTTGTTAATTTTTCATGGTTTACATTGTAAACGATTGTTGGTAGGTCGTTTCCAGCAGGAGCAGAAATAACAACTTTCTTAGCACCAGCATAGATATGAGCCATAGCCTTTGCTTTTGAGCAATAGAAACCAGTACACTCAAGAACTACATCAACACCGATTTCACCCCAAGGTAAATCAGCAGCATTAGCTTGAGCATAAATCTTAATCTCTTTTCCATCAACAATGATTGAATCTTCAGTAGCCTCTACTTTATCAGCTAGAGCATATCTACCTTGAGAAGAATCATACTTTAATAAGTGAGCCAACATCTTTGGGCTTGTTAAGTCGTTAATTGCAACTACTTCATAACCCTCTGCACCGAACATTTGTCTAAATGCAAGACGACCGATTCTACCGAATCCATTGATAGCTACTTTTACATTTGCCATAAATTTTATCCTCCGATATTAAAAATTTATTATTTCATATATATTCTAAACTATTATTAAAATATTAACAAGCAATTTGGCATAGATTTTATATTTTTACTAAATTTTCCCTTTTTATTTCAAATTTTCTGGGTTCAAACATTTCAATTCATCAAGTACGAATAATCCATCTTTTCTAATTAAAACATCATCAAAATAGATTTCTCCACCACCATATTCTTTAGTTTGAACAAGTACCAAATCCCAGTGTATTGCAGATTGATTACCGTTTGGAGCATCATCATAACTACAACCTGGTGTAAAGTGGATAGAACCACTAATTTTTTCATCAAATAAGATATCGCCCATAGGGTTTACAATGTATGGATTTACTCCAAGAGCAAACTCTCCTACATATCTACTGCCCTCATCGGTATCAAATACCTTATTGATTTCCTCGGTGTGATTTGATGTTGCTTTAACGATTTTACCATTTTTGAATGTAAGGCTAATATTCTCGTATTTTATGCCACCCTCTTGACTAGCTACATTATAGGTAATTGTACCATTTACACTATCTTTAACCGGTGCTGTGTAAATTTCGCCGTCAGGGATATTCATATTACCTGCACACTTAATTGCAGGGATACCCTTGATTGAGAATGTAAGGTCTGTATTAGGAGCAACAATCCTTACCTTATCGGTCTTGTTCATAAGTTCTTGAAGTGGTGTCATAGCCCTATCCATTTTTGAGTAATCAAGATTGCATACATCAAAGTAGAAATCCTCAAAAGCCTCTGTTGACATACCACTCATTTGAGCCATAGCAGATGTTGGATAACGAAGTACAACCCATTTTGTATCCTTTACTCTAATTTGGTGATGAACAGGATAAGAATATTCGGTATTATATAAGTTCATTTGTTCAGCAGGAACATCGCTAAGTTCGTTGTCGTTATTTGTGCCTCTAATACCGATAAAAGCATCCATTTGTCTCATTTTGTCGCCATCTATTTTTGCTTGAAGTTTTACCATTTCTGGTGTTAAACCTTTAAGTAATTCCCTTGTAATTCTATCGTTTTCAATTACTACAAAAGGATATCCACCAACCCTATAAACCTCTTTTACGATATGGTTTACAAATTGATAATCGGTAGCCTTTGCATTAATCCAAACCTTTTCGCCCTTTTTAAGTCTAATAGAAAAGTTTACTAAATTGTAAGCTAACTTTTGTAATCTTGTATCTGTAATCATAAAAAGCCTCCTTTTTTTATCTATAATACAATATTATTATACATCAGTACAAAATAAAAAACAATAAATTTTGTATTCCATAAAAAAACAATAAATTTTAGAAATTTTTGACAAATACTATAAAATGGTTAAAATAATGTTACAAAATCGTTTTTTTAGTGTATAATATATAAGCAATGAAAATTAAATTTTATGGAGGAAATTCATATGCCATTAGTTACTACTAAAGAAATGTTCAAAAAAGCATATGCTGGCGGATATGCCATCGGTGCTTTCAATGTAAACAATATGGAGACAATCCAAGGTATTGTTGAGGCTGCAAAGCTTGAAAAATCACCAGTTATACTTCAAGTTTCTGCTGGTGCTAGAAAATATGCTAACCCTACATACCTAAGACACCTAATTGAGGCTGCTGTTGAGGAAGCTCCAGAAATTCCTATTTGTATGCACTTAGACCACGGTGCTGACTTTGCTATTTGCAAGGATTCTATCGACGGTGGTTTTACATCAGTTATGATTGATGCTTCTCATCATAGCTTTGAAGAAAATATTAAGATTACAAAAGAAGTTGTTAATTATGCTCACGACAGAGGTGTTGTTGTTGAGGCTGAACTTGGTCAACTTGCAGGTGTTGAAGATGATGTTAATGTAAGTGCTGAAGATGCTCACTACACAAAACCAGAACAAGTAGAAGAGTTCGTAGCAAGAACTGGTGTTGATAGCTTAGCTATTGCTATTGGTACTAGCCACGGTGCTTTCAAATTCAAGACTCAACCAAAACTTAGATTCGATATTCTAGAAGAAGTTGGTAAGAGATTACCTGAGTTCCCTATCGTTTTACACGGTGCTAGCTCAATCCCTCAAGAATATGTAAAACAAATCCGTGAATTCGGTGGCGATATGAGTGGTGCTATGGGTGTTCCTGAAGATATGTTAAGAAAGGCTGCAACAATGGCTGTTTGCAAAATCAATGTAGATAGCGACTTGAGAATGGCTTTCACTGCTTCAGTTAGAAAACACTTTGTTGAAAACCCTGCTCACTTTGACCCTCGTCAATATCTTGGCGATGCTAGAAGTGCTATCACTGAAATCGTAAGACACAAGATTGTTGATGTTCTTGGTTCTAACGGTCAAGCTTAATTTGATTAATAAAAGCCTTCCAAACGGAAGGCTTTTTTATTACAATTTTTAAAACAATATTTGTATATAAACATATAATACAATAT
>JAHHUG010000094.1 GCA_020024085.1 Christensenellaceae bacterium | reverse complement strand
ATATTTTGATAGTTGTGATTGCATTATTTATAGTAGTTTGGAAATACGACGATAAAAAAGAATATAAATTAATTGCTTTTCTAAATAGAATATTGCCGAAAAAATAAGAAAGGTAGTTGTGTCTGATAAGGTAATAGATGTATTTAATAATAGCGAAATAATTAATGATGCAGTTCGTAAAGTTGACAATGTAAATAATGACACTGATGCTTTAGATGAAACGGATTTTATGGAAAACAACCTACCACTATCAAAATCAACATAATAATTAGTTAATTTTTTATTACATTAAAATGTTTTTTAGTAGTCATTAAGCATTTTTATTTTGTAATGTACAAAAACAGTATAAAACTGATTTATTATATTGAAAGAAATATAAATTTATTGTATAATAAAATTAATGGAGGAGAGAATGAATAATTTTATATATAATATACCTACAAAAGTATATTTTGGCGAAAACCAATTAGGCAACTTAGGTAAAGAAGTATCAAGTTTTGGAAAAAGAGTGCTACTTGTTTATGGTGGTGGCTCTATTAAAAAGAGTGGTTTATATAAAAGAGTTATTCAAGAATTGATGCGAGTTGGCGAGGAAATTTACGAATTATCAGGCGTAGACCCAAACCCAAGGATTGAATCGGTAAGAACTGGTGCAAAAATTTGTCAAGATAGAATGATAGATGTTGTACTTGCTGTTGGTGGAGGTTCTGTAATTGACTGTTCAAAATTTATAGCTGCTGCAACATTTTACGATGGAGATGCTTGGGATTTATCTTCAAAAGATGTTGAAATCACTAAATGTTTACCTATCGTTACTATCCTTACACTTTCTGCGACAGGCTCGGAAATGGACGATTGTGGTGTAATTTCAAATCTAAAAACACATGACAAAATAGGTAGACATCACAAATTAATGCAACCAAAAGTTTCATTTTTGGACCCAACACTAACTTATACTGTTAATGCTTATCAAACTGCTTGTGGTGCAGCTGATATTTTATCACATATATTTGAGGTGTATTTTAACCTAAATAAAGATATCGAAATGTTAGATGGTTTTATGGAAGCAATGATGAAAACTGTTATTAAGTTTGCACCTATTGCAATCGCTGAACCTACAAACTATGAGGCAAGAGCGAATTTGATGTGGGCATCTAGCTGGGCAATTAATGGTTTTATTGTAGGTGGTAAAAAACAGGCTTGGTCTTGTCACCCAATGGAACATCAACTATCTGCTGTTTATGATATTACTCACGGACTTGGACTTGCAATTTTAACTCCACGTTGGATGAGATATTATCTAAATAATAAAACTTTGGATAAGTTCTGCCAATTTGCAATTAATGTGTTTGATGTAAACAAAGATTTACCAAAAATGGAGATTGCTCTTAAAGGAATAGACAGGTTAGAGGACTTTTTGTTTGGCTCGTTAAACCTTACAAAACGACTTTCTGTACTTGGAATTGATGATAGTCATTTCAAAGAAATGGCTAAAAAGGCAGCTACACCAAATGCATTCCAACCAATGACAGCAGCAGATGTAGAAAATATTTATAGATTGTGTCTATAAAAAGATAAAATAAAAAGGAGTACTTTTGTACTCCTTATTTTTATATAAACTTTAGCCTAAATTGTGCTTATCTACAATACTAATACTTGGCAATTTGCAATTTTCCATTTCCATTACGATAATTTCGTTAGGTTTATCGGTATTTAGCAAGCAACCTGGAAGGTACAATGTTTTTTGTGGACCTTTTTTCCAATATCTACCTAGATTAAAACCATTGATATAGATTAAACCTTTTGTAAAATTGCTAAATTCTACAAAGCACTCTGCGTTAGAGGTTGTGTTAAATTCGCCTTTATAAAATAGTGGATAATTTCCAGAGTTTTTACTAAAGTCAAGTTTTTCTAGGTTGTCAAGTGGTAAGGTTGTTACCTCATAGTCAAACAAATTTTGTTGAGCAAGGTGGATTCCATGTAAACCTTTTGTATCGGTGATGTGGTCGCCATAGTTTGTTCTACCTAGGGCATCTACAAGAACTGCGATTTCTGTTTTGTCTTTTTCAAAATTGTACAAGCAATCGCCTTTTGAATGCAATAAATTCTTAACTTTGTTATCCATAATGCTTACTTTTGTATTGTATTTGCCATCAATATATAAGTATGCTTCATCGTGAACATCATCAAGATTTACAAAGCATAGACCGTATTTACCTGGAACTACTGTTTTGTAGTAAATCATACCAAAGTTTTGGTCAAATTGTTCCATACCTTCAGCAGTTGGAGAGTAGTGTTTTGTACCAATATTATCTAAATTGTCAAATAAACTTGTAACTTTGGTTAATTTTACCTCGCCAATATTTTGTGTTTTTGGTCTTTCAGGTAATGGTATATCAATATTTTGTTTTTTAAGTAATTTTTCTCTTATTGCAAAATATAAATCAGTATAGTCGCCATACTCATTAAGTGGTGCATTGTAGTCGTAGCTTGTAGTTGTTGGCATATATTTTGCAAAGTGGTTTGCTCCAGCAGTAAAACCAAAGTTTGTGCCACCGTGGAACATATAAAAGTTAAAGTTTGCGTTAAGTTTTAGAAAGTCGTCAACTTCTTTTGCTACATTTTTGTAGTTACGAACATGGTGTTTTTCACCCCAATGGTCAAACCAACCACACCAAAATTCAGTACACATTAAAGGCTTATTTGGTTGAAAAGCTTCAAGGTTTTTAAGTCTACCTTCTGCATTGCTACCAAGGTTTATTGTTTCTAGCACTCCATCAAGAGAGCCACCATTTAGCATAAAAGCACAATCTCCATCGCTTGTAAATAGCAGTTCTTTTATACCACATTTTTCATAAATTTCCTTAATTTTGGCAAGGTATTTTTTGTCGTTTGCATAGCTACCATATTCGTTTTCTATTTGAACAGCGATAATATTACCACCATTGCAACTCATACAACTAGAAAGTTCACTAAATAGGTGTTGCAAATAATTTTCCACATAACCTAGATATAGTTCATCATTGCATCTTAATTTTACATTTTTATCTTTAACTAACCAAGCAGGGAAACCACCGAAGTCCCATTCTGCACAAATATATGGACCAGGTCTAAGTATTACTTTTAGTCCAACTTCATCGGCAGTTTGTATAAATTTTTTAATATCTACAATACCTTCAAAGTTAAATTCATTATGTTTTGGTTCGTGTAAGTTCCAACAAACATAGGTTTCTATGGTATTTAGACCAGCAGCTTTCATTTTTTGTAGTCTATCTTTCCAATAGTAAGGTAGTACTCTAAAGTAGTGTATAGCTCCAGAGTAGATATTAAATGGTTTGTTATCCAAATAAAATTTGTTATTTTTAATTTCTAGCATAGATTCCTCTTATAAATTAATACTTATATTTTACTATAAAAACCACTTATAAGCAAGAAAAAACCTATATATAGGTTTTTTCAATGAACATTTTATAAAAATAGAAAACTGGTATCTTAACCGATGTATTCGTTTGCTTCCTCAACATTTTTTCTACCTAAAGTAGAAATAGTATTTGTAGAATTGATTTTCATTACGATAGTTTGACCGGAAATATTTATACTTATATCTCTAAAGTTGTAATCTTTATCTAGTGTAGTATGTACTTTACACAAAGAATTTCCACAACTATCAGTAAAGGTTTGCGAGTATTTTACACCAATTACTGAATTAACGATGTCAAATACTCCTTCAGTTTGGTCAAGGTATGCAATAAATTTTAATTTATCAAAAGCGTTTCTCTTAAATAAATAACAAATTTTATTAGCAAGGTCGTCAATATTGTAAATAGTATCGTTTGATACATTAATAGCAGTTTTTACTATATCTTCAAGTTTAACTGGTCCAGTTTTAGTTTTAACTCCATTGTCGTTACAATACAAAATAGAAGTTGTCTCATCGCCTTCGTAGTCGTAAATGATAGTAGAGTTGTTATTTCTTATAGTTAATTTAGATACAATTATATCGTCATCTAAAAATACTCTTAAATTTGAAGAAAGTGTAGAATCATTTAAATTTGAAAAACTAAAATCAAAATAGCTGTTTGCACTTAGCTTGTTATACCCTTTTTGATAATAGTCAGCAAGTTTTTCGGTATTATGACTTAGTGCATTATACAAAATTTGCTCATTACTAAACAATATGCCACAACAGGTCGCACCGGCAATTAGCCCAAGTGATAAAACTGTTACAAGGCATATGGTCAATGCCTTTTTCATAAAATAATCCCCCTTTTATTATCTTAATGATAGTTTAGATAAGACCGTATGTCAATATCAATTGTCAAAAAAGTCTTGTAAATCTTATATTGTGTTCAAATATTAAACCATTGTGTAATATTTTTTTTATTTTTGACA
>JAHHUG010000093.1 GCA_020024085.1 Christensenellaceae bacterium | reverse complement strand
AAGAGAGCAATTTATATCAAAAAGTTGACAATGCTAGCACTTAGCGTATCGCTTTATATTATTTCGGGGTTGTATATCAAGATAAATATTCCGCCTGTTCCCTTTTCTACACTTACATTATTTTGTATGCTATCTGCAATGTTGCTAGGTAAATATTTAGCACCATTATCAGTGATTATTTATATTGCAACGGGACTTGCTGGTCTTCCTATTTTTGCAAAGGGTTTGGGTGGACCGATGTATGTTTTGCAACCCAGTTTTGGATATTTGATTGGTTTTATAATCTCTAGTTTTGTGGTTGGTTTACTAACCGAAAAAATTAAGGATAAATCGGATATTTTGAAAGAAAGGTTGGAAAATGAAACTAGCAAGTTCAAAAAGATTTTACTACGGGTAAAGTATAGCCCTATTACAAAAAGGTTGTGTAGTTGTATTATTGGTTTGCTGATAGTGTACTTTGTAGGGGTATTATATTTTGTGCTTATTCAAACCTATTATTTTGGCAGTGGTGTGGATTTAGGCAAGGTAATAGTTGGTTTTGTCCTAATTTTTATCCCTAGTGATTTGATGTGGTGCATACTTGCAAGTGTAATAGCAGGCAAAATATTAAAGGCATTGCGACTAAATTATTAAAATATTATTGTAATATAGAATTTTGCCAAAATTTTGTTTGTTTGGCGTAATTATAGAATGTTAAATGTATATAATATTTAGTTTTTATTTATTATATATATATTGCATTCTATTTTTTTTTATATTATAATTAATTTACCAACAATTATGGGGGCAGAAATGAAAAAGAGAAGAATATTAATTATAGCACTTACCTTAACTTTACTAGTTACTATGCTAGTAGGTATAGTTGGTTGCGACAAAAAAGAGGAGACAACTACTACTCGAACTTTGCAATCAATTAAGGTAATAGGCAAAAATGAGTATTTTATAGAAGATTTTGATTTCAATAAGGATTTTATGGTTCAACAAGTCTTCTCCGATGGTTCTACATCTAATGTGAATATTAACGAAAATATGTTAGGTGCAGACAAAGATAAAATACTAGAAAGC
Source organism: Christensenellaceae bacterium (assembly GCA_020024085.1). Classification (GTDB taxonomy): domain Bacteria; phylum Bacillota; class Clostridia; order Christensenellales; family CAAEEZ01; genus HGM11377. Next base: position 3,427 of record JAHHUG010000093.1, on the reverse strand, counting down.
CTTAATTTTATGGACGACACGGATAATGTAGGCAAGGTTAAAAAGTCTTTTGCTGTTACATATAAGGGTAAATCTGCAAGTTTTACATTTAATATGGTACATAAAACTATTGAAGAGTTCCCTGACTTAAAGGAATTTGTAGGCGTTACTTTGCCTAGCAAAGAGGTTACTTATGTTGAAAAGCCAGCTCCTCAAGACAAAAGGTATTTGGAGGTAGCAGGTTTACCAGAAAATATTGGTGCAAAGGTTGTGTATAGAAACAATCACAATGTTAATGCAGGTGAACATAAGGTTACTGCGAAGATATCTGCCCCAGGATATAAAACATTAGAGCTTACAAGTACATTTACAATCAAGCCAAAGGTTGTTGCTATACCAGAATTGCTTGCTTTAGATAGCGATAAAGGTTACCTAGAGGGTGTGGTAGAATATACTGGCAAAAGAATCAATGCTCCTATTGAAAAGAGTAATGATTATAGAATAAGTGGCGATATTGCAAAATATAATGCAGGCAAATATTCTATTAATGTAGATTTAATCAATGATTTCAACTATGTTTGGGATAATGGCACAACCGAGACCATTGTTCTTAACTGGGAGATTGCAAAAAAGAAGATTGACCTTAGTGGTGTAGAATGGAAATATGGTCCAGGTATGACTAAAACTGGATTCTTCCTTTATAAAGAAGGAACTGGCACATATACAGTTACCGTTGAAAAATATCCAAGGGATTTAGTTGTTCCTAAATATATTACTAATGAACACGATACTAGCATACGAAATGTTCAAAAAACAAATATCGTAGGCGACTATACTGCACAAGTTAGTTTTAGTGTAGTAGAAAGCAAAAAGGCAAATTACGAAATTGATACTACAAAGCCTTACCCAAGCGAATTTAAGTGGGCAATCAAGAGAAATCGTATCAACTTAAGTGGAGAAATACAATTTTCAACTGTTGACGAAAGTGGAAATAATATCATTGATGAAAATGGTAAAATGGTATTTACATATAATGGCAATCCACAAAGACCTACAATTATAAACCTTGATAGCGTTGTTAGTGATGCAACTGTTAGTTACAAGAACGAAGGTCATATTGATGTAGGTACATATGATATTGTCATAGTTATTACAAAAGAGGGTTACGAGCCATTAGAATTAAGTACTGAATATTCAATCAAACCAAAAACAGTTAAGATACCTCAAATTGCAAATAAAAAGCTAGTTTGCACTGGAGTAGAGCAATATGTTACTTTTGTTGGAAATTTAGGAGAAATGGACGGAGTTATCGTTCTAGGTATAACATATGGTATCGAGCCTAATAAATACCAACTTACATATATGCTAGAGAATACTAGAAACTATGTTTGGGAAGATGGTACAACAGACGCTATTTCTAACGAATCTAATAAATGGGAAATTTGTCCAATCGAACTACCAACTGGATATGAATGGACAACATCTACCGAAAATGACAATTTGATATACGATGGAAAAGCTCATAGCGTACAACTTGTAGGCAATTTGCAGGGTATAAAGGTAACATACAAAGATAATATTTTTGTTAATGCTGGTAACTATGTTGCTAATGCGAGACTAGAGTTGACACTTCCTAAAGAAATGTATGTAAATAATGCACAAGGCTTCGTAGATACTGCAACTTATAATTGGGAAATCGCACCAAAATCAGTTGATTTATCGGGTGTAACTTGGAGTAATACTTCATTCATTTATAAGGAAAATATCACAGATACCGAGTATTTTGTATATCTAAATTTACCGAACGGTGTTCCTGAAGACTTGATTACATATATTAACGATAATACATATTGCAACAAGGTTTTACTAAAAACAGAAACAGGTGTAGATGTACCAAAGAATGAAATCTTAAAAACAAGAACTGCAAAGGTACAATTTAATAGCAACTACGATTATGGCGATACCTTTACTGCTCCATTGGAAATGCCTTGGAGTGTACAAGAAAACCCTATTGTAGGTATTGCTTACAAAGATACTGTTGTTACTTATGACCCAAAAGGATACAAACCAATTAAACCTACTGATTTTGGTTCTGGTTTGTTATTAGATGCAACAATTATGTATTACCCTGATGCAAGTAGCGATGTTGTTGATGCAAATAAACTTACATTTAATGTAGGTACATACAAGCAAAGGATTGTTATTACTAAACAAGGTTATACAGCTTATGAAAATACTATTAACTTTACAATCAATCCTTGCAGAATCGAAAAACCAGTTCTTGCAGAGGGTGCAGAAAACTTTATTTTCAATGGTAAAATCCAAAATTGTGGTATCGACACTTTGGAGGGTAGATATATTGTAAAAGGTACTAATTCTGCATTTAAGGTTGGTACACATAAGGTAACAGTTTCACTTCAAGATGTTGTTACTGATAACGGAAAGGTTGTGCATAACTATATATGGCTAGATAATAGCGAAGCTGATATTGAATATACTTGGTCAATTAAACCTTTAAGATTTGACAAAAACAATGTTGATTGGGATTATAAAACACCTTTCACATATAATGGAACTTCTCAACAAGTTAGGTTGGTAAACTTGCCAAATGGAATTATAGCAATTTACAGTACAACCTTAAACAATGCTCCTATTAAAGATGCTGTTAATCAAGGAAGTTATACAACTACTGTTGTCTTAAAGACCATTTTTGAAAACGATGCAGAGTTAGAAAATCAATGCTATGAAAATGTAGCTGATATCAAGGGCTTTACAAAAACTATTACTTGGGCAATTAATCCAAAGGATATTGATGTTAGTGGTATTAGATGGAGTATTAACGACGACAAAGGACCATTAATTTACGAAGAAAATAGAAAGGGCGAAGCTAAAACACATAATGTAAAACTTGTAAATATTCCTACTGAAATTGAATCTATGTTTACTTTCGAGGGTACACTAAGTGCTAAATATGCTAATATCCCATATGAAGCTGTTGCTACATTTAATAATCCATCTGGTAATTACAATCTAATAGGTTGTCCTACTGGCGATGGAGTTTGGAAACTAAACTGGCAAATCAAATATAATAATCTTGATTGGTTCTACTTTGAAAATGAATACAATTATACATTCAAACTTGCAGATGGCAAGTCAGGTGTTGATGGTGCTGAACAAATGCCTGATTTTGTGATTAATCACGAAAATGCAGTTCAAATGAGGGAAGATATCCTAGCTAATAAAAACGCCGAGTATTATAGAGTAGAGTATCTTGCAACTGATGAAGATGGCAATAAGTATTCTACTGGTCCAGTTACTGAAGTAGGTACATATAAGTACTTAACTAGAATTTATGTTCAAGGCTATGCAACAAAAGAGCAAGTAGTTACTGTAAAAATTGCTCCATTACAAATTGAAGCACCTACTGTTGATAGGGCAAAACTTCCAC
>JAHHUG010000092.1 GCA_020024085.1 Christensenellaceae bacterium | reverse complement strand
TAATATAAGTTAATTTTTTATAAATGTAAATTTTATTTTTATTATATTTTATTTTTTATAAAGCAATTTACAATAATATAATTAAGTGTTATAATATAAATAAATATAAGGGGTAAATGCTTTGGATATTATTGAAAATACAAATAAAATAATTAATGAAATTAAAGCTGAATGTGACAAAATTGGTAGAGATTTTAATGATATCACTATTATTGCAGCTAGCAAAACAAGAGATATTGATACAATTAATTATTTAATCGAAAATACGCCTATTAAAATTTGTGGCGAAAATAAGGTTCAGGAATTTAATTCTAAATACCAAGACGATACAAAAGTTGATTGGCATTTTATTGGTCAACTTCAAACAAATAAGGTTAAGTATTTGATTGGCAAGGTTAGTTTAATTCATTCTGTTGATAGATTTGAGCTAGCTAAAAAGATTAATGATTTAAGTGCAAGAAATAATCTTGTAACTAACATTTTGATTGAAGTTAATATGGGACACGAAGAATCAAAAGGTGGAGTTGAACCGAATGAACTTGTTAATTTTATTAAAAGTTTAGCAGATTTTGAAAATATAAATATACAAGGTATAATGAGCGTTTTGCCAAACGATTCTGTCGAAAAAATTGAACCTTTATATATCAAATTGCACGAGTTATTTATTCAATTAAAAGAACTAAAACAAGATAACTTTGAAGCAAAGTATTTGTCTTGTGGTATGAGCAATGATTACTTATTAAGCATTAAACACGGCTCTAATATGGTTAGAATTGGTACTGGTATCTTTGGACCAAGAAATTACAATATTTAGGAGGAATTTATGTATTCTGATTACAATAGAAATAATAGATATAATGACGATTATCAAGATAGAAATTATCAAAATAATTCTAGAGATAACTTCAACGATAATTTCAACGACCACTACAATAGAGATATTTACGAATACAGAGATAGAGTAGATGGTAGAGATAGGAACTACGATAAAAGGGATTTCGATAGAAATAGAGAAAGAACTACATTTTCTCCAGACCCTCAACCAAGAGAGTATTCTGATAAACAACTTGGTAGAGGTATTCAGTTTAATGATAAGTTTCGTAATTTGTTTCAAAAAAAAGAAAAAACATATCGCAATGATTATCAACCAATCCAAGAGAATAATGATTTAGAAAAGGATTTTGTAATTTACTCACCAAAGTCATATGCTGATATTAAAAAAATGATTGACTTTTTGAGAAACAACCAACCAGTAATTGTTAATTTAGGAACTCTAAAGCAAGAAAAAGGACAAAGAATACTTGACTTTATGTCAGGTGCGATTTATGCCCTTAACGGTAAATCTCATAAAATAACAAATTCAATTTATTTGCTTACTCCTAATGGTGTAAATATTATGGTTCCAACTGAATTAATGCAACAAATCAAAAAAGATAATGACTAAAATTAAAGAAGATTTTGAACAATTTAAAAAAGATTTCAACCTAAAGTGCTTTATTCTTGAAGCACTTTTAGTTATTGTAATAATAGCATTAGATTTAATCACTAAACATTGTGCCTTTCAAATTTTACCAACCAAACCAAACAATACAAGTGATTTTATTCCCGGATTTATGAACTTTGTTCTTGTAAAAAATTACGGGGCATCATTTGGTATTTTTTATGGTAAAACAGGCTTGCTTATCGCTTTTACTATTATCTCATTACTTATTTTGATGTTAATATGGATTTTTTATCTTCGCAAAATGCCTGTAACTACTAGACTTTCTATAATATTTATTTTGGCAGGTGGAGTAGGTAATTTGATTGATAGAATAGCTTTTGGATATGTAAGAGACTTTTTGAATTTTACATTTTTTGATTTCCCGGTATTTAATGTAGCAGATTCTTTTGTTGTAATTGGTACATTTATGCTAGTAATATATTTGATAGTTTCATTAATAATTAGTTTAACTAATAAAAAGGAAAAGAATGAGCAATAAATTTATCGTAACAAATGAAGATGTAGGAAAAAGATTAGATGTTTTTTTACAAGAAAAATTGGATATTACAAGGTCTCATGTAAAACAACTTGCCAGTAAAGGTTTAATCTCGCTAAATAACGAAACATTTGATAGGGTAGGATATAAAGTAAGAATTAACGATTGCTTTATTGTAGAAGAAGAGGTCGTTGAAAAACTTGACTTAACCCCTCAAAACGTCGACTTTGAAATAGTGTATGAGGACGATGATTTAGCCGTAATTAATAAGCCTCAAGGTCTTGTCGTTCACCCATGCGAAACAACAAAATCTGGTACTCTCGTAAATGGATTATTGCTAAAACTAAACAATCTTAGTGGTATAAATGGGGTAGAAAGACCGGGCATCGTACATAGGCTTGATAAAAATACATCTGGTCTATTGGTGGTTGCAAAAAATGACTTTGCTCATGTAGAACTACAAAAGCAAATTTCTTCAAAGCATTGCAAAAGACAATACCGAGCAATTGTTGACGGAAATATCAAAGAAGATAATGGCGTTGTGAATATGCCTATTGCAAGAAGCAAAAAAAATCGTAAGATTATGGCGATTGATATGGAAGGTCGCTCTGCAATTACCGAATACAAGGTTCTTGAAAGATTCCAAAAATACACCTATGTAGAGTACAATCTTTTAACAGGTAGAACTCATCAAATCAGAGTACATTCAAAATATCTACATCACCCTGTAATTGGGGACACCGAATACGGTGGCAGTAATGAATTTAACTTAAACGGTCAATTATTGCATGCATTTAAGCTATCATTCACACACCCAAGAACAAATGAAGATATGTCTTTTTCTGCACCATTACCCGAATATTTTGAGCAAGTGTTAGATAAATTACGAAATAAAGCAAAAAAGTAATCAAATATGTTTACATATACGATTATATTTGATAAAATTATAAAAGTGGAGGAAGAGAGATTATGCAAGATAACGAACAAAAAGATATTATCGTTGAAGTTGACAATGATAAAATAGAAGTTGTTGAATCTGAAGAAATCAAAAAAGAAAACGATGCTGAAGTTGCTGAAACAAAAGTTGACGATGTAGAAGTAACTATTGTTGAAGACAATAAAGTTGAAGAAGTTTCTATTGATGATAAAAAAGAAGATACAATTGAAATCGAAGTAAAACCTGAACCTGTTAAGGAAGAAGAAGATAACAAAAAGAGTAGCAAAAAGAATAAAAAGAAAAATGATAAAGCTGAAGCATCAGTTGTAGAAGTTTCAAATATTCCTACTGAAGTAGTTTCTACAAAAGAATCTAAAAAGAATAAGAAAGTTTCTAGTTTCTTTGCATTTGCTACAATTATTTTGGCTTTATTATTCACTATCGTAGACTGGACTGTTGAAAGTGTAACCAAAAATAATAATCCTCAAATTGTTTTACACTTAATGGATTGGATTTCTATTATACTTTACATTACATTAGCTGTTAAGGCACTACCTTTCCTAGCTGGTAAGAAAAAATGGGTTAAAGTATTATTTTGGATATGCGTAATTGCAACTCTAGTTTGTATTATTGTTCCTATGGTTTTAGATTATGTTGACTTAGCTAATGCTATTCAAAAAGCTCAACAAGATAATACTCAAACAGCTAATGCAATTAAAATGTTTATATAATATAAAAATAAAAGGCTTAAATAATTAAGCCTTTTTTTATTTTTAAAAACAATTAAAATGTAATTTTAATACAAAATTATTATAAATTAATCAATATAATAGAGTAGTTATTGTTTTACAATAAATTGTTCATAGCAATTTGGTTCAACAAGTTTTGTCTTGTAGTTGGTGTAATAAACCAAGCCTTTATGCTTTTGGTCAATCCTTGAAACATTTCTTCTTTCGGTATAGTCTACTTCAATTTTATTTGATTTATTACTAGAGTAATAAGCTGCAATTTGTAAAGCCATTTCAATAATATTATCCTCAATAATACCATTTTTTCTAAAAACAATTACATGTGAACCATGTGAATTTTTTGTATGACACCAAATATCCTTGCTATTTGCTAATTTAAAAGTTAAGTAATCATTTTGAATATTGTTTTTACCAGCAATAATAGTGTAGCCATCTACTTCGTAAGTTACTAGACTTTGACTATCTTTTTTCTTCTTTTTTGTTGGTTTAATTATACCTAGACTTTCTAACTCCTCAAAAATATCATCAAGGGTATCTTCATATTTTACATTATCCAAATCGTTAATAATACTAACTGCATATTCAAGATTTAACTTGTTTTTTTCAAGTTGTTGTTTTGTAATATCTTCGGCATTTTTAAGTTTTGAATATTTTTTATAGTAATATTGGATATTATCTTTTGGAGACAATTTCTCATCAAGTTTGATTGTGACTTTGTTGTAATTATCGTAATAATTATCAACTACAATTTCACTTTGTCCTTTTTTCAATAAATATATATTGCTTGTAAGTAGTTCACCTTGCAATTTGTAAATATCACGATTAGAG
>JAHHUG010000091.1 GCA_020024085.1 Christensenellaceae bacterium | reverse complement strand
ATGATAATGAGTTCAGGAAATAAAAGAAATAGTATTATTTTCTCTGTTGATGCAGGAGACATAGAAGCTGTTAAAGCTGTAATCGAAAAATGTCATGGCGATAATTACAGAATCGATGAGGGATTTTCTAAAATATCTATAGTTGGCATAGGGATAGAGACAAATCCTGGTGTTGCGGCATTAGCATTTGAAACATTTAATGAAGAGGGTATTGATGTTAAAATAATTACAACATCAGAAATAAAAATCAGTATTCTTGTTGAGAAAAAAGATGAGGACAGAGCTGTTAAAGCTCTTCACAAAAAATTTATAGAGTAAAATAAAAGATAATAGTTTTCACTATTATCTTTTTTTTAATTAGATTTGTTTGCATTGTTTTTTATTGCATCAGTAGCAAGTTTATCACAAAGATTATTATATTCATTATCAGCATGCCCTTTTACTTTGTGATATGTAATTTTGTGTTTTCGCATTTCTTGTAGTAATGCTTTCCAAATATCTACATTTTGCACATCTTTTTTTGATGAAGATTTCCAGTTGTTTTGTTGCCAAGAATCTAACCAACCATTGTTTAATGCGTTAATAAAATACGCAGAATCGCTAAATAAGTCAATTTGACATGGTTCTTTTAGTTGTCTTAGTGCTTGCAAAACTGCAAATAATTCCATTCTATTATTTGTTGTTTCAGGCATATATCCTGAAATTTCTTTTTTTACATTTTGATAAATTAGCACTGCTCCCCAGCCACCTGGACCGGGATTACCCGAACAAGCACCATCGGTATAAATTTGAATTTGTTTCATACTCACCTATATTTTTGAAAGTTCAATATTTCGTTGTTTACATTTTTTAATTGCAACATCAATAATGTTGTCAAAGTCGTTCGATTTTAGGTGTTTTACTGCTTCAATTGTTGAACCACCCTTACTACATACTCTATCTGTTAAAACATCAATTTCCTCTGTATTTGTTACATTTTCAAGCATTTTGCAAGAACCAGTTATTGTTTGTATTGTTAAAAGTTTTGCCTCATCAAATGTAAGACCAATATTCATACCAGCTTTAATTAATGCATTTATAAACATATAGCTATATGCTGGACCACTGCCACTTATTGAAGAAACATTATCTATTTGAGATTCGGTAATTATCATAGTTTTACCGATTGCATTAAATACTTCGGTTACAAAATTAATAAGTTCTGTATCATTGGTGTCATCAAAAACTAATCCACTCATTCCTTCAGCAACAAGACAAGGAGTGTTTGGCATAATTCTTACTACTGTTGGTTTTGATACGAATTTATTTTTGATAGTTTTAATATTTTTACCTGCCATAATTGAAATTATTGCTGATGCGTTTGTTGAATATTTTTGGGTATCAAGTAGGCTGTCAAACATTTGTGGTTTTACGGCAAGTAAAATGTATTCGCAATTATCAAATACTTCTTGATTTGAATTGGTTTTTGAAATTTCTTTATCAAGCAAATTTAGTTTGTCGTTGTCAATATCACAAACTAAAATGTTCTTTTTATCAATTATTTTTGACTTTAATATGCCATTTAGTATAGCTCCAGCCATATTACCATAACCTACTACACCTAATTTGAATTTATCCATTTTTCCTCCATGTTTTTGTTTGACTTAAATGTCAATTTATTATATAATAATAAAGTTCTTAGGGGAGTGGCTCAACGGTAGAGTAGCGGTCTCCAAAACCGTAGGTTGCGTGTTCGAATCGCGTCTCCCCTGCCAAATGCTTTCGTATTGAAAGCATTTTTTTTTTGCAGTTTTTGGGTAAAATTTGACTTTATTTTAATACATAGTATTTTAATGTTCAGTATTCAAAAGTCAAACTACCCTATTTTATTATTTTCTTTGTTTTAATATTTCACTTGCACACATTAATACTGCTAATTTACCGTGTTCATAAGTTAATCCACCTTGCAAATAAGCAATATAAGGTTCTCTAATTGGAGAGTCAGCAGATAGCTCGATTGAAGCACCAGAAACGAATGTACCGGCAGCCATAATTACATCATCTTGATATCCTGGCATTTCCCATGGCATAGGTGTTACATAGCTATCAATTGGTGATGCAAATTGAACTGTTTGGATAAACTTAATTAGTTCGTCTGCAGTATTAAATTGAATACTTCTAATTATGTCATAGCAATTAGAATCAAGGCTTGGAGATGTTTTGTAACCTAACTCATTAAAGACATAACCGAATAAAATACTTGTTTTAATAGCATTGCTTGTAACTGTTGGTGCAAGAAAAAGTCCTTGATAAAATGGTTGGTAAGATGAATTGTAACTACCTACTTCGTTACCGATAGAAGGTGCTGTTAGTCTGTAACCAACTTGTTCAATTAGGTCTTTGTTACCTACAATATATCCACCTGTTGGAGCAAGTCCACCACCAATATTTTTAATCATTGAGCCTGCAAGTAAATCTGCACCGACTGCTGTTGGCTCTAGTGTTTCAACAAACTCTCCGTAGCAGTTATCAAGGGCAACAATTACATCTTTATCAATAGACTTTACAAATTTGATAATATCTGCAATTTTTTCAATTGATAAAGCATCTCTCCACTCGTATCCTCTTGACCTTTGAATAACTACCATTTTCATTTTTTTAGCAGTCATTTTTTCTTTAATTGTAGGCTTATCAAATTCGCCATTTACAAGCTCGACTGCTTCAAAGTTGACACCAAAATCCTTTAATGAGCCGATATTATCGCCGTAAATAACCTCTCGTAAAGTGTCGTAAGGTGTACCTGAAATATACATAAAGTTGTCATTTGGTCTTAATACGCCGAATAACATTAAGGTTAAAGCGTGTGTACCTGAAACAATGTTAGGAGATACGATTGCATCTTCAGCATTAAAAATTTCTGCAAATAATTTTGATAAGGTGTCTCTACCGATATCGTCATAACCGTATCCGGTTGTATTTGAAAAATGACGAGTTGCTACTCTGTTATTTTGAAAAGCTGTTAATACTTTATTTTGATTATAAAGTGCTATTTCTTCCACTCTTTCAAATTGTGCTTTTGCTTTTTGTTCACATTTTTTTACTAATTCAATTACTTCGTTTGAAAAATTCATTTTTACTCCATATTATCCATTATGTATTTGATAGCATCTGTTCGCTCGTAAATGCAATCAAACCATTTTATATTTTCATATTTCTTGAACCATGTAATTTGTCGTTTTGCATAGTTTCTACTATTCTTTTTAATTAGTTCTATAAGTTCATCTTTTGATATTTCGCCATTAAAATAAGGTAAAAATTCTTTATAGCCAATAGCTTGCATACTTTGACAATCAAAGTTGACAAGATTATTATCAAGTAAAGATTTTACTTCGTTTTCAAGACCTAAATCAAACATCTTATCTACTCGATTATTTATTCTATCATACAAAACTTGCCTATCGGTGTTTAATCCAACCATAATATATTCAAATCTTGGTTTTTGCATATCGTTTTGTTTGGATTTTAGGTCGCTATCCATTGCAATTTCAATTGCACGAATAACTCGTTTGGTATCATTAATGTGCAATTTTTTACTACTATTTTCGTCAACTTCAACAAGCTTTGCAAACAATGCTTCTTTGCCGTTTTCCTCTAAAAACTTGGTTAAATCCTTTCTTAATTTAGAATCTTTACTTTTTCCGAATGTCATAGGATATATAATAGAATTTACATATAATCCTGTTCCACCAGTAATTATAGCAGTTTTATTCTCTAAATCTAAATTATGTAGAATACTTTCCACTGATTTTTGATATGTTGATACATCAAAATTTGAGTTTGCTTTTACTATATCAATCATATGATGTGGTATATTACACATTTCTTTTTGTGTAACTTTTGCTGTACCTATATCCATATTTTGATATATTTGCATTGAGTCACAAGAAATGATTTCTGCATTAATTTTTTTAGCTAGTTCAACACTTAAATCGGATTTGCCAGTTGCAGTTGGACCAACTATAAATATCAATTTTTTCATACTACACTATTCTCTTAAACATTTTTTCTATTTCTTGCTTTGTAAATTTTATCATTGTTGGTCTACCATGAGGACAATGTGTAGGCATACCATTATCAATAAAATACTTTAGCAATGCTTTTTGTTGGTCTTTGTTAAACTTATAGCCTGCTTTTATTGCAGATTTACAAGCTGTTTGTGATATTTTATCCTTTAATATATCCTTTGATGTGATATTTTTCATACTTGATATATTTTTAAGAAGATTTTTTACAAAGCCATCTAAATCGTTATTTATCATACTTACTGGTAAAGAATTGATTTTGAAACTATTTCCACCAAAATGCTCTATTCCGATACCCATATCATTTAGTACTTCTAAATTATTTAGTAGAAATTCGCTTTCTACAAAATTGGTATCAAAAATATATGGTATTAATAAATTTTGTATTTCAACATTGTTTTTATTAATTAAATCATCATATATTATTCTTTCGTGAACAGCGGGTTGGTCAATCAAATATAG
>JAHHUG010000090.1 GCA_020024085.1 Christensenellaceae bacterium | reverse complement strand
CAATATATGAATATTTAGTGACAATATTTTATTTATATACGAAATAAATAATTAATAAAAAAAAGAGGCAACCAAAGTTGCCTCTTAATTTTATTTTAATATATTGGGTCTAGTAAACCATAATCTCCGTCTTCTCTACGATATAATACATTTACTCTACCTGTCTCTTTTGATAGGAATACATAGAAATCATGGTCGATTAGTTCGAATGCCTCGATTGCCTCTTCCTGTGTCATAGGGACAATTTCAAACGATTTTGACTTAACAACTTTCTTAAAGTCCTCTGCCTTTGGCTGTTCGACATTAACAAAGATATCTTCCTTAACTCTTTTTGATAGTTTAGTACGATATTTCCTAATTTGTCTAGTTAATTTTGGGATAATCAAGTCAATATTGTTGTACATATTGTCACTGGTTTCCTCTGCTCTTAGTAGCTTTTTGTCAAGATTGATTGTAACTTCCATTACATATCTCTCGCCTTTTACGGTAGAACATACTACTTTTGCAACGGCATCGTCATCAAAATACTTGTCTAATTTGGTAAGCTTTTGAGTAACAACTTCTTTCAACTTGTTTGATAGACTATAATTTTTACCTAAAATTTCAATACGCATATTCGTACCTCCTTATGTCTATCTATATTATACACTATTAAAAATACCTATTCTAGTATTAATGCAAAAATTTTTACATTTTTGTTATAAATAATCCAATAGAATCAACATCAATTACAACATTATCATTCCTTGATATTGTACCTTTTAAGATTTCCTCGCTTAATCTATCCTCGATAAGTCGTTGGATAGTTCTTCTTAATGGTCTTGCACCATACTCAACATCAGTGCCACAAGTAACTACATACTGCTTTGCTCTTGGAGTAAGTTGCATTGTGATGCCCTTTTCCTTTAGTCTATCTTGAAGTTTATCTAGTAAAATATCTGCAATAGTTGTAAGTTCTGTTGCACTTAATTTTCTAAATACAATTACCTCATCTATACGATTGACAAATTCTGGTCGCATAGCCTTTTTTAATGCAGAAATTTGAGCCTCTTTCATTCTTTCATAGTCACTTGCATTATTATCTTCAATAGTTGCAAAACCTAAATTTGATGTATTTTTAATATCGGTTGCACCAAGGTTTGAAGTCATAATTATAATTGTATTTTTGAAATTAACCGTTCTTCCGTGTCCATCGGTAATTCTACCATCATCAAGAACTTGAAGCAGAATATTGAATATATCTGGGTGTGCCTTCTCAATTTCATCAAATAGTACAACTGAATATGGTTGTCTACGAACCTTTTCGGTAAGCTGTCCACCATCCTCGTATCCTACAAGTCCTGGTGCTGAACCGATAAGTTTTGAAACGGTTGACTTATCCATATATTCACTCATATCCACCCTAATCATTAGGTTTTCATCGCCAAACATAGCCTCTGCAATAGCCTTTGAAAGTTCGGTTTTACCTACACCTGTTGGTCCTAGGAATATAAATGAACCAATAGGTCTATTAGGGTCTTGAAGTCCTGCCCTTGCTCTTTTTATTGCCCTTGCAACACTAGCTACGGCTTCGTTTTGTCCAATTACCCTCTGTTTTAGGATATCTTCAAGTTTCATAAGCCTTGAAGACTCATCTTCGGTAAGTTTTGTAACGGGAATATGTGTCCAATCTGCAACAACCTCTGCAATATCATCGGCAGATATTGAAAGGTGCATATTGTTACGAACATTCATAAGATTTCGTTTTTCCTCGCTTACCACTTCAAATAGCTCATCACGATATTTAAGTAGATTTTCCACCCCCATATAGTCGCCACGAAGTTTTGCCTCATTAAGAGATTTTGAAACATTTTGAAGTTCTTGTTCAACCTGTTTTACTCTATCTGGCACAGAGTAACCCTCAATCCTCTTTTTACTAGCTGCCTCATCAATAAGGTCTATTGCTTTATCTGGCATAAATCTATCAGTGATATATCTATCTGCCATTTTACTAGCAGCAATAATTGCATCATCGGTAATTTGAACCTTATGGTGCATCTCATATTTACTCCTCAATCCCTTTAGGATAAGGATAGTATTTTCAACTGATGGTGGCTCTACAATAACTGGTTGAAATCTTCTTTCTAGTGCTGGGTCCTTTTCGATATATTTGCGATACTCATCAAAAGTCGTTGCACCTATTGTTTGGATTTCGCCCCTTGCAAGCATTGGTTTAAGGATATTGGCAGCATCTAAAGAGCCTTCACTTGAACCTGCATCTACAATAGTATGGATTTCATCAATAAACAAAATAATATTGCCATCTCGTTTGATGGTATCAAGTGCATTTTTGAACCTCTCCTCAAACTCTCCACGATATTTTGTGCCAGCAACTACACTTGCCATATCTAAACTAAATACCCTTTTACCCTTAAGAATATCAGGTACATCATTATTTACGATTTTTAAGGCTAAACCATCGGCAATCGCTGATTTACCTACACCCGGCTCTCCTACAAGAACTGGGCTATTTTTTGTCCTTCTGCAAAGCACTTGGATAAGCCTATCAATCTCGTCATCTCTACCTATTACAGGGTCAACTTTGCCTCTACTTGCCTTTAATGTAAGGTCAATACCAAGTTTATCCAGTTCGTCATCTTCGTGCTCGTAACCTCTACCAACTGTTGCATACTCCACATCTCTATCATAGCTATCATTTGGATAATCATTTTGATAGTTATTTGAGTAGTCATTTTGATAGTCGTTATACCCAGCATTAGTTGGGTTGTAATTATTGGCTCTATCATTTGGATAATCGTTAGGCACATCAAAGCTACTGAAATCGAAGTTTTTTACCCCTGTTTTATTGTTGCGAAGCTCGGTTAAAAACTGATTTTTCATAGCAGTAAGGTCTATTCCATTAGAAGAAAGTATCCTAGCTGCAACGCAATTTTCATTATCTATAATTGCAAGCAAAAAATGCTCGGTTGTAATGCGATTTTGCTGTAAACTCTCTGCAATTAGTCCAGCAAGTTGCTTTACATTTTTAGCACCTGGGCTGTACATTGATTCGCCAAGTGTAATGGTAACATTTGCTGTTGGATTAATATAATTAACCACCAAATCCTT
The DNA here is from genome assembly GCA_020024085.1 of Christensenellaceae bacterium. GTDB lineage: Bacteria > Bacillota > Clostridia > Christensenellales > CAAEEZ01 > HGM11377. The sequence goes on along the minus strand of JAHHUG010000090.1, from coordinate 1,489 downwards.
TGTAATATTATGCCTATTAAGTACCCTACAAGCGATAGTATCTTCCATATAAAGCATACCAAACAAGATATGCTCTGTACCGATTAAACCACCTGTTTTTAGTGCGACTTTTTCAGCAATACTTAAAGCCTTTTTAACCGAAGTTGAATAGTTAACCATATTTCCTCCAAAAATATAAACATTAATCCATTATAATATTTATATTATAACTTAAAACTAAATAAAATAAATAGTTTATCAATAAATATTATATAAGTTTTTGAAAATAATTATAATAAAATGTTTTTTTAGCAAAATTATTCGTTTATTAGATAAAAAAAGAAGTGCTAAATTAGCACTTCCGTAAAATTATTTAATTTCTTCTTTTAAGTATTTATAGAACGAATCTTTTAATTCATCATTTCGTAATGCGTACTCTACTTGAGCTTTCAAAAATCCTAGTTTATCACCAAGGTCATACCTTTTACCCTCGTATTGATAAGCATATAACATTTCATCTTTACCCATCAAATCAAGTGCATCGGAAAAATAAACTTCCCCATTATCGTGAGGAGAAAGTTTATCAAGATAACTATAAATTTCCTTAGTCAACACATACCTACCAATATTAACTACTGGATTATGTATAGGTCGTGTTGGCTTTTCCTCAATGTAATTAACCTTAAGCAAATGCTCATCAATAGGTGTATTATTAACAACACCATATTTTTTTGCATCTTCGTCTGGTACATATTGAGTTGCAATTACAGTTTTACCAGTTTTTTCATAAGCCTTTAATAATTGAGTAGAACAGTTGTCTTTATCTCCAGTGTAAATCAAATCATCGCCAAAGAATAGTACAAATGGCTCATTTCCAGTAAAACTCTCGGCAAGTTTAACGGCTGCACCTGGTCCTCTCATTTCCTTTTGAACATGATAGTAAATATTTACATCTTCAGGTAAAATATTATCAAGGATTTTTAATTCCTTATTCTTATTGTTTGCCTTTAGTAAATCTTCAAGCTCAAAAGACTTGTCAAAGTGGTCAGTAATCATTTTTTTGTTTCTTGATATTACAATAAGTATATCCTTAATTCCTGCCTCTACTGCCTCTTCGACCAAATATTGCATTGCTGGAACATCAACAATCGGGAACATCTCCTTTGGTATAGATTTTGTTACTGGCAAAAATCTTGTGCCAAATCCTGCTGCTAAAATTACTGCTTTTCTTACTTTATTCATATTTTATTATTTCCTTTATTATATGCTAATATCTTATGTTACAAACACAAAATATGCAATCAATTATCAACTAATTTAATATTACAACATGAATATTTATACATTAAAAATAAATATTATTACAAATTATTGTTGTTGTGTTGATATAATTCTCAAAATTAGTGTCTAATAATCAGATATCATTATCTACTAATAAACACTGACGCCGATTGATACAATACCATTTTTTAATATCCTTTTATTTTAGTTTACTCACCTCCAATATATC
>JAHHUG010000089.1 GCA_020024085.1 Christensenellaceae bacterium | reverse complement strand
AATATAAGGGGTAATTATGAAACAATTTATAGGAGAAAAACTCAAAAATTCTAAACCTTTTGGAATATTGCTTATAATAATTTCCACATTCGGTTTATCGTGTATTTTGTATCAAATGTTTGGTTTCGACAAATTTGTAAGACCTTACTTATTTGTACTACCTGAAGGTATCCTTGCAAAATATCCAAACGCAAAACCACTTTTCCCAGCATTTACAACAAATAATGTTAGTGGTTTTAACAATATCGGTTACTTTACTCAACTTTCTAATATTTTGACCGATTTATACATACTTAGCCTAGGATTAAGTATTGTTGGAGTAAAAAAGATACAAAAAATAGGCTTTAACAAGTATTTTGCAGGTGCAGTTACAATGTTTATTGCAATTACCGGTATCGTATATTGTGGTATGATGTTACCATTTATCGACAAAGCTGCTACAAGCTGGGTATATGAATTTCCTAGCCTTGCAATGATAGACTTTTTGGGTTACTGGCATCATATTTGCTTACCTATTATTATGCTTGTACTTTGGTACCTTCCATTCTCTAATGAGGAACTAGATGTAAAAAAGTTTACAAAAACTGCCACTATTTTCCCTATTGTTTATTCAGTACTAACCGTTGTTAGAGGCACTTGTGGAGCTTTGTATCCTACCGATATTACTGGTATGTTAAATGCTAAAACTTGGTGGCCATATCCATTTTTAGCACCAGATAGAATTTCTCCTTATGTTGAGAATTTGCTAGGACACACTAACCAAAGTTTAGATATATTGTTTACAATTATTTGCTATATTTTGGTTGCTGTTATTATGTTTGTTACACCTGTACTTCTTGCAAAGATTCACAACAAATATATTAAGCACCTTAATCAAAAATATACTTTTTTAGAAAATACTATCAAATAGTTTATATCAAAAAAAGACCTATAACTAGGTCTTTTTTTTATTCTTAATTTATCATAATTACAAAGTTTAATCCTAATAATTTAGCTATATGCAATTTTGTTCAGAATAGGATTGCTATATTACATTAACTAAAATATTATTTATTTTCGTATGCCTTATTTAATATATCCATTAGGACAGCTGATTGAGATTGCAATATACCTAGCAACTGTTCGTTTTGCATTTGTTCAACTGGTTGAAGCTCCTTTCCATCGCAAGTTGCTTCATCAAATTCCTTAATTTTCATTATAGCATATGCTCTATCAAAGCCACCATAAAGCATAAAACTCTCTATTAGTTGCTCTCTTTCGCCAATTTCTTGCATTATTTTTGAATATTCTTTGTCTGTCATAGTATACCTCAATCAAAATTTTCAATAATTACAATATATTCTAACATTTCGACCTATAAAAAGTCAATATCAAAGTATTTTGACAATTATTTTTGAAGCTATTCTTTTTTTATTAAAGAAATTATAGTATAATAAATTTATAAGAGGGGGAACAAATGAACTATTCAATTATATTCAGCAGTCATACGGGTAATACCGTTCTACTTGCTGAACGAATCAAATCTATTATGCACGGCGAACTGGTATATTATGGCGACCCTACTGATGCAATACCAGAGTGCGACTTGATTTTCATCGGTTTTTGGACCAATCGAGATACTTGCACCGAGGATATTGCCAATTACCTATTAAAGCTAAATAACAAAAAGATTTTTCTATTTGGTACAGCTGGTTATGGTGTGGATAACAACTATTTTAATGAGATTTTAGTAAATGTTTCCAAAAATATCAACAAATCCAACACTATTGTTGATACATTTATGTGTCAAGGCAAAATGCCACTTTCCATAAGAGAAAAATATGAGAGGTTAAAGGAATCTAATAATCCTCCAGAAAACATCGACTTGCTTATTAAAAACTTCGACAAGGCTCTTATGCACCCAAGCACAGACGATTTGATGGAACTTACTAACAAAATTTTAACTCTCAAAGAGGTCTAACTTTAAAAAGATAACACCTATGCAAACAATCGGTTTACAAATTATATGAAGGTATTTGGCAAATTTGTTTACTATTAAGTTAAATAAAAACCATAATATTCCCATTAAGGAGTTAACCCACATTGAACTAGATATTGATATTCTTCATTCAATCGTACTCAAAGTGGTGCATATTACCTAAAAACAGATAAAAACTAAACAATTTGATTACTTTATAAAATATTGTGAGATAAAAATAATACCAAAACTAATATTATTTATCTTATTTCTAAAGACCATATTAAATAGTTATCAAATTTACTAAATTAAGCAGAATTTTTTCTGCTTTTTTTGTTTTTAAAAAATATTAAGTTCTAAATTTATAATCTTATTTCTATACTAAAAAATTTATTCTAAAAATTATAAACATTTTACGTTTTTTCAACTCTTGTTAAAAATTAGACTTGTTTTTTTTACTATTTGTGATATAATAATAATTGATTTAATTTATAAGGAGATGCAGTTTATGTATAAAATTAATGACCCTATCGCTGAAAGCCTAAAGGGTAAAGTTATAATGGATGTTACTAATGTAGAACAAGCTAAAATAGCTGAGGCTGCTGGTGCCGGTGCTGTTATGGCTCTTGAAAGAGTTCCAGCAGATATTCGTGCTGAAGGTGGTGTAAGCCGTATGAGTGACCCTAAAATGATTAAGGAAATTCAAAAAGCTGTTAGTATTCCAGTAATGGCAAAATGCCGTATCGGTCACTTTATCGAGGCAAGAATTCTTGAGTCTATGAATATTGATTTCATTGATGAAAGTGAAGTTTTAACCCCTGCTGATGATGTTTACCATGTAGACAAAATGGCATTCAAGGCTCCATTCGTTTGTGGTGCTAGAAACCTTGGCGAAGCTTTAAGAAGAATCCAAGAAGGTGCTAGTATGATTAGAACCAAAGGCGAAGCTGGTACTGGCGATGTTGTACAAGCTGTTAGACATATGAGAATGATGCAATCAGAAATGAGAAAGGTTGCTTCTATGAGTGTTGACGAACTATACGAAGAGGCTAAACAACTTCAAGTTCCATACGACCTACTTAAGTTAGTTCACGATACTGGTAAGCTTCCTGTTCCTAACTTCTCTGCTGGTGGTGTAGCTACCCCTGCTGATGCTGTATTAATGGTTCATTTAGGTGCTGAAGGTGTATTCGTAGGTAGTGGTATCTTCAAATCTGGTAACCCAGAAAAGAGAGCTAAGGCTATCGTAAATTCTGTTTCTAACCCATACGACTTCGATTTAATTTGCAGAGAATCTGAAGATTTAGGAGAGCCAATCGTTGGTATCAACTGCGACGAAATCAGAGTTAAAATGGAAGAAAGAGGTATCTAATTCCTAATAAAAATTAATAATTAAAACCACTTTTTATAAAGTGGTTTTTTTATTTGCAAAATTTATTATTGCTTTGGTATTACCCAATAGTACCATAATAAATAGTTTATATATCATATTTGATACTTTAAGTATTATATTTTGTTAATTATATGATCAGTTATTACAAAAATTACAATATATAAACTATTTGTAGCATAAAATATGCCCAGCTTAAATTACACAAAAAATTAGTAACTATGTTACAATATAACTATTAATGATTTAAGGTATTATTATGAAAAAAATTACTTTTACTGTGCTTGTAACATTTATAATAAGTATTTGTATAATGTGCTTAACTGGTTGTAATGTACACAATGTTCCACACGATGAAAAACTTAATCTTGATGGATACAACCTTGTATTTGAAGATAATTTTGACGGAAACTCGGTTGACTACACCAAATGGAAACACAACCCAATGAAACACGCTAATCCTAAACTAAATGGTATTAGGCGTGGTTGTTACTACACCGAAGATATGGTTTCTGTTTCAAACGGAAATCTAAATATTTCCACCAAATACAAAGATAACGGACCACTAGGGAAAGGTTGGTACACGGGTTGGTTAGAATCAAGTGTAAATAACCATACCAATTTTACAAGTTACCAAAATTATTCCGGTTTTAGTAGTAAATATGGTTACTATGAAATTAGGTGCATTTGTCCTCCAGCAAAAGGTATTTGGTCTGCATTTTGGCTTATGCCTGATAATGCTATCGCTTTTAGTAACCAAGATAAACAAAATACTGCTGAAGATGGTTGCGAAATTGATATAATGGAATCTCCTCACTACCATGAAGGCAAAAGCTATAATCAACATGTAATGCACATTGATGGATACAACAACAATCACAAGAGTGATGTATCACCTATATTCGATGTGAAAGATATGTATTCAAATTTCCATACTTACGGTATGATGTGGACAGAAGATTCATTGACCTTCTATATTGATGGTTGGAAAACTTACGAAACAAAAGTTGTTGTTGATAAAAAAATATTTGGCACACCGAAGGTAAATGAATATATGATATTATCAGTTGAGGTTGGTGGTTCATTTGATGAAGAAGGCAATTTATACCCAGGTAAAGAGAAAGATGGCTCAAAAAGTTGGGCTGGAAATCCTATGAAAAATGACCTTAATAAAGAGTATAATTTTGTAGTTGACTATGTAAAAGTTTACCAAAAATAATAAGATTATACCACAATATATGAGAAAGTATTTTATTATAGAATTCTATATAATTTAGAGTTGTATGAAATATTTACAACTCTTTTTTTATAATCCAAA
>JAHHUG010000088.1 GCA_020024085.1 Christensenellaceae bacterium | reverse complement strand
AACTCGCGACATTCGCCTTGGCAAGGCGACGCTCTACCGCTGAGCCATTCCCGCATAAAATAATAAAAAGAAAGATTTGGTGCGGCTGAAGAGACTTGAACTCCCACCTCGTAGAGACTAGATCCTAAGTCTAGCGCGTCTGCCAATTCCGCCACAGCCGCATATGCTATCTTTCTTATTTATTATTGGTGATCCATCCGAGATTCGAACTCGGGACACCTTGATTAAAAGTCAAGTGCTCTACCGACTGAGCTAATGAATCATGATGGCTGGGGTGGCAGGATTTGAACCTACGAATACTAGAGTCAAAGTCTAGTGCCTTACCGCTTGGCGACACCCCAATATTTAATTGTTAAAGTTGTGGGGTGAGTAAAGGGATTCGAACCCTTGGCCTCTAGGGCCACAACCTAGCGCTCTAACCAACTGAGCTATACCCACCATAATGGTGAGCCAGAAGGGATTTGAACCCCCGACACACGGCTTAGAAGGCCGTTGCTCTATCCAACTGAGCTACTGGCTCATTCCGTAATCTATAGAGATTCTTTTTGGAGCGGGTGATGGGAATCGAACCCACGCGACCAGCTTGGAAGGCTGGGATTCTACCGTTGAACTACACCCGCATCACTCACAACGCTTGATTATGATATCATTTTAATAGCGTAATGTCAATTAATTTTAACTAATTTTTACTAATTTTGCAAAAAATTTTTCATTATTGACAACAATGTAGCAATATGTCTTGTTAAAATCAGCTGGAAGCGACAAACTTCCACTGTTAATTAATGTAACATTTCCTAGTTTTTCAATGGTAGATTGGTGAGTATGACCAAACAATGCAACATCGCAACCAAGCTCCTCTGCTCGATAAGAAAGGTTGTCTAGCCCACTTTTAACTGAATATTTATCTCCGTGGGTAACAAAAAACTTAACACCCTCAACTTGAAGAGTTAATTCTCTATCAAAATCGTACGGGTCGCAGTTACCTTTTACAATGTACATTTTTTTATCATATTTATCCATATAATCAACAATAGAACTTATGCCATCGCCAGTAAAGACAATATAATCAGCTTCGTCCATTATGTTTTCTATTCTTGACAAAGTATATCTATCATAATGTACATCAGAAAAAACAATCATAGTTTTCATACTTTACTTTTCAAATCCTCTAATGCTCGTGCTCTATGGCTAATTTTATTTTTTTCCTCACTTGTAGCCTCTCCAAAGGTTTTGCCAAGCTCATCTGCAAAAAATAGTGGGTCGTAACCAAAACCACCATTGCCGTGATATTCGGTCAAAATATGTCCTTTGACCTCGCCAGTTGATGTGATATATTCACCATTAGGGAAATATAAAACAATACAACTTACAAACTTTGCTGTTTTCTCCTCGTAAGAATATCCCTTAAGAAGCTCTAAAAGTTTTTTATTGTTGTTCTCATCGTTGCAAGGCTCTCCAGCAAATCTGGCACTATACACACCCGGTTTTCCATCAAGCACATCAACCATAAGTCCACTATCATCAGCGATACAAACCTTGCCGGTAATATCGGCTATTGTCTTTGCCTTGATTAAAGAATTTTCAAAAAAAGTTTCGCCTGTTTCCTCAATATCAATATCCAAACCGATATCCTTTAGTGAGTAGAAATTATCAAACTCGTTATCTAAAATTTCTTTAATTTCTCGTACTTTATTTTTATTATTACTAGCTATTATTAAATCCATAATTAACCTCTATAATATTGTAAAATAAAAAAGCGATTAAGTCAATTAAGGAAAGTACAAAAACAATTTATTTTAATATTTTCCCTAATATTAACTTAATCACTTATTATCGTATATTGACCTAATATAATACTTTAGATATCATTTTGACTATATAAAGTCTTGTTTATGTAATAATAACATAAAATTGATAATTACATTTACAATAGAATGCAAATAACTCCACCTTTAGATTCATTAATGATTCTTGATAAGGTTTTCTTCATTTTAACCTTAACTTCATCAGGCATATTATTTAGTTTATCTTCAATGCCATCTTTCATTAACTCATCTAAACTCTTACCAAATAAGTTGGTTTCAAGCAATGCAGTTCTATCATTTTTGTACTGGTCAAGCATAGTTTCAAGAAGTTCTTTTGCTTGTTTTTCATCGCCAACAATTGGAGATACTTCTGCCTCGATTGGTATGTTTAACATATGCAAACTATTAGCTTTTGCCTTTAATTTTATACCATAACTTCCACCCTTTTTAATAATAGTAGGCTCGGTTATTTCAATTGTATCTTGGTTTGGATACACAATACCATATCCACCATTTTCCACACCATCAATAGCAGTTTTAAGGTTAGAATATACTTTTTCAATACTAGACAAATATCTTAAATAATTTACAAGCTCAAAATCATCTGTAATCTCTCTATCGCATTCTTTTGATAGCACATTATAGAACAAATCTTGTTGTGGAACCAAATTAACTGTAACAACACCTGTTCCCATATCTACATCATAATTAATATCCTTAATATAATTTGAAGAGGTAAAACAGTCTTCCATACCCTTAATGTCATTCATTTTTACGACACTATCAAATTTTTCCCTAAGTCTATCCATTATATCTGAAATAATAGGATTGTTTATATCAAGAACTTGCAACCATCTAGGGATATTCACATCAATTTCTTTTACTGGGAATTCATATACAATCTCTTCCATAATTTCGTTGATATCTTCCTTATTTAATTCAAGCACATTTTTAACAATTACTGGTGCATCATACGAGCTAGATAGCTCGTTTCGCAATGATAACACCTCATCATTGATTTCCTTACAATTTAGTAATATCACAAATGGCTTATTCATAGATTTTAGTTCGTTTACCACTCTTTTTTCGCTACTAACATAATTTTCTCTTGGAATATCACTAATACTGCCATCTGTTGTTACCAAAACACCTATTGTAGAATGCTCTGTAATTACCTTTTTTGTGCCGATTTCTCCGGCTTTACTAAATGGTATTTTCTCCTCACTCCAAGGTGTATTAACAAGCCTATCTTCGCCGTTTTCCTTGTCGCCGATTGCACCATCAACAATATATCCTACGCAATCAATTACCCTAACTTTGCAACTTAACTTGTCATTAAAATTCACTTTGACTGCTTCAGCTGGCACAAATTTTGGTTCGGTAGTCATAATTGTTTTTCCATTTGCAGATTGAGGAAGTTCGTCGATTGCTCTACTTTTTGCATTTTCGTCGATATTATCTAGCACTACTTCCTCCATAAATTTTTGAATAAATGTAGATTTACCCGTTCTAACAGGTCCTACCACACCTATGTAAATATCTCCATTTGTTCTTGTTGCTATATCTTTATATAGGTCAAAATTACTCATAAAAACCTCCTTAATCTCTACGATAATATATGTACATAAATTTTTATTTATAACTTTTATTTTACAAAAATTAAAAAATATCATTAATAAGCATTATAATTTGATATTTCCATTAATAATCTTGAGGTTTTACTAGGAATTTGAAAAAAATGTGTTACAATGTTAATATGGAAATTATTTAATAAGGGGTATAATTATGGTAAAATTTTTATCCAAAAATGTGCAAGCAATTCCAAGGTCTGGTATTAGAAAGTTTTTTGATATTGCTGCCGAAAGAAAGGACTGCTTGTCACTTGGTGTTGGCGAGCCAGACTTTATTACAAATAGAGAATTTATGCAAGCAGGTATTGATAGCTTGCTTGAGGGTAAAACTCAATACACTGCAAATCGTGGTTTGCTTGAGCTTCGTGTTGCAATATGCAAATACTTAAAAGATAGGTACAACCTAGACTACGACCCCAAAACAGAAGTAATTATTACGGTTGGTGCAAGTGAGGCGATAGATATTTCACTTCGTAGCATAATTGATATTGGCGATGAGATACTTATTCCAGAGCCAAGTTTTGTTTGCTATGCTCCAACAGTTACTCTTGCAAATGGCAAACCAGTAATGATTAAGACTTACGAAAAGGATAATTTCAAGCTAACACCTGAAAACCTTGAGGCTGCTATTACACCTAAAACCAAGGCTCTTGTATTTCCTTTCCCAAACAACCCAACAGGTGGCATTATGGAAAAGGAAGACATCGAAAAGATATTGCCTATCATTAAAAAACACGATTTGCTTGTAATTAGTGATGAGATTTACAGCGAACTTACTTATGGCAAAGACCATATTTCTATCGGTTCTTTTCCAGAAATGAAAGAAAGAACAATCGTTATCAATGGTTTTTCAAAGGCTTTTGCTATGACTGGTTGGAGAATCGGTTATATGTGCTGTCCTGCCGAAATGTCTAATGAAATTGTAAAGGTTCACCAATATATGATTATGAGTGCACCTACTACTGCTCAATATACTGCTCTAAAAGCACTTGAGGTAAGTTTTGAAACCGATTACAAAGTCGTAAACGATATGAAAGCAGAATACAACAAGCGTAGACGATATGTTGTTGATAGGCTAAATGCTATGGGCTTACATACTTTTGAGCCAGAGGGTGCTTTCTACATCTTCCCTTGTGTTGAATCAACAGGTCTTACTGGTAGTGAATTTGCTAATGCTCTACTTGACGAACAAAATTGTGCTGTCGTTCCTGGCGATGCTTTCGGCGAAAGTGGTAAATACTTCGTTCGTATAAGCTACGCATACTCTATGGATAAACTTAAGGCTTGTTTGGATAGAATAGAAGCATTTTGCAAAGTCCACAAACCTTGAAGGTTTGACGAC
>JAHHUG010000009.1 GCA_020024085.1 Christensenellaceae bacterium | reverse complement strand
ATATATAATACTTTTGATAAAATATTATTATTTTTTATCATTATCGTATTTCAAAATACTCATAAATGCTTCACTTGGAACCTCAACAGTACCAATTTGTCTCATTCTCTTTTTACCTTTCTTTTGCTTTTCTAATAGCTTTTTCTTTCTTGTAATATCGCCACCATAACACTTTGCAAGTACATCTTTTCTCATTGCCTTAACTGTTTCTCTTGCAATAACTTTGCCACCAACTGCAGCTTGAATAGGTATTTCGAACATTTGTCTTGGAATAATATCTTTTAATCTTTCAGCGATAGTTCTTCCTCTATAATATGCCCTATCTTTGTGAACGATAATGCTTAAAGCATCGCACATATCTCCATTTAGTAGTATATCAAGTTTAACCATAGGATTTGTTCTATACCCAATAATTTCATAATCGAAACTAGCATAACCCTTTGAACAAGACTTAATAGCATCAAAGAAGTCATAAATAATTTCATTAAGTGGCATTTCGTATGTTAAACATACACGATTAGTATCAAGGTATGTCATATCCTTATACTCACCTCTTTTTTCAGTACAAATCTCCATAATATTGCCTACATAAGCAGGTGGAGTATAAATAGATGCCTTTACATATGGTTCTTGAATATGGTCAACCTCTGATAAATTAGGTAAATGTGATGGGTTTTCTACCATTAATTCTTCGCCGTTTGTCTTAAATACTTTGTATGATACACTAGGAGCTGTTGTGATAATATCAAGATTATACTCTCTTTCAAGTCTTTCCTCAATAATATCCATATGAAGCAATCCCAAGAAACCACATCTAAAACCAAAGCCTAATGCTTGAGAAACTTCAGGCTCGAAGTGAAGTGATGCATCGTTTAATTTTAACTTTTCAAGAGAGTCTTTAAGTTCATTATATTTAGAACCATCTGCTGGATAAATACCAGCAAAAACCATAGGCTTAGCTTCTTTATAGCCAGGTAATGGCTCCAAGCAACCACCTTCAGCAAGGGTAATTGTATCACCTACTCTTGTATCACTAACTGTCTTTATACTTGCAGCAATATAACCAACATCGCCACATAAAATTTCTTCTTGTGGCACATATCTAGGATTTAAGTAACCAACCTCTGTTACCTCAAATTCCTTTCCATTTGAAAACATTTTGATAGTATCGCCAACTCTAAGTTTACCATCAAGCACCCTTACGAAACTAACTGCACCTTTGTAGTTATCATAAACAGAGTCAAAAATAAGTGCTTTAAAAGGAGCATTAATATCTCCAGTTGGAGGTGGTAAAACCTCTACAATCTTGTCAAGCAACTCATCAATACCTACACCAGTTTTTGCACTAACAAGTGGTGCACCCTCAGTATCAATACCAATAGTATTTTCAATATCGCTTTTAGTAGCCTCAACATCAGCTGAAGCTAGGTCAATTTTATTAAGGACAGGCAAAATCTCAAGATCATTATCAAGTGCAAGGTAAACATTTGTAAGTGTTTGAGCCTCTACACCTTGGGTTGCATCAACTACAAGTAAAGCACCCTCGCATGCAGCAAGAGACCTAGAAACTTCGTAAGTAAAGTCAACATGTCCTGGAGTATCAATAAGGTTAAGGATATACTTTTCGCCCTTGTACATATACTCCATTCTAACAGATTGAAGCTTAATAGTAATTCCTCTCTCCTTTTCGATATCCATATTATCCAACATTTGTTCACTAATTTCACGACTAGCAACAACACCAGTTTTTTCAATCAGTCTATCGGCAAGTGTGCTTTTGCCGTGGTCAATATGAGCAATTATTGAGAAATTTCGAATACGATTTAATCTATCTTGCATTTATTCTCCATATTTTTAGTTTACTATTTACAAACACTAAAAAAGATAGTATAATGTTTTAGTAAAATTATTTATATTTATATTATTGTTTATATTTGATATAATAATTATATCATAGTTTAGCAAAATATAAAAATAAAATATATATACAAAAGGAGTAAAAATGAATAATTATTGGCTACTAGACAGACCTATCGCACATAGAGGATATCACAAAAAAGAAGACAATATTCCAGAAAACTCTTTACCAGCTTTTCAAAGAGCAATCGACCATAACTTTAATATTGAATTAGATGTACAACTTACTAAGGATAATAAAGTTGTTGTATTCCACGACCACAATCTTAAAAGAATGACCGGAAAAGATAGTTTTATTGAAAAGTTGACATATGAAGAAACCCAACAACTTAATCTTGATGGAGTTGAAGGAGTACACCCACCACTTCTTACAGATGTACTAGATTTAGTAAAAGGTCAAGTAGGCATTGTAATTGAAATAAAAAGCATTAACTACTCTCCATTTTTTAGATTAGAAAGAAATCTTAATAAAATTATGAAAGGATACAATGGATTGTATTGTATCAAATCTTTTAGTCCATTTTCAGTACTATGGTACTTCAATCATAATCATAAAGTATTACGAGGATTTTTAACAGGCTTTAAGAAAGATTATCTAAATATTTGTGGTACACCAATCTATCCATTTAGTGAATTCTGCTCTTTTAATGTAGATATATTACCACAAGATAGAGTTGAAAAATGTTTCCATCAAAATAATAAACCAATAATTTCTTGGACAATTAACTCTGTTGAAAAAATTGAAAAAGTCAAAAAATATGCAGATAATATTATATTTGAAAGGCTAGAACCTGATGTTGTTGAGGCATATTACGAATACAATAAAAATGTAAAAAAAGATTATAAGAAATTCAAAATATAAAATTAAGGCTTCAATTTAGAAGCCTTTTATTATATTATACTGCATTATATATAATAAAAAAATCATTTTACTATACAAAACACTGTTTTGCATAACAAAATCTTTTCCAAATAAACAGTTATAAAAAAATAAAAAAGGTACTAAAAATAGTACCTTTTATTATTAATCAAGATAATCTCTTATATCTTTACCATTCTTTTCCAAATAGTCTTTGATTGCAGCTTGGATAGCACTTTCAGCAAGAACTGAACAATGTATCTTTTGTGGAGGTAATCCTTCAAGTTCCTCTACAACTTGTTTATTTGTAAGTTTAAGAGCTTCTTTAATAGATTTACCAATAAGCATTTGAGTAGCCATTGAACTACTAGCAACTGCAGCTGCACAACCAAATGTTTGGAACTTTGCATCTTCGATTATTTCATCATCATTTATTTTAAGAAATATTTGCATTATATCGCCACATTCTGGGCTGCCAACCTTACTTTCGCCGTCGGCATTTTCGATAAAACCAACATTTCTTGGATTCTTAAAATTATCCATTACTTTCTCGTTATACATTTTCATTCTCCTTCTTAAACTCATAGAATAATGGTGACATGCTTCTTAATCTTTCTATGGTTTCAACTAATTTATCTATTGTGTAATCAATTTGTTCGTATGTGTTATCTTTACCAAAAGTAAAACGAATTGTTCCATGAGCATCTTTTGGTGCTTTACCAATTGCAAGCAATGTAGCACTTGGCTCTAGTGAGCCTGATGAACAAGCAGAACCTGATGAACAAGCAATACCTTCAAGGTCCAATGAGAACAAGATTGACTCTCCCTCAACAAACTCAAAAGATAAACTTGCATTATTAGGCAATCTATTTGTTTTAGAACCATTATAGGTTACATAAGGTATTTTCTCAAGAACTTTGTTTACAAAATAATCTCTCATATCAGCAATTTTTTTGCCTTTTTCCTCAATATTTGTAGTTGCAAGCTCCAAAGCCTTACCCATTCCTACGATAGCAGGAACATTTGATGTCCCACCTCTTTTAGTTCTTTCTTGATGACCACCACTCATTAAATTATCAATTTTAACACCAGTTCTAATATACAAAGCGCCAATACCTTTAGGACCATAGAACTTATGTGAAGACATACTTAATAAGTCGATATTCATATCTCTAACATCAAGTTTAATAGCACCTGTTGCTTGAACAGCATCGGTATGGAACAATACACCATGCTCTTTACAAATAGCACCAATTTCCTTTATTGGTTGAATAGTACCAATTTCGTTATTAGCAGTCATAACACTAACCAAAATTGTTTTATCGGTAATTAAACTTTTTAATTCCTCCAAGTCTACTACACCATCTTTATCAACTGAAAGATAATCAATCTCAAAGCCTAATTTTTTAAGGTATTTTGTGCTTTCAAGTATAGCAGCATGCTCGATTTTGCTAGTGATAATATGGTTACCTTTATTTCTTAAAGCTGATGCAATACCCTTTAGAGCCCAGTTATCAGACTCTGTTCCACCTGATGTAAAATAAATCTCATTAGGTTTTGCATTAATAGCATTAGCTATTTGAGTTCTTGCTTTATCAATTGCAATAGCTGTATCTCTACCATAAGCATGTTGACTGTTTGGATTACCAAAAGTATTTGTAAAATAAGGCAACATTTCCTTTAATACTTCATCGTCAACATAAGTTGTTGCAGCATGGTCTAAATATACTTTCATACTATATTTCCTCGTCAATCATTTCTTTTAGTGTCATAGAATTCAAAATATCATTCATACCATTGTAAAGTTTTTGCCAAATGCCTTTTGTCTTACAGGTTGTACCACTATCACAATCATTTTTTAAGCAATCAATAAATTCAAAACTGCCCTCAAGTGACCTAATAATTTCGCCTATTGTAATATTTTCTGGCTCTCTTGACAAATAGTAGCCACCACCAGCACCACGAACAGAACAAACAATATTGTCCTTTTTAAGTAGTGCCATTAGTTGCTCTAAATAAGCCTCACTTAATGATAATTTTTCTGCAATATATGGAAGGGCTAACGACTCATTAGGAGAATATTCTTCTGCAAGTAACTGGCAAACCTTAAGTCCATATCTTGACCTTGTTGATATTTTCATACTATACCCTACTAATTTACTATGCTTTTATTTTATACCCATAATTAACATTTGTCAATAATTTTTATATGTAATATAAACATTAATTATTTAATTTTATTAACCAATAAACTAATAGAAATAACTGTACGGTATCTACTACATATTATGTTAAAAACATTATATTTGATAATGATTATATAAAAAAAGGAAGTAGAAAAACTACTTCCAATTATCAATTAAATTGTGTGATTATATTAAATATTAAAGCAATCTTCATATAAAGGATATTTTTCAGTAAGTCTTTTAACCTCAGCTGAAACATGAGGAAAAGCTTTTTCTCTATTGAAGATAATATCGGCAATAAGATTTGCTACAACTACGCAATCCTCTTCCTTAAAACCACGAGTTGTAACAGCTGGAGTACCAATTCTAATACCACTTGCAATACTTGGTTTAAGTGGGTCAAAAGGAATAGCATTCTTATTTACAGTAATATTTACACTCTCAAGCATATCGTTTAGCTCTTTACCTGTCATATCAGTATTTGTAAGGTCAAGTAAAATCAAGTGGTTATCAGTTCCACCAGAAACCATTTTGATACCACGAGCAGTAAATGTATCAGCCATAGCCTTAGCATTCTTTACAATTTGCTTTTGATACTCTACAAATTCAGGCTTTAGTGCCTCGCCAAAACAAACAGCCTTTGCAGCAATAATGTGCTCTAATGGACCACCTTGCATTCCAGGGAAAACAGCTTTATTGATTGCTTTTTTGTACTCCTCTTTGCAAAGAATCATACCACCACGAGGTCCACGAAGTGTCTTGTGAGTTGTTGTTGTAACGATATCAGCATATGGAACTGGGCTTGGGTGCAAACCAGCAGCAACAAGACCTGCAATGTGAGCCATATCAACCATTAAAATTGCACCAACCTCATCAGCAATCTCTCTAAACTTTTTGAAGTCAATAATACGAGGATATGCAGATGCACCAGCAACAATTAGTTTTGGTTTACATTCTTTTGCAATCTCAAGAACATTGTCATAATCAATCATTCCAGTTTCTTTACTTACACCATAACTTACAAAGTTATAAAATTTACCACTCATATTAACAGGGCTACCATGAGTTAAATGACCACCATGGTCAAGGCTCATACCAAGAACTGTATCACCTGGTTCAAGCAAAGAAACATATACACATAGATTTGCATTTGCACCACTATGAGGTTGAACATTAGCATGTTCTGCACCAAATAATTTTTTAGCTCTATCAATTGCAATGTCTTCAACTTCATCTACAAATTCGCAACCACCATAATATCTTCTACCTGAATAACCTTCAGCATATTTATTGGTAAGATGTGTACCCATAGCAGCCATAACGGCTTCTGAAACAATATTTTCACTAGCAATTAGTTCGATATTATTTTTTTGACGAATTAGTTCCTTGTACATTCCAGAAAAAACTTCTGGGTCTTGATTTTTCAAAATTTGCAAATCTACCATTTTAAATTCCTCATTCTTTTATTATATAAATAGTAATACTATTCTATATTTGTAATAATTATATAATACTACTCGTTATTTTGTTCAGTTTCTTCAACATGACCAACGATAGCAGTAATAACTGGACTAAACCCTTTTTCCATTTTCAACTTCTTATCAATTAAAAAACTAAATACAAAACCTAGCACTAAACCTAGTACGGCAAGAATAATTTGAATATATTCTGCAAGGTTAAAATAAATCGCAAGTCCTAAAAATAATCCAACCAAAATTATAGGTATAAGATAAACAATAAATGCAGAAGCAAGGACAAATTTGTCCCCCATAGATACTTCAACGATATCGCCTTTTACTGCACCAACTTCGTTTTTAAGGGTAAGTTTTACCTTCATATCATCTTTACCAAATGCACACATACCACATTTATCACATTCAGTTTTTCTCTCAAATGATATTATTACCTTATCTTTTTTAGTTTTTATTACTTCGCCTGTTTCAACCATTTATAATCCTATTTACAACAAACCCAGCAAGAACTGATGAACACATTGGTGGAAGATAACTAATACTAGCTATAACCCCCGGTTCAACTTCTTCAGGCTTATCAACCGAGCATACTACATCTAATGCTTTTATATTTCTCTCTTTTAATTTTTTTCGTAAAACTTTGGCTAATTTATCTTCTTTGGTTTTATAAATATCCATAACCTTATAATCGGTTAATTTATATCTATTTCCAACACCCATAGAGCAAATAATATTGTAATTCATATTTTTACAGTAGCAAATAAGCTCTATTTTTGCAGGAATATCATCAATACAATCAATAACATAATCGTTATTAGTAAGATAATTAGGGATATTTTCCTTGGATATTTTATCGCAAATTGCAGTAATGTTAAGGCTAGGATTAATAGCTAAAAATCTTGATTTTAACTCATCAACTTTATATTTGCCTACATTTTCAGTAGTAGCAATAATTTGTCTATTAATATTGGTAATATCAATTTTATCATAATCTATAATCGTAATATTGCCAATACCTGCCCTAACTAGCATTTCTGCAACATAACCACCAACTCCACCAACTCCAACAACAATAACACTTGCATTTTGAAGTTTAGCAAAGTTTTCGTCACCAATTAACCTTTTTGTTCTAGCAAAAATCATTCTTCTTTTTTGTCAATACTAATAGCAAGGTCGTTTAATTGATTTTGCTCTACAAAACTTGGAGCACCAGTCATTAAACAGCTTGCATTTTGAACCTTAGGGAATGCTATAACATCTTTAATTGAATCAGTATGAGTAAGCAACATAACAAGTCTATCCAAACCGAAAGCAAGTCCACCATGTGGAGGTGTTCCATAGTTGAAAGCCTCAACGAAGAAACCAAATTTCTCTTTAATGGTTTGCTCGTCCATTCCAAGTAACTCAAACATTTTTTGTTGAATATCTCTATGGAAAATTCTAATACTACCACCACCAGACTCCTCGCCATTAATTACAAGGTCATAAGCCTTTGCTCTTGCCTTAAGTGGCTCGGTATCTAATAATGCCAAATCCTCATTCATTGGGCTAGTAAATGGGTGGTGAACAGCAACAAGTCTTTGTTCTTCCTCACTATACTCAAACATTGGAAACTCTGTCAACCAGAAAATATCGTACTTATCTTGGTCATAGATGTTAAATTTCTTTGCGACATGAAGTCTTAATGCACCCAAACTTTGTAGTACAACGCTATCCTTTTCGCTAGCAACAATTAGTAAAGCATCGCCTTTTTCAGCTCCTGCTCTATTGATAATAGCTTCAATTTCCTCATCAGTCATAAATTTCTTAAATGAGCAAGTTGTTGCATCATCTTTAAGTAAAATTGTAGCAACTGCCTTTGCACCATAATCTTGTACAAAGTGAGAATAGCTATCTGTTTCTTTTCTTGTCATATTAGAAACAAGACCTTTAGCATTAATAAGTCTTACACTACCACCATTCTCGATAGCACTTGTAAATACTCCAAATCCACAATCTTTTACGATATCGCTAATATTGATAATTTTCATATCAAATCTTCTATCAGGCTTATCACTACCATAGTTTTCCATAGCAACTTGGTAAGTCATTTCCTCAAAAGGCTCGGTAAAATCAATGTTTACACACTCCTTAAAAATTCTTTTAATTAAACCTTCAGCAATATCCATTACTTGTCTTGGTTCATCAGCAAAGCTCATTTCCATATCAATTTGAGTAAACTCTGGTTGACGGTTAGCTCTAAGGTCCTCATCTCTAAAGCAACGAGCTACTTGATAATATCTATCAAATCCTGCAATCATAAGTAATTGTTTATAAATTTGTGGAGATTGAGGAAGTGCATAAAACTCACCTTGATGTATTCTTGAAGGAACAAGATAATCTCTTGCACCCTCTGGAGTAGACTTTCCAAGGAAAGGAGTCTCAATATCCAAGAAACCGTTTTCTGCCATATATTCACGAGTAACACGGACAATCTTATCTCTCATAATAAGCAATTTTTGAAGATAAGGTCTTCTAAGGTCAAGATAACGATATTTTAATCTTAAAGCCTCATTTGTGTTGATATTATCTTGAATAAAAAATGGTGTTTGGTCAGCTTCAGACAAAATTTTAAGTTCGGTTGCCTCTATTTCAATTTCGCCAGTAGCCATATTTTTATTGATGTTTTTTTCATCTCTAGCTACAACATTACCTCTAACTGCAATTACATACTCATTTCTAATTGTATCAGCCTTGTTGTAAATCTCTTCATTTACACTTTTATTAAAAGCGATTTGTACAATACCTGTTCTATCTCTAAGGTCTACAAATAATAGATTGCCTAGATTACGATATTTTGCAACAAAGCCCATTACAACAACTTCTTTACCTATATATTCACTTGTAACTTCGCCACAATAATTCGTTCTTTTCAAACCATTCAAAAATTCTGCCATACTAACCTCTTACCTTTGTAATGTAATCAACTAGCTCACTGATTTTAACTTCAACAGTTTCGCCATTTGCCATATTTTTTACATTAACTAAATCATTTTGTATTTCATTATCGCCAACAACTACTACATACTCTGCATTAATTTTGTTAGCATATTTCATTTGAGCTTTTACACTACGACCAACAAGGTCTGTTTCAGTGCTAATACCAGCACATCTTAAATCATATACAAGTTTTGATGTAACTAAGCTTGCATTATCTCCAAGAGGAGCAATGTAAATTGTAGGGTGTCCGTCCTTAATATCATCAAGCAAGTGAAGATTTTCAAGGGTGATAAGTAATCTTTCAATTCCCATACCAAAACCAGCTGCTGCTGTTGGCTTACCTCCAACTTGTTCAACAAGGTAATTGTATCTACCACCACCACAAACAGTACCTTGAGCACCAATATCATTAGAAATAAACTCAAAAACTGTTCTTGTATAGTAGTCAAGACCACGAACAACATTACTATCAATTACATACTCTACACCTAAATTATCAAGGATTTTGCATAATTTATCTTGATGTGCTTTACACTCATCACACAAATTATCTTGAATTTTAGGAGCATCTTTTGTAACTTCTTTACAACTATCAATTTTGCAATCAAGTACACGAAGTGGATTTTTTACCATTCTTTCTCTGCAAGTTCCACAAAGTTCTTCCTCGTGACTATACAAAAATTCTTTTAGTTTTTCATTGTATTTTGTTCTGCAATTTTTACAACCTATGCTATTAATGTGCAAAGTAAGATTCTTAAGTCCAAGTTTATCAAACAAAGTCTTTGCAATCATTATTACTTCAGCATCAGTTTCAGGAGTATCTGCACCAAAGATTTCAATACCAAATTGATGATGCTCTCTTAATCTACCATTTTGAGGCTTTTCATACCTAAAAACTGGTGTCTTATAAAACATTTTGATAGGTTGAGGTAATTCGCCAAGGTTATTTTCAATATAACTTCTAGCAGCACCAGCAGTACCTTCCGGCTTAAGTGTAATACTTCTGCCACCTTTATCCATAAATGTGTACATTTCCTTATTTACGATATCGGTAGTTTCGCCAACACCTCTAAGGAACAACTCTGTATGCTCAAATACTGGGGTACGAATCTCTTTTACATTAAATAATTTAGTCACTTCTTCGATTTTACTCTCAACATAGTGCCACTTATAAGCCTCTTGAGGTAAAACATCTTTTGTACCCTTTGGAATATTAATCATTATTTCTCCTTACAAAATATATTTAGCAAGTTGTATTTCTTGACGAGTATAGTTCAAATGTTTGTCTACATACTCTTTGTCAATATCAACTGTAATTTCTTCACTATTTTCGCCTGCTGTAAATAAAACATCTTCTAGCAATTTTTCCATAATTGCATGAAGTCGTCTTGCACCAAGGTTTTCTTCGTTTTCGTTTTCGATAGTTGCAATTTCTGCAATTTCATTAATACCTTCAGGTAGGAAATTCAAGTTTACCTTATCAATCTTTAATAGCTCTGTATATTGTTTAATCAAACTATTATCGGTACTTGAAAGAATTTTTATAAAATCTTCTGTTGTTAAATTTTCAAGTCTAACAACAACTGGGAATCTACCTTGAAGCTCTGGAATCAAGTCAGAAACTTGAGACATATGGAATGCACCAGCTGCAATAAACAAAATAAAGTCAGTCCTAATTGTGCCGTACTTAGTATTAATTACACAACCCTCAACAATAGGAAGAATATCTCTTTGAACACCCTCTCTACTTACATCAGGTCCGTTACTACCTCTTGCATTGCCACAAATTTTATCAATTTCATCAATAAATACAATACCATCTTGTTCAGCTCTACGAAGTCCCTCTTGATTAATGCCATCTTCATCAACAAGCTTTGCAGCCTCTTCATCAACAATCATTTTGAAAGCATCTTTTACAAGTAGTTTTCTATTCTTTTTCTTTTCAGGCATCATATTACCAAAGATATCGCCAAGATTAATAGCATTATCGCCATTTGGTGTAAGTTGGATAGTCTTTGGAGCATCAGCAACCTTCATTTCAATTTGGATATTATCAAGTTGGCCTTTTCGTAAATCTTGTAAAATTTCTTCCTTTAGAACTGAGTCTGATTTAGGTTCAATTTCAGCTTGTTTACGAATAGGTAAAATCTTATCTACAAGTTGTTTTTCTGCAATTTCGATTGCTTTAGGTTGTACTTCCTTAAATCTCTCCTCTCTAACCATACGGATAGAAGATTCAACAAGGTCGCGAATAATGCTTTCTACATCTCTACCAACATAACCTACTTCGGTAAACTTTGTAGCCTCAACCTTAACAAAAGGAGCTTTTACAAGTTTAGCAAGTCTACGAGCAATCTCTGTTTTACCAACACCAGTTGGTCCTTGCATAATGATGTTTTTAGGAGTAACTTCCTCCCTCATACTATCAGTTAGTTTACTTCTTCTATAACGGTTTCTAAGAGCAACTGCAACAGTTCTTTTTGCCTCATCTTGACCGATAATATATCTATCTAATTCGTTTACAACTTCTCGTGATGTATACATTATTTTTCCTCCTTACTAATAGTTTCAACAGTAAAGTGGTCATTTGTAAATACACAAAGTTCACTAGCAACTTTAAGTGATTTTCTAACAATGGTTTCAGCATCAAGGTCAGTATTTGCAAGCAAAGCTCTAGCAGCAGCAAGTGCATAATTGCCACCACTACCAATAGCACATACTCCACTTTCAGGAGCAATTACTTCGCCTGTACCTGAAACAATAAGTAAATTTTCCTTATCAGCAACAATTAACATAGCTTCAAGTTGACGACTAGCTTTACCTTCTCTCCAAAGTTTAGCAAGTTCAACAGCACTTCTCATAAGGTTGCCTGAATATTTTTGTAACATCTTTTCAAATTGTTCGCTAAGTGCAAAAGCATCACAAACTGAACCAGCAAAGCCAACAATTACTCTATCATCATAAATTCTTTTTACTTTTACAGCATTACCCTTAAAGATAACACTTTCACCCATAGTAACTTGTCCGTCACCACCTACTGCAATTACACCATTACGATTAACTGCACAGATAGTAGTACCCATAAATTTAGTCATAATTACCTCCTACAAGTAAACATATTTATAATTATTTATATAAATAATCCTTGAATTTTATTATATCACTTATTGCACGATTATAATAGTGTTTTTTCCTAAGTTTCTTATCTTTTTCCTTATCTTTTAGTTCAGGCAATATACCAAAATTTGCATTCATAGGTTGAAAATTTGAGTTTTCTCTTGAAACATACCTCAAAAGTGAACCAGTAATTGTGTTCTCACTAGGTAATTCTAACTTATCATTATGCAAATATTTATCCATACTTAATGCTGCAAACATACCAGTCATAATACTTTCCACATATCCCTCAACACCTGTCATTTGACCAGCAAAGAATATGTTGTTATCTTTCAATAATTGCAAATTTGAATTAAGTACTTTTGGCGAATTAATAAAGGTATTTCTATGCATTACACCATATCTCAAAAACTCTGCATTTTCAAGAGATGGCAACATACTAAATACTCTTTTTTGCTCCTTAAAGGTAAGATTAGTTTGAAAACCAACCATATTATACATACTTGCAGATGTATTTTCTTTTCTAAGTTGAACTACTGCATAATACCTTTCATCATTTTTAGGATTACGAATACCGATAGGTTTAAGAGGACCAAAACGGATAGAATCACTACCTCTTTTTGCCATAATTTCAATAGGCATACAACCTTCAAAAATTTCCTTGTTCTCAAACGATTTAAGCACTACGGTTTCGGCATTAATAAGCTCATTATAAAATGCTTCATATTGCTCTTTATTCATACCGATATTAAGGTAATCGGTATCAAGTTCGTTATATCTTGAAGCAAAAAATGCAACATCTTTATCAATAGAATTTCCATCAATAATAGGAGCAACAGCATCATAAAAATGCAAATCATTGTCGCCAATAAACTTTGAAATTTCTATTGAAAGATTATCCGATGTAAGTGGACCACTTGCAATAATTGTAGGAATAGAACTATCAATTTTGGTATATTCCTCTCTTATAATTGTAAGATTATCAAACTTTTGAAGTTCATTTTCAACTTCTTTACTAAAAATTTCTCTATCAACTGCAAGAGCACTACCAGCTGGAACTCTAGCTTTATCTGCAAGGCGAAGCAACAAACAATCTAACTCGTTTAACTCACCTTTAAGTGTTCCCGAAGCAGTAGAATCAAGTTCACTTTTCAAGCTATTACTACATACAAGCTCAGCCAAATTACCTGTTCTATGAGCAGGAGAACTTACTTTTGGTCGCATCTCAAATAGCTCTACATTATATCCTCTTTTTAATAGTTGGTAGCAAGCCTCGCAACCTGCAAGACCACCACCGATTACTCTAACTTTTATCATATTTTACTCTATAAATTAGCAGTTTTCATAATAAAATACTGAAAACTGCTAAAAAACTTAATTAATCTTGAATGTTATCTTCAGAAATTTCTTCCTTATTTTCGATAATAATTTTATTGCCACAATCCTTATTTAAGCAAATATATTCGGTATTATCCTTTCTATTTACCATTTTCATTACAGAACCACACTTCTCGCAAAGTATTGGTGCTGGTAAATCCCAAGAGATAAAATCGCACTTTGGATAGTTGTTGCAACCATAGAAAAGCTTACCTGTTTTTGAATGTCTTTTTATGATATCGCCACCACATTTTGGACAAACTGCAACCTTCTCTACAATAG
The DNA here is from genome assembly GCA_020024085.1 of Christensenellaceae bacterium. Classification (GTDB taxonomy): domain Bacteria; phylum Bacillota; class Clostridia; order Christensenellales; family CAAEEZ01; genus HGM11377. The sequence continues at coordinate 12,513 of JAHHUG010000009.1, read as the reverse complement.
GTTTAATATTTTTACATTTTGGGAAATTTGGACAAGCAAGGAACTTACCATATTTACCCTCACGAACAACCATAAATGCACCACACTTATCGCATTTTACATCACTGACTTGTTCTTCAACCTTAACCCTCATACCACTGCCAGAATAAGCCTTACTAATCTCTTTTTCTAGGCTTGGGTAATATTTTTGTAATATCTCTTGCCATACAAGTTCACCACTAGCAACTTGGTCAAGTTTTGTTTCCATAGCAGCAGTAAATTTGTAATTTACAATATCCTTAAAGTATATTGCAAGGTAGTCATATATTGCCTCACCAAGTTTTGTAGGCATTATATATTTACCCTCTTTTTCAGTATATTTTCTCTTTGCAAGCACGCTAATAATTGTAGCATAGGTACTTGGTCTACCAATACCATTTTCCTCTAGTGCTTTAACAAGTGTTGCATCGGAATATCTTTGAGGAGGCTTTGTGAATTTTTGTTCACTCTTGTCTTCTACATAATTAAGAATATCGCCCTCAACAATCTTTGGCAAATTAACCTTTTCGTCCTTTTCATCTTCTTGTTTATCAAGGTCTACATTTTGGTAAACAATGGTATATCCAAGGAATTTTGGTGTTTTACCTTTTACTCTAAATCCAAAAGGCTTGTCATTTGAAGGTTTGAATGCATTAATATGAACATTTAGTGTATCATATTGTGCCTCTTTCATTTGGCTTGCTAGGAATCTTTCGTAAATAAGCTTATACAATCTATATTGATTACGATTAACTTTATCCTTAATGCTTTCAGGAGTAACATTCAAATTGATAGGTCTAATTGCCTCGTGGGCATCTTGAGCATCTTTTTTAGTTACATAGAAATTAGGTTTACTAGGTGCATACTCTTGACCATATTTTTCCTTGATATAATCAAGTGCAACAGCTTGCATTTCGCTAGAAACTCTAACGCTATCGGTACGGATATAGGTAACAAGTGCAAGTGGGTCGCCACCCTTAATATCTACACCTTCGTAAAGTTGTTGAGCAATCTTCATTGTTTCTGGAGAACTCAAACCAAGCTTACTAGAAGCATCTTGTTGCATTGTACTTGTAGTAAATGGTGGATTTGGTTTACTTTTTGAAACAGACTTTTTAACGCTGTCAACAATATATTTAGCATCAGCAAGTTCAAAAACAGCTCTCTTTGCAACTTTCTCGCTAGTTACCTTAAACTTTTCACCATTAAAGTCCTCAAATTGAGCTCTAAATGGTTTTTTACTATTGCCACTTGTTAGGAATACATAAATATTCCAATACTCTTCTGGAACGAAATTAGCAATTTCTCTTTCCCTTTCTACAATCATTTTAAGTGCTGGAGATTGAACTCTACCTGCACTAGAACCCTTTTGGATTTTCCTAGAAATAATAGGAGAAATCTTGTAACCAACAAGTCTATCAAGAACTCTTCTTGCTTGTTGAGCATTAACTAGGTTCATATCTATATGTCTTGGATTTTTAATAGCCTCTTGAACGGCCTTTTTAGAAATCTCGTTAAATTCAATACGATTAGCATCTTCGCCTAAGTTTAGTTCATTTTTTAAGTGCCAACTAATAGCCTCTCCCTCACGGTCCGGGTCGGTTGCAAGATAAACAGATTCCGACTTTTTAACAGCTTGAGAAAGTTTTTTAATTGTATCTTTTTTGTCAGGATTTACTTCATACATAGGCTCGAAATTATTAGAAATATCAATACCTAAAGTTTTTTGAGGCAAATCGGAAACATGTCCACTAGATGCCATTACTGTGTAGTCATTACCTAAATACTTTTGTATTGTTTTCGCCTTAGATGGTGACTCTACTATAATTAATTTTTTCATATATTAAACTCCATAATAATTGCCAGGTAATTTAACTATCAACCCTTTCATTTGCATTTCAAACAGTAAATTATTAAGGTCATTCAAATTCAAGTCAACTACTTGTAAAATTTGTTCAAAATGAGCTTCTCCTTCCTTACGGATTAACTCAATAATTGTTGCTTCGTTAAAATCTAACTGAATAGGTGTTTCCTCTTTTTCAATAAGATTTATTTTATAATGTCCTAAAATATCGTTTGGTTCGGTAACCAAATTACCATATCCATCTTTTAGCATATTATTAGTTCCGCTACTTGTCAAGGAATTAATATTACCCGGAACAAGAAAAACTTCTTTATTTTGCTCAAGAGCATAACCAGCAGTAATCATTGTACCACTTTTTAAGCCTGCCTCGGTAACAAGAATACCCAAAGATATTCCACTAATAATACGATTTCTTAATGGGAAGTTATAGCTATTTGGTGGTGTTTTTAATGAATACTCCGACAATATCAAACCACCCTTTTCAATAGTTTCCTTAAATAAATTGCTATTTTCTGGTGGATAAACTACATCTACACCACAACCAAGTACAATAACAGGTGAACTATTATTATCTAATGCCTCTCGTAACGCAATAGAGTCGACACCCCTTGCTCCACCCGATACAATCGTGCAGTTTGCAAGAGATAAATCCTTACTAAATTGTTTTGTTACAATTATACCATACCTAGTAGGTTTTCTAGTACCAACAATACCGATACATTTACTTCTTGCAATATCAAGGTTACCTTTATAATAAAGTATAAAAGGAAAATCATCAATATCTAAAAGTTGCTTTAGATAATCATCACTTTTATATGTAGTAAATTTAGCCCCAGCATTATCCATATTTTGCAATAATTTATTAAGATAATAATCGGTATTAGACATCTTAATTTGCAAATACAAATCATGTCCTACTATATCAATAATTTCGTTCTTATATTCTATTAAATGGCTTTTTATATAACAAATACTATCATTTAGCTCAAAAATAAGAGATAATTTTTTATTACTTATTTTATCAAATGAGCAAAAGAAAAATATTGCTAATTCCTCATCATTATACATTTTACTCAAAATATTTTCTATCCAAACTTCTATATTGTATTGCTTCTGCTATATGTTTTTTTGCAATATCTTTTTGACCTTCCATATCAGCAATAGTTCTTGCAACCTTCAAGATTCTATTTGTTGCTCTAGCACTTAAATTAAGCCTTTTGAATGCCATTTCAAGCATTTTTTCCGATTCAGCATCAATCTTGCAATATTTTTTAATCATAGGATTAGTCATATCAGCATTAGTATAGATACCTTCATTTTTGAACCTTTCAAGTTGTATTTTTCTTGCTTTATTAACTCTTTCTTTAATCACGCTTGAAGATTCTTCCAAAATATCACTTCTAAATTCCTCATAGCTTACACTATCGACATCAATATGAATATCTATTCTATCCATAAGTGGACCAGAAAGCTTTGCACGATAATTTCTAATTTGTTGAGGAGTACAAGTACACTCTTTAGTCTTACTACCATAATTGCCACATGGACAAGGATTCATACTAGCAATTAACATAAAATTAGCAGGATAAGTTATTGTTCGTTGAGCTCTTGCGATAGTAACAACTTTATCCTCTAGTGGTTGACGAAGAGTCTCTAGTGCTTTTCGTTGATACTCTGGTGTTTCATCTAAAAACAATACACCATTATGAGCTAAACTTACCTCTCCTGGCTTTGAAAATGTACCACCACCAACAAGTGCAGGAACAGTTGCAGTATGATGTGGGCTTCTAAAAGGTCTTGCTTTTACAATACCCTCTTCACTATCAAGTACACCTGCAATAGAATGAAGTTTTGTTACTTCAATAGCCTCTTCAAATGTCATATCTGGCATAATTGATGGAACACATTTTGCAAGCATCGTTTTACCACTACCAGGAGGACCAACCATTATAGCATTATGACCACCACTAACAGCAATTTCAAGTGCCCTTTTTGCAACAACTTGACCTTTTACATCTTTAAAATCAAATCCACTGACAGCCTTAACTGTTTTACTTTCAAACTCAGTAAAGGAAACTTTCTCAAATTCAGCTCCACTAAGCAAAGCACATACATCTTTTAGATTATGTAAAGCATATACCTCAATACCCTCAACAAAACTTGCTTCTTTGGCATTTTCATAAGGCAAAATAAACTTTTTGTATCCTTGTTGAACAGCAGAAATAATTAGTGGTAAAACACCTCTAATCTTTCTTAATGAGCCATCAAGCGACAATTCGCCAAACAATATGTAATCACTGCTTGCTTTTGTTTTTAATATTCCATCACATTGCAAAATACCTATTGCAATAGGCAAATCGTAGATAGGAGTATCTTTTTTAGTATCAGCAGGAGCAAGGTTAATAGTAATTTTTTTTGTTGGATACAAATATCCACTATTTTTAATAGCAGACCTTACCCTTTCTTTGCTTTCCTTAATTGATGTACCAGCTAGTCCAACGATATCAAGCCCTGGTAAACCATTATTGATATCAACCTCAATATCAATAGGATAACCGGTAATACCATCAAGACCAAAACTTTTTGTTATTGCGAGCATATTTATACCTACATTAAAAAAAATGCTTTTCAGCATCTTTTTTAGTTTATTTAAGCTTTTTTAATTTTAACTTGTCGTGCAATTTTTGTTTTGCTTCTTGCACTTCGCTTTCATAAATTGGTTGTATTTCTTTTTTTCTACCCTCAAAGCAAATATCAAATACAACAAACATTAATGCTATTACAAGTAATACCATAAGCACACTGCCCAAAACTTGAACCCAGTCAAATTTGGCAAAGTTTACATATCTATTATTAACACCGATTAGATAACCTGCCATATCATACAATGTAAAAATGTGCATTGCATTTAGAGTAAAGAAACCACCTGTTAATAGATAAATCCTCTTGTCTCTTGAAATCATTGCATACATCAACAATAAAGTTGCACCAACAACAGCAGGCACTTTATTTTGGTTTACACCAAAAACAGCAACAGATAACATTGTAAATGCACCTAGTAATAATAGATTTAATCTATTTTTCTTATATGCATAACCATATATTGCAAACAACCATACAAATACTACGAAAATAATACTCATAACAAATGTACCAGTTGATGCTTTAATTCCATTTAAGCCAAGTATTGCATAAATACTAAATGTATTTACACAAGAAACAGCATTACCACCAAGTACCTCATAATATCTAATAAATGCAACAAAAGGTACACCATTTTTAACATCTGGTAATGTCATAGGTAATGTTAATAAATAGAATGCTACAAAGAAACCAATTACACCAAGCACTGCATTAAGAATAAACTTTTTATCCTTAACACATTGTACAACAAGATATGCACAAATCAATGGAAGAATATAAACCGTTTCCATTGAGAACATAATTGAATACAAAGTACTAAAGAATAAACCTAAATTTTTCTTCTCTACAATGCAAATAAATATTGCAATAAAACCTAAAATTGCAAGTGACTCAAGACCACCCCAACCTGCATTCAACATAAATACTGGTGGCAATAATGCATACAACATGCTAATTGTACCAGCAATTCTATCACCAACATATTTTCTACCAAAGCTAAATAATAAGTAGATAATTGCAATATCAGCTAAAATTGAAGGTAGTTTAAGCATAATAGAAATACCCATTACACCTGTAATAGAAGCTGATGTTCTAATTAAGCCATATAATCCAAGATAATAAATATATCCTGGAGGTGTAATAGGCTTGTAAATATGATAATAACCACCAAGTCCATTAATTAAAATATAGGTTGCTTCATTATCATACATACCATCGTAGCCATACACTGTTGTAGCAAGAATAAGCCTTACTACAAAGCCTGCCATCATTACAATACCAACAATACCGATAGGAGAAAGTGATATTTTTTTGGTTAAACTAACCTTTTCATTATCACCTACTGGCAAGAAATTGTCTTGTGAACTTGCCCTTCTTAACATATAGTAGAATACAAGCATCATAACAGCAGTAAGAACTGTCATAAGCACTGCAAAAGTAATTCCACCAGCTGTTTTTGAATATGGTAAATTAGATATAATTTTAACAGCATATACGGTTGTTCCAGCAGGTACTGAAGCTTGGTCCACTTTTTCAATAGCAACATCATCAACACTTACTGTTCCTCTACCCGATAGTCTTATTGACAAAGTAAGCTCACTAGTTTCAGGAGTAATGTACATTACATAATCTGTCCAACCATTTGAATTAGAAAAATAAACAGGATTAAAGTCCTTATTTTCCATAAATCCTATGCTAAAACCGGTACTACCCGAAATATTGTTTGCAATGTTATACTTTGCAGAAACCTTATAGGTAGCACCTTTTTCAACTTTTATTTTTTGATATAGATTAGATGTAAGCTGAGAGCCATTACGAATACTAATATATTTATTAGTCAAATTGCCATCGTCATCTCTATCCATGTAGTTAAAAGTAATATCTACTTTTGACTTATCATTAATATCTCTCTTCCAACTACTAAGTGTATCTTCTGACTCAAAATTACCATTTTGCAAGGTTGTTTGAGGCTGAGTATTACAAGCAGTCAAACAAAAAGTCAATACTAATACTAATGTAATTAGTAGTATTGTAGAAAGTTTTTTCTTCATAATTCCCTCATAAAAAATAAAGAAGTTATTTCTAACTCCTTTACTTATTGAGAAGTTATTTTCTCAATTCTTTAACTTTAGCAGCCTTACCCTTTCTTTCACGAAGATAGAATAGTTTAGCTCTTCTTACTTTACCTTGTCTTACAACATCGATATGGTCAATCTTAGGTGAGTTAAGTGGGAAAGTTCTCTCAACACCAACACCAAAAGAAACTCTTCTAACAGTAAATGTTTCGCGAATGCTACCATTTCTTTTAGCGATTACAGTACCCTCAAAAGCTTGTAGTCTCTCACGAGCACCCTCTTTAATCTTAACGAATACCTTAATGGTATCACCGATGTTAAATTCTGGCAAATCAGTTCTAATGCCTTCTTGCTCCAAAGTATCAATAATATTCATTGCGACTTACCTCCTAAACAAAAATATAGTATTCATTCGGACCAATAATCCCAGAGGAATACTTGAAGTCTTTTTATATATTAACATAACTATATATTTTCTACAACTAAAAAAGCTTAATTTTCGAAAATTTTATGCATTTTAAGTTAATTTTTATTTATAAATAAATTTTTTCATACAATCAGCATCAAATGCACCAATTATATGATTAATTTCGCCATTCAAAATTTCTATCACATCAAACCTAATGTTTCTATCAGCAAGTTTTTTGTAAGTAACATATTGTTCACTAAAATGGACATAGCCCTGCTGTTTTTTTATTGTAACTGCTTCAGCTGGAGTGCCATATTCGGTATTAGTTCTTGATTTGACCTCAACAAAAACAATTTCACTATCTTTTTCGGCTACAATATCCACTTCTGCAAAGTGATTTTTCAAGTTTGTACCTAGTATTTTATAACCGTTTTTTTTAAGATAATTTTGGGCTAATTTTTCGCCTTTTTTCCATACAAAAATATCATTCATTTTTTAATTATCTCAATAAAATTAATATTTATTTTACAAAATTTTTTGTAAAACTTCGCCTATGAATACCGCAAAGACCGTACTCTTTTATAGCCTCAATATGTTTTTTTGTACCATATCCCTTATTGCCTGCAAAGTCGTATTGTGGATAAATTTTGTCATATTCTTTCATTAAATTATCCCTAGTTACTTTTGCAAGAATACTTGCAGCACCAATAGAATAACTATACAAATCACCCTTAATAATCGACTTTTGATTGTATGGAATATCTAAAGTTAAAGCATCAACAAGTACGATATCAGGCTCTACATCAAGGCTTAAAATAGAATGAACCATACATTCTTTTGTAGCATTAAGGATATTTAATTCGTCGATTTTGTAGTTATCAAGCATAGCTATTGCATAACTAACAGCATTTTCCTTAATTTCGACAGCTAATTTTTCTCTCTTTTTTTCGCTTAATTTTTTGCTATCAGTAATCCCCTCAATTATTTTTTCAAGGTCCATTACAACAGCACAAGTACAAACAGGTCCAGCAAGTGGTCCACGACCAACCTCATCTACGCCACAAATATATCTAAAACCTTGTGAAAGTAGTTCTCTTTCAAAGGCTAGATTATCAATTTGTTCCTTCATACTACACCTCTGGTAAATCTAGCATAATTTTACCTATTTTTTGCTTTCTAAAATCATCTACAACTGCACGAGCACATCTCTCATAGTCGTAGTCGCCACCCCTAATCAAAAAGCCCCTCTTTTTTGCAATTAATTCATATGTTTTTAGAGGTGTATCTTGTATTTCCTCTAGCTTATATCTACTGCAAAGTAACTCCGGACAAAGATTAGATAATCTATCAATAAGGGCTAAACAAAGGTCGCTAATATCAAGGATATCTTCATTAATACTACCGATAAAAGCGATATTTTCTGCAATAGTTTGGTTGTCAAAAGCAGGACACAATGTGCCTGGTGTATCTAATAATTCTAGTCCATCAGAAACCTTAACCCATTGCTTACCTTTTGTGACACCAGCCTTATCCCCTGTTACTGCTCTTTTTGACTTGCAAATACAGTTTATAAGGGTAGATTTACCACAATTTGGTATTCCTATTACCATTGCACGAAGTGTTTTATTTACACCTTTTTCCTTAAATTTTAGAGTAATATCACTAAGGATACTATTTAATTTATTTACTACAAGCTTACCATTTGCATTATTTGTGCTATCAATAAATACATAGTTAAGTTTGTTATTTTCAAAGTAATTTTTCCATTTATCAAGGTCTGATTTTTCCACCAAGTCAATTTTAGAAACTACATAAAGAATCGGTTTATCCCCGATAATTTCGTCAAAAGTCGGATTAACGCTTGACTTAATTGCTCTTGCATCAAGTACATACACAACAGCATTTACAAGTTTAATATTTTCCTTCATCATTCTAATAGCCTTGGTCATATGACCTGGAAACCATTGAATATTCATATTAATCCTCCAAACTCTTTAAATATTTTTTGTACAAATCAGGTCTTCTATCCTTGGTAATTTCGATTTGTTTTTGAAGTCTCCATTTATCTACTTCACCGTGATTACCACTAAGCAAAACAGCAGGAACTTCCATTCCCTCATAAACACTTGGTCTAGTATATTGAGGATATTCAAGCAAAATATTTGAAAAACTCTCCTCGCTAGTTGTTTCTTCGTTGCCTAGCACACCTGGGATATATCTTGCTACCGAGTTAATCACAACAAGAGCTGGCAAGTCGCCACTGGTTAAAACATAATCGCCAATTGAGATTTCCATATCAATATCTTTTTCGATAATCCTTTCATCAATACCCTCATAGCTACCACTAAGTAGCAACAAATTATCGCACTTTGAAAGTTCAACAACCATATCTTGTGAAAGAGTTTTACCTTTAGGAGACATATATATTCGTTTAGCCTTATGTTCAGGGTCAACAGCTTTTATTGCATCACAAACAGGCTGAGGACACATTACCATTCCTGCACCACCACCGAACGAATAATCATCGCAATGCTTGTGCTTATCTAGGGAATAATCCCTAATATTAGTCACCTCAACCTCAAAAAGTTTTTCTTCTATTGCCTTACCAATAATGCCACTATTTAGTACATCATACACCTCTGGGAAAAGTGTAAGTACACTAATCTTCATATACTGCAACCTCGGCTAATCTATCCTTATTTAGATAGATTTTTTTATTTTCAACATCGACATTTTCAAGCACAACTTTTAGTGCAGGAAACATCATAACTTTACCATCATTAAGTTTTACCACATAGGTATCAGCACCACCTGTATAGTCATATACATCAGTTAAAGTGCCAATAATGGTATCATCAACTATCACTTTAGAGTCAATTAGGTCAATAACAAAATAACTACCCTCAGGTAGTTTTACAGCATCTTGTCTATCGACTAAAATATATTTATCTTTAAATTGCTCTACGGCATTTCTATCCTCAAAACCAACAAGTTTGATATAAGCATTAGCAGTATCAATACGAGCATTAGATACCTCGTATTGACTACTATCGCCTATATAAATCTTTTTTAATTTTTTGAAACGGGAAATGTCGTTTGTGATAGGTAATACCTTTAATTCGCCTTTGATACCTTGTGCTTTTAGGATTTTACCTATTACAATCTTATCTTCCATTATTTTTCGTTAATAACTACATTATATTTTTTGCCATCTTTTGCTGATGCAGATTTAACGATAGTTCTAATTGCTTTTGCAATTTTGCCTTGTTTACCGATAATCTTACCGATATCACTTGCAGAGATAGTTACAACAATATCATTATAACCATCTTCAGCATCTACAAGTTCTACGGTGAAATCGTTATTACCAACAAGGGAACTAACGATATACTCAACCAATTCAACCATACTAGCCTCTATTAGTCAAGTATTCCTTGCTTTTTAAGAATGTCTCTAACGGTCTCAGTAGGTTGAGCACCATTAGCAATCCATTTTTTAGCAAGTTCAGCATTGATTTGTACTACAACTGGCTCTTTAGTTGGGTCATAAATACCGATTTGCTCGATATATTGTCCATCTCTAGCCTTTCTTGAATCAGTAGCTACAACACGGTAGAAAGGAGCCTTTTTAGCACCCATTCTTGTTAATCTTAATTTAACTGCCATTTTATGTTCCTCCAAAATTATTTGTAAATTTATTTTAATAGGCTAACCTATTATCAACTAAAATTTGAAAGGTAAACCTCTCAATTTTTTACCACCTTGCATATTTTTCATCATCTTCCTAGCCATATCAAATTGCTTTAGAAGTTGATTAACTTCTTGAATACTTGTACCCGAACCAAGAGCAATCCTCTTTTTTTGAGAAGCCTTGATAATATCAGGGTTAAGTCTCTCTCTTTTTGTCATAGATTGAATGATAGCTTTTGTTCTATCCATTTGTTTTTCGTCGATATTTACATCGCCCTTAAACTTATTAAAGCCAGGAATCATACCCATAATATCATTCATACTACCCATTTTTTTCATACTATCCATTTGGACTAAGTAATCTTCTAGGGTAAAGCCTCTTTCCTTTAGTTTTTTGCTCATTTTAAGAGCTTCTTCCTCGGAAATAGCATCTTTTGCTTTCTCGATAAGGGTAAGAACATCACCCATACCAAGTATTCTTGATGCCATTCTATCTGGGTGGAAAGGCTCGATATCTTCCATCTTTTCGCCGACACCACTAAACTTAATAGGTTTACCGGTTACTGCTCTAATTGAAAGAGCTGCACCACCTCTAGTATCGCCATCAAGCTTTGTAAGAACTACACCTGTGATATCTAACTTGTTATTAAAGGTTTCAGCAACATTTACTGCATCTTGACCAGTCATAGAGTCAACTGTTAGTAAAATCTCGTTAGGGTGAAGATAACTCTTAAGGTCGATAAGTTCTTGCATAAGTTGTTCATCAATATGAAGACGACCAGCAGTATCAACAATAAAGTAATCTACACTATTTTTATTTGCCTCAACAAGTGCGTGTTTTACAATTTCCACAGGGTTAATTTGACCTTCACTATAAAACATTACACCAGCTTTATTGGCAACAATTTCAAGCTGCTTGATTGCAGCAGGACGGTAAATATCGCAAGCTACAAGCATAACTTTTTTATTTTGCTTTTTAAGCATCAAACCAAGTTTACCACACATAGTGGTTTTACCAGCACCTTGAAGACCACACATCATAATGATTGTAGGTGGCTTTGAAGAAATTGCAAGCCTTTCTACCTTTGTACCCATTAATTCAACTAACTCATTATGAACAATATCAATAACTTGTTGAGCAGGAGTAAGGCTAGACAAGATATCCTCTCCAATAGCTTTTTCAGTAACAGAATTAACAAAGTCCTTAACTACCTTGAAGTTTACATCTGCCTCAAGTAAGGCAATTTTAACCTCTCTCATAGCTTGCTTAATTTCAAGCTCGGTAAGTTTTCCTTTATTCTTCAATTTACTGAAAGCATGATTTATTTTATCGCTTAAATTTTCAAATGCAGACATTATTCCTCCAACTTATCAATAGCCTTATGAACGATTATTTTAATTTCCGTACTGTCATCTAGGCTATCCACCTCGGCTAGTATATCATGTAGCTGATTGTTTTTTTGTATTAGACCAAGCTTTTCTTCGTAATTAAGCAAAGATTTCTCTGCCCTAACTAGCGAATCCCTTACTGCTTGTCGGCTAATACCAAACTGCTCGCTTATCTCAAATAGTGAAATATCACAATCGTAATAAAGCCTAACCATTTCCTTTTGATGAGGTGTAAGCAAATTACCATACACACTATTAAGTATACTAATATCTATTTTATCCTGTAAATTCATAATAAAACCAAATAAAAAAGTGTAAAGGCTTTAACCTTTACACCTATTTTACATAAATTATATTTATTTGTCAAATATTTTTAATTGATTTTTAATTTTTAGTGTTATTATATAAGTGTAGAGACGTCACCTA
>JAHHUG010000087.1 GCA_020024085.1 Christensenellaceae bacterium | reverse complement strand
CTAAAATAATGTATTATTAATCAACAAAATTTACTTTAGATAAAATAATGTAGAGGTTCATAAGTTGAAGAAAAATAAAATATTTAATATAGTTTTTTCTTGCGTATTGGTAATTACTTTAGCAATAACTATGTTGATGACTCAAGGTTACACAGCATTTGCTAGTTCGGTTAACAATCAAGCAATATCAATAAAAAATACAGCTACCAATTTATCAAAAAATGGTAATGTAATAACTACATATACCAATGAAGATGACAAAAAAGAAAAAACAATTATATGGGCTAATGGTGTAAATCCTCCTACTATGGGCAGTAATGGCGATTTTGTGAGAGAGAAATATTCGCCAAATAACAAAATTACCTATATTACATATACTGCTCCATTTGAAAAAGGCAATGGTTATTACGATATTAATAAAGTCTATGGCGAAAAAGATATAAACTTATGTTTTGCTGCTGCAGCATCAAATTCTTTGCATTGGTGGTTACAACAAAATGCTACATATATTGATAGATATTTAGAAAAAACTGGAAACACTCCTAAAAATGAGCAACTTAAAAAGCAATTAAATTCTTTTTATGCTCAAGATAATAGCGAAATTTATAAAAGATTCGTGCAACAATTTGCTAATAGGCCAAATGGTCAAAATGCCGATTTATTAGTAGACCAGTTTATTAATGGATATCTTCCAAAGGAAGCTGGGGGAACAAATGACCCTGATTATGATGGCGATAAATTAATTCAAAATGGACCATGTAGTCAAGGTGGATATTTTTATGATGTTTTTTCAAAAAATATTGTAACTCAAAGAAGAGGTTATTTTAATTCTTATTCTATATTTGGCAACGATATTAAAAATGCATTATTAAATGATAGTTTAGTTTTAGTTGATTACAACTGGGGTAACCTAAACCATGTAGTTACATTGTGGGGTGCAGAGTACGATGCCAATGGTCAAATAAGTGCGATTTATATAACAGATTCAGATGACGAAAAAAATGTTAGTCAAGGTATGGTTCGTTATAGAGTGGTAAATGATAATGGCGATGTAGTACTAACTACTAATAGTTTAAACACTGGCAGTAAAGTATGCTACTTAAATATAATTTCTAGTGGTAAAAAAATGTGGGAAGACTATTTTAACCCAAAGGAAAGTTTTAATGTAGAGTACAACAAGAATGCTAGTGATGCTACTGGAATTATGACTAATCAAACCGTTGTTGAGGGAGTAGATATTGCTTTAGCAAAAAACAAATTTACTCGTGCAGGTTATGTTTTCAAAGGTTGGTCAACATCTCCTAGTGGTAATGTAGTATATACCGATAATCAAGTTATTACGAACATAAATAGTAACTTAACCTTATATGCAGTATGGGCTAAAAAACAAGAAGAGATTATTACACCACCAACAATTTTTGCAAGTGATGTAGAAATATTTGTTGGCGATGATTTTAACCCACTTGATAATGTGTACTTAATAGATAATAAAGGGGATAGAATTTACTTAACTAATGAGAATATTGCCTACAACAATGTTTTAACAGATACGGTTGGTGTTTACAAAGTAACTTATAGGGTAACGGATAATAATGGTATTATTGTTAGTAAGTCGATTTCGGTAAAAGTAAAGGAGAATATTGTTACCCCCGATATCCCCGTAAATCCCGATATCCCTGAAAATCCTGATATCCCTGAAAATCCCGTAAATCCAGACACACCAATTAAACCCGATATTTCAAATGAGGAAAGTAATGTAAATAATCAACCAAATGTAGCTTTAATTACCAGTTTATCGGTTGTGGGTGTAATCGCTGTTGTTGGTGTAGGTTTGTATATTTTTAAGAAAAGAAAAAGTAAATAAATAATTTATTTTTAATTTGTTGACTAAATAAAATTTGTACAGTAAAATTTATTCAACAAGTGTTCGTTATTTTTAATTTGTATTTTTAAGTATGGTAGTGCAATGCTAGGCAAATTAATTAGTTTAATATTAAAGAGGAATATATGGTAAAGAGTAGAACAAAATTTGTAGTATTTTTAGTTTCGGTTATGATTGGACTTTCAATTGTACTAGGTATGTTAGTTTCAAATGAAATGTTTGCCTTTGCTTATGACGAAGCTGTAAAATTAACTGCCCCTAGGTCATTAGATGAGTTAAGAAAAGCAGACCCTAATGATTTAGCTAAACTTGAAAAGTTTGATAGCCGTGATTATGATATTATTACACCTATAAGAAATCAAGGAAGCAAACAAACTTGTTGGTCGTATGCAACAATCGCAGCTGCAGAGGCTAGTATTCTTAGAGAAGGATTAACTACTGAAAGTAATGCTACTTTTCATCTTAGTGAAGACAATATAGCATATACTACACATAATAGAGATGGTAGTAAAGACCCTTTAGGTTATAGTGCTGAAGATAATTGGGAAAGCAATTGGAATCAAGGGCTAAATTTGGAAAATTCAACCAATATGCTATTGCAATGGCATGGACCTGTAAAATTTAGTGGAGAATATCAAGATTTGCATTATGGTACTCCTGAATTTTATCTTGAAAACATAATAAAAATAGATAAAAACGACAGGAATGCAATGAAAAAAGCCATTGCCCAATATGGTGGAGTAACTATATCTTATACTACAAATATTTACAATCCATATTACTACAATACTAATCACGAATTAAGTCATGGTGGGCAACATGCTTGCACAATAGTTGGTTGGGACGATACTATTCCTAAAGATAATTATGCTATCGGCAGTTACAAAAATCCATCTAAATACGATGGTGGTTGGATAGTTAGAAATAGTTGGGGACCATATGGCGAAGGTAATGGATATTTTTATTTATCATACGATTCTACATTTGGTTCTGTATTTGCAATGGATTTTACAAGAACGGACGAATACGAAAATAACTATTACTATGATGGTCGAGTCGGTGAAGGTGCATTATTTTTACCTGGCAAGGAAGTAGCCGCGATATTTAAGACAAAAAAATCTACTAGTACAAAAAAAGAATATATAAAAGCCGTTAATGTAGGTATTGAAGGTAAAAATGTTACGGCAGAAGTAAGAGTTTATACTGGTGTAAGTTCAGACCCAGCTAATATTGGTTCGTCATTAAACAATCCTACTAGTGGAACACTTAGAGCAACAAAGACAGAAACATTCAAAAATGCTGGTAGTTATACAATTAAACTTGACAATTTGGTAGAAATAGATGCTGGCGAAAGTTTTAGTATAGTTGTTAATGTAACTAATGACACAAAAGATGCATCGGTAACATTTTCTTTTGAACAAAATTCTAATAATGATTTAACATTTTGTAAAGAAGATGGTAAGTGGCAGAACACTTTAGTTAGTTATGATTATGTCGCTAGAATAAAAGTATTTACAGTGTCACAAGACAGAACAGAAGCCGTAAATGATGATTTGAAGTTTGCAACAATAAAGTTAGATAAATCTAAATATCGTTATGGCGAAGAAAATCGTTCGCCTAAAGTAACAGTAATGTACGAGGGCAAACTTCTTGAAGAAAATGTGGATTATACCTTAACTTGTGAGGAAGTAATTACACCACCAGATTCAATTGATAAGGAAAATATAATTGTAGGTTCTGGTAAAATATTAGTTAAAGGTAAAGGCAGATATACGGGTGAGAATAGTGCTTTTTACACTATATTAGTAGGGCTAAGACCTACCGAGTTAGTGTTTGGAGAGTACAATGAAAACACTAGAGAAATTTTGATGACCGTCGATACAAGTGCAAAATATTATAAGGATATACCTTTGCCTAGCGATTGGCGATGGGTATTCCCCGAAAACATAGTTAACGTGGGAGAAAATACTGGCAATTATGTAGAATATATCGGCAAAGATTCAAAGTGTTATTGGAATATAATGTTCCCTGTCAAATTGACAAAGACAACAGAGGCATTGCCTAAAATTGATATTTCTACTGCTACTATTAACATTGATAAATTTGATTTTATTTATAATGGTAATGCTATAACTCCTAATATTTCAGTTAATTTGAATGGTAAAGAGTTACTAAAAGACTTTGATTACTCTGTTGTGTATTCAAATAACATTAATGCAGGACAAGCTACAATAACCATTAAGGGTAAAGGCAAGTATATTGGCGAAAATGTAGCAAACTTTACTATTGAAAAGGCTAAACAAAATACTATTTACGAATTTACTATTGTAGATGGAAAACCTGTTGCAAATGCAGAATTTGGCGAAGTAAAATATAAGTATTTTAGTGATAAAGAATGTACTTTAGAAATACCAAAACCAACTACTGCAGGAACTTTCTGGGTAAAGGCATATGTAGACGAGTCTAACAATTTTGTGGGAACAACAAGCAATGCGTTATCATTTACTATAAATTCGGAAGAAATACAAATTGAAAATGCTAATGCCGATAACCTATTAGCCTTGTGGATATCGCTTGGGGTTATAGGTGGAATTGCAATTATTGCAGTAAGTGTATATCTTGTTAAAAGAAAACGAAAAATTTAATATATATTAAATATCAAAAGCACTATTAATTTAGTGCTTTTTTAATCAAATATTTTTATATTAATGCTACAAAAATTGAGTTATATGTCAAATATGTAGTTGAAGGATTTTTGATATCATCAGTACCTCAAAGATATTATAATATAAGTTCAATTTTTAGACTATTCGACAGTGATGTGGATACTAAACCTGATAATGATAATACAACATCATTTTTCCCATGATTTTCTAAATTATAGGTTAGGGTGTATTATGGTAC
>JAHHUG010000086.1 GCA_020024085.1 Christensenellaceae bacterium | reverse complement strand
AAAGGTAAATTATTTTTATCTTTCTTTTTTTGTTAGCAACCAGTGAGCAACTGGGGTGCAAGATGTCTATATCAAAATGTAATTAAAAGAGAAGTTAATTATTTTTAATCTTTCTATTTTGTTAGGAATTGAGTTGCTAAAGGTCTATATCAATTTTAAACTGAAAATAGGATTGCAATTTTTTGCAATCCTATTTTTATATAAGTGTAGAGTAGTATGCTTTTGGAATGTCTTTAATACCGTGGTGCTAGGTGCTAGATGCCTATATCAAATTTAAACTGAAAAAAGGATTACTTTAGTAATCCTTAAAATATCTATTGATATAACTAAAAAGTTTAATACCAAAAGAATTGTCTACCTAAATAGACAAATATATTTAATATTCGTGTGGGCTGACTATCTAATTGTTTCTATTTTTCTAGATAGAGTAGCAATTTTTCTTGCTGCTGCATTCTTATGCATAACGCCATCTGCAGCTGCTTTGTTAATAAGGCTCATACAATCTTTTAGTAGAGCTTCTGCTACCTCTAGGTTTCTATCTGCTACTGCAGCATCAAACTTTTTGATAGTTGTTTTGATTTCTGATTTTTTAGCGTTATTTGCTAAATTGTTCCTTCTTGTTACTAATATTCTTTTTTTAGCTGATTTAATATTTGCCACGACACAAATCTCCTTTATTCTTTTACAATGCTAACATATGATATCACATAATTAATGTTATGGCAACTATTTTATCATATTTTTTGTTATTTTACTTAAACTATTTGTATGAAAAACGACATTTTTTTTGAAGAATCGGTATTTGAAGAGGCTAAAATCGTTGAAAACCTAAAAAAGCTTGGTGCAACCACGCAAAAATATCGAATGTTTACAAAAACTGAACTTGAAATAAACGATGAACTTGCAAAAATAATTAATCGCAAAAAGGGTAGATATATTACCTTTAATATCCAAAAAGAAACGACAAAACTTGTTTTGGAAATTGCAAATACCATTAACGATTTAGTAGAGGATAAGTCGAATGTTTTAGTGGTTGGACTTGGTAATCGGTTTGTTACAGCAGATAGCCTTGGCGAAAATACACTATCAAAAATTACCTTAAAAAATGTGCTCAAGTTTTGTCCTAGTGTGAAAAGCGAGACTAATATTGATAGTCCTTTACTTGTAAAGGGGGTTGTAAATACTGTTAAACCGACGGGAGTAATAGTTATAGATAGTTTAGCTACAAGGGATACAAGTAAACTTGCCACGAGTATTCAATTAACCGATGCAGGTATAGTTGCTGGAGGGGGTGTGTACAAAAGCGACAAACTCTTTTCGTTAGAAACTTTAAAAGTTCCAGTTATTGCAGTGGGAGTGCCTTTAATAGTGGGAATTAAGGGTAGTTTTTTCTGTCCACATCAAATAGATATTTATGTTGACAAAATGGCTAGTATTTTAGCAAAAAGCATTAATAAAGCATTAAAATAGGCACATAAAATATTTTTTTGAATACTTTAATAGTATGAAAATTGGAATTTTTGATAGTGGAATTGGTGGACTAAATATCCTTGCAAATATGCTAGTTTATTATCCAAATAATAGTTATATTTACTATGCCGATAACCTAAATATGCCGTATGGTAACAAGACTTATTGTTTGCTAAAGGGTGCAATAACTACTGCAATGGATTACTTTAAGCTTAATGGGGTAGATGTTGTAATAATTGCTTGCAATACTGCATCTACTTTATTTGGGGAGTATGTAAAAAATAACTATCCATTTAGAGTGTACTTGGTAACGCCGAATATTAGTAAGGCAATTACCTATGACAAATTTGTACTACTTGCAACAGATAATACTACAAAGCAGATACAGAAGAATATTGAGCAGATTGCAATGGAAAATAATATATCTTCAAAACAACTTAATAGTAAAATGCAGATAGTTCCTTCTAGTTTGCTTGCATATCTCACGGAGTATAATGCACCTAATTTTTATATTAATTATCGGTACATAAGGGATATATTAAAAGGCTTGAAAAAAGATTATCCTATAATATTAGGTTGCACACATTATACATATTACAAGATGTATATCGCTAGTTTGGGGTATGAATTAATAACGGAAACTGACTATTTTGAACGGTTTAACGGCTTAAAAATGCCCAAACCTAATAGTTTTGATAATTTATCATTTGTTTTTACAGGAAAACAAAATACTCAAAGATATCTAAAAATAATTAACCAAATATTGTAGTTTATTTTTGAGAGTATTATTGAATATTGCATTTTTATGTTGTATATTAAAGGTGGATTTATCCAAATAAAATATATGTCAAAAAGGGGAAATTATGAACTATACTAGCGAGAGGATAAGAAATGTTGCGTTGATAGGTCATAGTGGCGAGGGTAAGACATCACTTGCTGAGGCTATGCTATTCAATGCAGGTAAAATTGACAGACTAGGCAAAATTGATGATGGCACAACCGTAATGGATTATGACCAAGAAGAAATCCAAAGAAGATTATCAATAAATCTTTCACTTGCAAGTGCTCCTTGGCAAGATAATAAGATAAATATTATTGATGTACCAGGATTTTTTGACTTTGAAGGTGAATTGAAATCAGCCTATTGTGCAATGGACGCTGTTGTTGTAGTAACAGGAGCAAATGGACATGTAACAGTTGGTGCAGAAAAAGTAATTGATAAGGCAATGAAATATAAAACTCCAGGTATTATTTTCGTTAGCCAAATAAATAAAGAAAATGCAGACTATCAAGGAACAGTTGATGCTCTTGTAGAAAAATATCCACAAAAGATAGCAGTTGTAGAGATTCCTATTATTGATAGTAATGGTAAAATGACAGGTGCTATCCAAGTACTTAAGAAAAATGCAGTGGATTTTGACGGAAATGAGATTCCTATTCCGGAACACTTAAAGCCAGCATTTGAAAAGGCTTATACACAACTTGCAGAAATTGCAGCAGAAAGCACCGATGAGATGATGGAAAAATACTTTAGTGGCGAGCCACTTACCCGTGACGAAATCATTGAGGGTATCAAAGAAAGGGCAACCCACGATGGTATCTTATTGCTTATGGCAGGTTCTTCAACTGCAAACCGTGGAGTAATCAACTTAATGAACAAAATTGTTGATATGGTTCCAAATCCAAAGGAGTGTATCCAAAGGAAAGATGTTGACGGCAACGAAATTGTATGCGATAGCGAAGCTCCACTTGTTGCACAAGTATTTAAGAATATTGCTGACCCATTTGTTGGTAACCTATCTTATGTAAGGGTTATCCGTGGTACACTTAAGCAAGGTACAACAGTTGTCAACTCTCGTACTGGAAAGACCGAAAAAATTAGTAATATCTACATAATGAAAGGAAAGAACCAAGAGCCAGTAACCGAACTTGTTGCAGGTGATATTGGTGCTCTTGCAAAACTTCAAGATACCGAAACATCAGATACATTATGTGATGAGGCAAATGTAGTAACATTACCAAGATTTACATTCCCAAAGGCTAATTACTTTATGGCAATTCGCCCAGTTAAGAGGGGAGAAGAGGAAAAGGTAGCTCAAGGTCTTCAAAAGATTATGGAGGAGGATAAAACTTTAGTCCTTACCAAAAATACCGAAACTAAGGAAACTTTAATCGGTGGACTTGGCGATACTCAATTAAACATTGTATTGCAAAAATTAAAAAATAAATATAAGGTAGAGGCAGAACTCTTTGACCCTAAGATTGCCTACCGTGAGACCATCAAAAAGACTGTTGAGGCTCGTGGTAAACACAAAAAGCAATCAGGTGGACACGGTCAATATGGTGATTGTGTAATTCGTTTTGAACCATATCCAGATGGCGATTTTGCCTTTGATGAAGAAGTAGTTGGTGGTGCAGTACCAAAGCAATATATCCCAGCCGTAGAAAAGGGATTGAGGGAGTGTATTGAAAAGGGTATTTTGACAGGTTCTCCTGTTGTAAACCTAAAAGCAGTACTAACTGATGGTAGTTATCACGATGTAGATTCATCAGAAATGGCATTCAAGATTGCAGCAAGCCTTGCATTTAAGGAAGGTATGCAAAATGCAGGTGCAGTTCTATTAGAGCCAGTAATGTCGGTTAAAATTGTTGTTCCAGAGGATTATGTGGGCGATATTTTGGGCGACCTAAATAAGAGAAGAGGCAGAGTTCTAGGACTTGAAACCGATGACAGTAAACAAATTATTAATGCAGAGGCTCCACATTCAGAAATGTTTAAGTATGCAACAGACTTAAGGAGTATGACTCAAGGTCGAGGCGAGTTCACTATGGAATTTGCAAGGTACGAGGAAGTGCCACCTATGAGTGCCGATAAAATTATTGCAGAAGCAAGAAAGAATATGGAAGAAGAAAAATAATTAATTATAGCCACCTATTTTGGTGGCTATTTTTATGCAAAAATTATGATAATGGTAAAATATTGTTATATTTATTGTTTGCTATTTAAGATATCGTTTGTGTCAACTTTTTTTGTAATTATTTAGTTTTTAGTTAAAGCTATATGCTTAAGATTGCTAAATTATCTCCTTTATATATTATTTTGAAAAAATTTGATATTTTAGTTGCAAAATGTTTTTATATATGATAGTATATTTTAGTAAGCCGAAGTGGTGGAATGGCAGACGCGTTGGACTCAAAATCCAATGATGGCAACATCGTGCGGGTTCAAGTCCCGCCTTCGGCACCAAAAGGTATAAAATGGCTGTTTTTTATATAAAAATGGCTATTTTTTTTACAAAAATCGCATAAAATATGCGGTTTTTTTATTTTTTTAATTTTTTTTAGTGTCAAAATTAGTGTCAAAATTAGTGTCAAAATAAGTATCAATTTTTTCAGCGTTTTTTTGTTCAAAATTTGCTCTTATATGACTATAAGTATCTAGTGTTATAT
>JAHHUG010000085.1 GCA_020024085.1 Christensenellaceae bacterium | reverse complement strand
ACTTCAGTTTTCTCAACCTTTGTTGGTTCAGCTTTTACTGATGTAATAATAGGAGCAGAGTCCTTTTTAGAGTCGTTATATAAGTCGGTATCTCTCTTTTTTGAGTAAGCAATTACTTCTTCAGCAGTTTTGCCTTCAAATAGTAATTGAACTTCATCACTAAAGATTGTTTCCTTTTCAAATAGTACCATAACCATATTGTTAAGTACTGATTTATGTTCGGTTAAAATATCAATAGCTCTCTTGTAGTTTCTATCTAGGATATCTTTGATTTCCTCATCAATAATGCCTGCAATTTCCTCACTATATTGATGTTGAGAACCAAAGTCACGGCCGATAAATACTTCGCCAGATTCACCTAGGAAGAAGTTACCAAGTCGTTTACTCATACCCCATTCAGTAACCATTTTTCTAGCGATACCACTAGCTCTTTGGATATCATTTGAAGCACCTGTTGAAATATCTTTAATAATAATTTCTTCGGCAGCACGACCAGCAAGCATCATTGCGATGGTGTCTTCAAGTTTATTTTTTGTTACATGCTCATCATCGCTATCAGGACGAGTGATTGTATAACCAGCAGCCATACCACGAGGGATAATAGATACTTCGTGTACATTATCGCAATATGGTAGTAGTTGACCAACAATAGCGTGACCTGATTCGTGGAAAGCAGTGATTCGTTTGTCTGCCTCTGATACTACATGACTCTTCTTTTGAGGACCAGCGATAACTTTGTTGATAGCCTCGTTGATTTCTACCATAGTGATAACTTTCAAACTTTTTCTTGCAGCAAGAATAGCAGCTTCGTTTAATAAGTTTTCGATATCAGCACCGGTAAAGCCTGTTGTAAGTCTAGCAAGTTTCTTAAAGTCGATGTCTTTACCAAGAGGTTTATTTCTTGAGTGAACCTTGAAGATTGCCTCTCTACCTTTAACATCTGGTGGATTAACAGCAATTTGTCTATCGAATCTACCTGGTCTAAGTAGTGCAGGGTCTAGGATATCAGCTCTGTTTGTAGCAGCCATAATGATAATGCCATCGCTATGCTCAAAGCCGTCCATTTGAACTAGCAATTGGTTAAGAGTTTGTTCTCTCTCATCGTGTCCACCACCAAGACCTGTACCTCTTTGACGACCAACAGCATCAATCTCATCAATAAATACGATACAAGGCATATTCTTTCTAGCTTCAGCGAACATATCTCTTACTCTTGCAGCACCAGTACCAACGAACATCTCTACGAAATCAGAACCACTGATAGAGTAAAAGTTTACACCTGCCTCACCGGCAACAGCCTTTGCAAATAATGTTTTACCAGTTCCTGGAGGTCCTACAAGAAGTACACCTTTAGGGATTCTTGCACCAAGTTCGCTGAACTTTTTAGGGTTCTTTAAGAACTCAACAATTTCTTGCAATTCCTCTTTTTCCTCATCAGCACCTGCTACATCGTCAAATCTAACTTTGATATTTTCATTAAGTCTAGCACGGTTTTTTGAGAAGTTCATTACCATACTGTTGCCACCTTGACTTTGTTTGAACATATAAATGAACAAGCCGGCAAGGATTAAAAATCCAATAATAGGAATAAGGTTTACCCAAATTGAGCCACTATCTGGATTGTCGTAAGAAACATCAGGTCTCTTCCAAACAATTTTTTCTCCGTCAGGTAGAGATTCATTTTTTCTTTCAATTCTTAATTCGATGTTGTTTAGTATTGTTTCAAAATCTCTTCTTGAAGCAATTTTTACATAAGCATCAGCTTTATTTGGAAAACTGTTTACATCTATGTTGGTAGTTTTGTATAAGATATAAGCTTCAAAATTACCTTTAATATAAACTTTGTCAACCATATTATTTTCAATCTTTTGTTCTAGGTCGCCTTGTGTAATTTCTTTTGGTTTGCCAACATTGCTAAAAGATAAAGCAATTCCAACAATAAGTACAATTACTAACAAAACGATTAATATTGTTTTCGTGGTTTTTTTCACTTAAAATAGCCTCCGTTTAATTTGTAAATAAAATTAGTATAATAGATTATATCATATAGAGGCAAAACTAACAACTCTTTTTTTTGCACAGTTAATTAATATTTGAAATTGAAGGATAACTTTTTTTGATAAGATTTACAATGTAATCACTAAAGTCGAGGATAAAAGCCTCATTTACCACACTTAAAGCTTTGATTATGTCATTATCGTAGTAATTTACCACCCCAAGAATACCAATATCTCCTATTTTTTTACTTTTAGGAAAAATTGCACCACCAGGAGTAACTCCCCCCTTTGAAACCTTAACAGAGCCAACTGGAATGGTTTTGCTTAAACCTGCATCAATAGTAATAAGTATGCAATTAGGGTGTACTTTGCTAATAAAATCAATGTAATTATCAATGTTTTTTCTGTTAACATTGCTATTAGTTGTACCATATACATAGCAAGGTAAGTTGCTTTCAATTAATTTGTCGCCTATAATTGGTGCAAGGCTATCACCGGTTAGTTTTGAAGAACCAACACATAAAAATACTATTTGTTTATTCATATTTATACCTCGGTTGAATTATTACCCAAAATTAAAAAAATATCCTAAAATTAGAAAATAACTTGTAATAAGTGTATAATTTAATATAGAATTTTTGTGATGAAATAAAATATTATTTATTTAAGGTAATTAAAATTCGATTACTATGGTATAATTTACATAAGAAAAAGAATGGAGGACAACACTTTTATGACAGTCAATTATTTGGACCTTACAATTTGTTTAATAGTAATATTTGGTATTTTGTGGGGAGTTTTAAGAGGCTTTTCAAAGTCAATAAGAAAATCTTTTATACTGATTGTTACCATATCAGCATTGTTGTGTACTGTCATTGGTAATGCTCTATATACAACATCTGCTGGAGCAAGTTTGGAAAACAGTTTATCTGCTAGTTTATCTAATGCTGGTGGAGATTTATTTAAGTTGCCATTATTGTATGATAAGGTAAATGATGTTTATTATCTAGGTACTCAAACTTTACAAGAGGCACTTGCTAGCGTGCCAGCTTCGCCTATTGTAAAAATAGTGATACTAATTACACCTATGATACTTAAGGGAAAAACTGATGCAATTTTTGTAGATGGAGCAAAAAGTTTTCTTGAAATTGTAACACCCGTACTTACAAAATTAATATTAGTTGCAATCTCATTTGTAGCAATGTTGATTATATTAAAAATTGTATTTTTTATTATAGACCACCTACTTCAAGCATTGTTTGAAAAAATGAAACTTGTAAAGTGGCTAGATAAATTATTAG
This sequence comes from Christensenellaceae bacterium, assembly GCA_020024085.1. Lineage (GTDB taxonomy): Bacteria > Bacillota > Clostridia > Christensenellales > CAAEEZ01 > HGM11377. The sequence continues at coordinate 1,918 of JAHHUG010000085.1, read as the reverse complement.
GTGCAGTGTTGATGTTTGTAAAATCTGCTTTGTTTATTTTGGTTGGTTTGTGGATTGTTAATTTTGTTGCAGGTATGGATTTTGCAGGAGTAGAGCAACTAACAAATCAAATTGCTACTTCAACAATAGGTAAATGGTTAATAGACAATAATGTGTTGAATCAGCTTATTGCATCTGTCTTTGGGAGGTAGAGTATGCTAAAATTTTTATCAGGCTTTTTCACAGCACTTGTAGTTGTTGTGATTGCAGTGGTATGTGTAGTATTTTGTGTACCAGTATCTGCTTTTACTGGAATGGTACCTGGTCTTCCACCAGAAGTGCAAAATATGGATATTATTAATCAACCTATTATACAAGCAGGTCAAGCAATAGGAAGTGCTTTTTCAAACTTGCCTACAAAGAGTGTACTAGATATTGAAACTGCCTTGGGTATTAATATTTTCTCTACGATAAAGGAGAAACTGGGTATTCCAAAGGATAATACATCTTTTGATAGCTTAAGAACTTGTACTATTGGTAATCTTTCAAATGGTGTAAAGGAATTAAAGGTTAATGATGTACTAATGGTTGCAAAGGTAACACTTGATTCAAATATGCAGGATATGATTGGTCCTATGCTAAATAAATCAATCAATGAAATTGCTAGCAATACAACAGCCGTTCTTGGAGAAATTACTAATAATATCAAAATAAAAAACCTAAAAGCAATTAATCCGGATATATTGCCAAACATTCCTCTATTTGCAGATAATAGAAACGAAGAAAAGTTAATACCAATATTCAAAAATATTTCGGCACTAACAATTGGAGATTTCATTGATGTTACAAAGCCTGGTACTGACCCACTTCTTGTTAAACTTGCAGGTTGCACATTACTTGAAAATCCAAATTATGTGCCAACTCCGGAAAACGCAAAGGACCCTAAATTTGTAATCAACTTTATTATGAATATGAAGATAGGCGATATTATCCATACAAATACAGCAAGTCCATTGCTTGAGAAGATTAAGGGTTATACAATCAACGACTTGAAGGATAACACCTTGTTTAATCAATTAACTATTGGAGAAATTGCTGGTATCACACCAGAAAAACCTAGCAAGTCAGCAATACTTAACTCATTAAAAGATGTAACCATTGCAGATTTAACAGGTCCTAATGCTCACCAAATATTAAGTAATGCATTTAATACTGTTAAGCTTGGCGATGTTATCACTATTACCGAAGCATCTCCAAAATTCTTAAAGGCATTAAAAAATGAACCTATTGCAAATATCTCATCAAAGTTTGATACTTTTACTCTTGATGATGTAATGAATATTGATAGGGTAAACGACAAAAACAATTTATTACTAAAATTGACTGTTGATGTTGAGGAAAATGGAATAATAAAAAAGGTTCCTTTAATAGATAGACCAATCAAAACTATTGGAACAGATATTAATGGTGCGTTGGATAATGCAAAACTTAGCGATGTAATGGTTGTTCCTGAAACATCTTTGTTGTACAAAATGGGACTTGCAGATAAACCTATTAAGGATATGAGTTCAAGTATCGACAAGGCTGTTGAAAACTTAAAATTAACTGATGTTATGACAGTTCAAAAAGGCACTTTCCTTGACCATCTTGTTAATAAATGCCCAAATACCTCTATTAAAACCATTGATAAAGATATTCAAACAGTTATGAATAATGCTAAACTTATCGAATTAAAGAGTTGGGGTATGCTTCCAAATACCGTTGATTTGGATAAACAAGTTGGTGGAACAGTGACCGAGGGTGGTACAACAAGACCTAAGACTTTAGGTGATTGCACAATCGAGGATTTGATTAACTTAATCAATAAAATCCCAAATGTCCCTGCTGCATAAATAAAATATTAAGGAGAGGAATACTTCTCCTTTTTTATTAAAAATAT
>JAHHUG010000084.1 GCA_020024085.1 Christensenellaceae bacterium | reverse complement strand
ATATTTGAAAATAATTCATATCAAAAAAGATACTACAAATATTTTAATTTTTTTCACTAAAAAACCTAGTACTACCCTCTTTTTTATCGTATTTGTTACTAATTAGTTTTATATTATTTGTTAAAATTGCTTTTCCTAGTAAATCATCTGCATTGATAATAGAAACAATCACATTATCCGAGTTAAAAAAAGATAGTTTTGTCATACAATAGCTATACATATCCTCAAAAAAGTCTAAATGGTCTTCACTAAAGTTTGTAAGTATCGCATAATCAAAAACAATTCCGTAGGTTTTGTTATAAAAAATTGCATGAGCAGAAAGTTCCATAACTACATACTCTACACCCTTTTTTTGCATTTGATACAAATATTTATTTAACTCAAAACAATCAGGAGTAGTAAAACTGTTATCTATTTTCTGCCCGTAAATATCAATTCCAAGTGTACCTATTACACCAACTTTCTTATTTGCCTTTAATAAAACGGATTGCAAAATATATGTAGTAGTAGTTTTCCCGTTTGTGCCAACAACTGCAATCATTTTCATTTTTTTATCAGGATTTTCGAAAAAATTATTGCAAAACAAAGAGTATGCCTTTCTTGTATCTTTTACATAAACAACCGTTACATCTTTACATCTAAAATTTTCGTTTTCAGTTACAATTACCGATGCACCACTTCTAATTGCATCAAAAATAAAATCGTTACCATCAAAATTTTCACCTTCCAAGCAGATAAACATAGTGTTTTTATCTACTTTTCGGCTATCAATTTCAATAGTAACGATATCTAGTTCAATTTTACCTATAATTTTGTATTCCATTCCATTTACAATGTCTAATAATTTCATAATTTCTCCTTATAGCTATCTTTTGTAAATGAAATCTATTATATTTTATGCTAAGTAATTTTTATATATCCCTTATGTGTACAACATTACAGAATATCTTTTGTCAATCATTGTGTTTTCTTGAGGATATTGATTGATAATTTTGTCCCCATCTCCATCTACTTCGTAATGCAAACCTAATTTATACATTAAATATCTTGCTTCGTTATAGTCCATACCAATAATATTTGGCATTGCGAATTTTTCTCCAATTACTTCAAAGTCTTTTTCGGTAAACTCTGGACTAATCGACTTATAGTTGAATATATTTTGAAATAACTCTCCAACAGGTGGTGCACAAACTTGGCTACCATAATACAAACCTTGTGGCTCATCTACTATAAAAAGTACCAAATATTCAGGGTCTAAAAGTGGTGCAAAACCGACAAATGATGAAATATATTTACCTCTTGCGATACTACCATTTTCATATTTTTGAGCAGTACCAGTTTTGCCACCTATCCTATATCCTGGAATGTAGCAAGGTTTACCACTTCCCTCGGTTACAACCCTTTCAAGCATAGGCAAAAGTTTATCGGTTGTAGACTTGCTGATTACTCTTCGGTCGTTTTTTTCCTCATATTTATATGCATATTTATTTAGGTTTGGGTCGTAAATATTTTTTACAATATGTGGTGTATGGTTTATTCCACCATTTATTACAGTTGCTACACTATTAATCAATGATAATGGAGTTACTGCTATTGCTTGCCCAAAACCAATTCTTGCAAGGTCAACAGTTTTTACCGTTTCGGGCTTTAAGTAAATTGCACTTGCCTCGCCCACCATATCAACTCCACTTTTGTTTAGTATTCCAAATTTTTCTAGGTACTTGTAATATGTATCAACACCAGTTTTTAGTGCCGTTTCCATAAATACACAGTTGCACGAATTTTTTACACCATCACTAAAAGTCTGCTCTCCGTGTCCCTTGGATTTCCAGCATCTAATCTTATCTCCATCTACAATTTTACTACCATTACAATAAAACTTATGGTCATCAGGAAAAACATTATTTTCAATTCCAATAGCAGAAGTAATGATTTTAAATGTCGAACCAGGCTCATAAACACTGGATACTAGATTATTTTTGCTCATTTTGAATAGTTCAGGAATATTGTCTCTTGGTACTTCGTTTAGGTCAAAACTAGGTACTTCACTCATTGCCAGTATCTCCGAATTTTTAGGGTTTAGTACTACACAACTTACCCTTTTTGCCTCTTTGATTAAGTAAGTTTCCTTTACGATTTTTTCTACAAACTTTTGAATATTGATATCAATCGTAATCCTAACATCACAACCATCAACAGCTGGAATATACAAATTTCCACCATTAATTTGTTGACCAATAAGGTCAGTTTCAGTCAGCTTTTTACCATCTAATCCCATTAGATATTTATTGTAATATGCTTCAATACCCGTTTGACCAGTAGCATCAACATTTGTAAAACCTAGCACTTGACTAAGTACATCACCATATGGATAATATCTTTTTATATCGGTAGAAAAGTACACTCCATCGAGTTTTTTTGATGCAAGTTCTTTCATGATTTCCTTTGGAACTTGCTTTTTTATGGTAATTTCCGATGATTTTTGAGTTGTAATTTTTTCATACAATTTTTTGTAATCAAGCGATAAATATGTAGCTAAAACCTTGGCAACCTCAACGGGATTTTTTACTGCATTTGGTCTTACATAAACCGAATATAACGATAAATTTTCGGTAAGTTTTACACCATTGCTATCTACAATATTTCCTCTATTTGCCTTTAGTGGAAGTTCTCTAGTCCATTGGTCAAAGGCTTTTACTTGCAATTTTTCACTGCTAATTACCTGCACATACATCAATTTTGATATTACAAAAATAAAAAGAAAGGTTATTAACAATGTAATCGTTAATAACCTTCTCGAAGGAGTGAAATTTATATTCTGATTCTTTTTGTTCATTTAATTCCCCACTTGCATAAAATTATCAATATCTTTTGTATTATTGATACAATGCAGTTGGGTCAAGCATTAGTCACCTGCAACTCTTGAAAACCAATCACATAGAGTATCAAACCAGTTTGTACTTTCATTAGTTTCTTGTTGAATGTAAGGAATAGTAGATTCATTTTCTACAACGGTTGAAGTTGCTGCAGAAGTTTTGATTGTAGAATCAACTATTACAAGTGTTGCAACTAAAGCTACTACTACGATGTAACAAGCAAGAATAATCTTGCCAACAACATTAGACTTTTTCTTTTCAGACTTAATGCTGTATTTTTTCATTGCCATACTACTTGTAGAAGCTTCGGTATTATAAAGTGGTAAATCTTTTACATTTTCCTCTCTAATATATCCAGAAGTTTGATGGTTTTCGTAACCAGCATAATCTCTTTCTCTACTATAATTTCTAGTATAGTCTCTTTCTCTATCATACTCTCTAGAATAATCTCTTTGTGGGGTTTCATATCTCATAGAATCGGTGGCATCAGAAGTTTGGTTTAGTCTTCCCCATAAATCATCTTCTCTTTTGGCTTGATTACGCTCTAAAGTATCTTGATAGTCCTCATCTAAAGTTCTAAATTCTTGAGTTGGTCTATTAGCTGAATAAGCCTTTTTTCTTTTTTCGTCTGTATTATTTCTTTGAATTGTTAACATATCCCCACCACCTTAATTATATTCAAAATAATTAAATATATTCTAAATTCTTTCTACTACTCTTAATTTTGCACTTTGTGCACGTTTGTTATATTCTAGTTCTTCCTCTTTTGGAAGTATAGGTTTTTTTGTAATAATCTTTACATCTTGTCGTTTGTTACAAGTACAAATAGGAGCTGACTTGTCACAAATACAATCTAACTCTAGATATTTGAATGCTTGCTTTACAATTCTATCCTCAAGAGAATGGAAACTGATTACACACATTCTTCCACCAACTTTTAACCTTAAAGCTAAATCTTGGATAATTTTATCTAGGTCCTTAAGTTCTTGGTTTACTTCAATTCTTACAGCTTGGAATACTCTTTTTGCTGGGTGTGAACCCTTGTGAAGTTCTTTTTCTGGAAGTGATTTTTCAATAATATCTACAAGTTGTTTTGTAGTACGAATACTTTGTTTGTTTCGATACTCTACAATATTTCTTGCGATTCTTTTTGAAAACTTCTCCTCTCCATACTTAAAGAATATATCTGCAAGTTGTGCTTCGTTATATTCGTTAATAACATTAAAAGCTGTTAAATATTGACTTTGGTCCATTCTCATATCTAGTTTTGCATCATATCTATAAGAAAAGCCCCTTTCAGGATTATCAATTTGGTAGCTACTAACACCTAGGTCAAGTAGTACTCCATCAATTTTATCAATACTTAATCCGTCAAGAACATCAATCAAATTTTTGAAATCATCGTGAACAAGTATCAACTTATCTCCGTATTCCTTAAGTCTTTCTTGAGCTGTATTGATTGCTTCTATATCCTTGTCAACAGCAATTAATTTGCCAGAAGATAACCTTTTTAATATTTCTTCCGAGTGACCACCTCTACCAAGAGTACCATCAATATAAATACCATCTGGTTTTATATTAAGGTTTTCGATACACTCATCTTTTAGAACTGATATATGCTTAAATTCCATAACTAAAAACCGTACTCTGCAAGACATTGTAGATTTTCATCAAAGCTAGCATCATCATCTTCGCCAGAATACTCTTGCCATCTGTCATAATCCCACAATTCAAAAGTATTGCCAAGACCGATAAAAATAACTTGCTTTGTTGCATGCATAAAGTTTCTTAATTCAGCTGGCAAAACAAATCTACCTTGACCATCTTCCTCTGGAATATATGCACTAGACATAATCTTTCTTACAGCCCTCATTCCATCTTTATTAGTTATAGGTACTTGATTTAGTCGTTTATATAGGTTTTCAGTCTCTTCTTTAGAATAAAATTTTAAGCAACCATTATCACCCTTCAAAATGGTGAATTCTTCGCCTATATCTTTTCTAAATTTGGCTGGTACTCTTATGCGACCTTTTGAGTCGATTTGATGAATAAAATTTCCTACAAACATACATCTACCTACGTAACCATATTATAGACTATTTTTTAACCACTTGCAACCACTTTAATTAAAAATTTTTAAATATTTGATAAAATTTTTGCATTTTTTTGCTATTATATGCATATAAAGGGATTAAAGTGCTTATTTTAAGCATAAAACCATTTATTTTGCATAAATAAATGGTGGTTACAAATCCCTATAATTTTCAAATTTTCATAAAATATCAATAAAACAAGTGAAAAACCCTATAATAAATAGGTATATATTATAAAAAAATATTTATTATATATAATAAAAAAAGCAAAATTAACAATAT
>JAHHUG010000083.1 GCA_020024085.1 Christensenellaceae bacterium | reverse complement strand
AGTGTCGCTACCTTCTATTTGGATATTTACAAATTTATTTGATTTCATTTCATTATTAATCAAACAATCTTGTACAGAATGATAAACAAAACTAAATATTTTTCTTTCATCAACAAACCTTACTTCAGTTTTTGCAGGATGAACATTTACATCGACTTGGTCAAAAGGAATTACAAGCTCTAACACAAAAAATGGATAGGTTCTTTTCATTAACTTTTCGCCATAAGCCGTTGCAACAGCTGTTGAAATGGTGGTATCTTGAACAAATCTATTATTAATAATTATGGTTTGATATGTTTTATTTCCTTTAGAATAATTGTAGTTGCCGATGTAACCTTTTATTTGATAATTGCCAAAAGTATTCTCGATTTCAATCAAATTTGAAGTAGTTTCCTTGCCATATATGGTTTCTACGGCATCTAAAAGATTGCTACCAAATGTTTGGTATATCTTTTTATTATCAGCATAATAGGTAAATGATATATTAGGATTTGTCATAATTAATCTTGAAACAAGATTTGATATATACTTCTCCTCTGATTTAGTTGATTTTAAGAATTTTCTTCTTGCAGGTGTATTGAAAAATATATTTTCAACAAGGATATTTGTACCCGTATTCATAGCACATTCTTTTTCACTTACAATTTCTCCTGCATGAATTTCAACCATTTTACCTACATCACTATTACTTGTTTTACTTTTTAAGGTAACCATTGCAATACTTGCAATAGATGGTAGTGCTTCACCTCTAAAACCTAATGTTGAAATTGTGTCAAGGTCATCAATGCTTTCAATTTTGCTTGTAGCATGAGGTAAAAATGCATTTTTAATATCTTCTTTATCAATACCGATACCGTTATCAATAATATTAATTGATGTTATTCCTCCACCTTGAATGCTAATTGTTATATCGGTGGCTCCAGCATCAATACTATTTTCTACAAGTTCTTTTACGATTGAAGAAGGTCTTTCAACGACCTCACCAGCAGATATTCTATTGTATACGGAACTATCTAATAGATTAATTTTCATTATTCTTCTACCTTATATTTTAAGTCTTCAAGTATAGCAAGTGCTTGAATAGGTGTGATATTGTTTACATTTGTTTCTTTAAGAACTTTTACAACTTCACTTTCTACTGAATCTACAAATAATGTCATTTGCTTTGCTTCCTCAGGTTTATCTAGTTGCATATTGATATTGGTTTTTTCAATTGCTTTATTGTATTTTTTTGCAAGTTTAATTACATCTTTTGGAACGCCTGCAAGTGATGCAACTTCAATACCAAAAGATTTGTTTGCTCCACCTCTAGCTATCTTGTGTAGGAAAATTATGTCATCATTAAGTTCTTTAATTAATATACGATAATTTTTTACACCCTTTAGTCTACCTTCAAGCTCTGTAAGTTCGTGATAATGTGTTGCAAATAAAGTATATGCCCCAATATTTTTTGCAATATATTCCATAACAGCCCAAGCAATACTTAATCCATCGAATGTTGATGTTCCTCTACCAATTTCATCAAGGATTAATAAACTTTTTTCAGTGGCATTATTAAGGATAGTAGCAACTTCTACCATTTCGACCATAAAGGTACTTTGACCAACAGTTAAGTCATCGCTTGCACCGATACGGGTAAAAATCCTATCCATAATAGGTACTTCAGCATAGCTTGCTGGAACAAAGCAACCCATATGTGCCATTAATGCAATCAAAGCAACTTGTCTCATATAAGTGCTTTTACCTGCCATATTTGGACCAGTAATTACCATAATGTTGTCTTCTTTTGTTAGTGTTGTATCGTTTGGAACAAAGTTTTGTGAGCCTGCTAATTCCTCAACTACGGGGTGTCTACCATCTTCGATATTCAAACTAGATACTTTATTATTAATAATTGGTCTAATGTAGTTGTTTTGTTTACTAACAATACTAAAACTATTCAAACAGTCAATAATACTGATAATCTTTGCACAAAGTTGTAGTTTTGTAACATTTTCTCTTAAAACTGCTACTATTTCGTGATATAACTTTAACTCAAGATTTATTGCGTTTTCTTCTGCATTAAGGATTTTATCTTCTAGTTGTTTAAGTTCGTCAGTAATAAATCTTTCGCCAGTTGTAAGTGTTTGTTTTCTCACATAACGATATGGTACATCGCTAATATTTGATTTTGATACTTCAATATAATAACCAAAAACTTTGTTAAATCCAATTTTTAGATTTTTAATACCTGTTTCTTCTTTTTCTTTATTTTCGATTTCTGCAAGCATAGTTTTTGCATTAGTATTAATGTTTCGATAGTTATCAAGTTCATTATTAAAGCCATCTTTTATAAAGCCACCATCTTTTAGTAGTAATGGTGCGTTTGGATTGATAGCATTTGTTAATAATTGATTAACATCTTCCAAACAGTCAAACTGTTCTATAATACTAGCAAATAAAGAACTCTTTAGTGAAGAAACGGTGTTTTTAACTTCTGGTAAGATTTGTAAAGATTCTCTAATAGATAAGCAATCTCTAGGCATAACTGAACCAAAAGCAATTTTTCCAGCTAATCTTTCAAGGTCGCGAATATACTTAAATTCAGCAATTAAATCATTTGAAATGCTTGTGTTTTGATTTAGTTCTTCAACTGCATCAAGCCTATCGTTTATATATGCTTCGTTTCTTAAAGGTTGTTCTATCCATTTTCTTAATTCTCTACTTCCCATAGCTGTTTCAGTATGGTCAAGTACTCCAATTAAGCTACCTTTTTTCTTTTTGGTATGTAATGTTTCAAATAATTCTAAATTTAGGCTTGCCTTATAATCAAGTGTTAAATATTCATTTTTGTTGATATATTTGATTGTATTTATTTGATTTAGGCTTCTTTTTTGCGATTCTATTAAGTAATCTATTAATGCACCACCTGCTACAATAGCTTGTTTTTTGTCAGAAATTTCAAAGCTATCAAGGGTTGCTACATTAAATTGTTTTATTAAGTTTTTCTTTGCAGTTTGATAGTTGAATGCCCATTCATAATATTCGTTTGCTTGTGGCATATTACCCATTTTTACTGCACCAAAGTTGTTAAGAATATCTTTAGCTTCTTTATTACAAATGATTTCACTTGGGCTAAAGCTATAAATGAAATCCTCTAATAAGTGGTAGTTGCTTTCGTTTGATAGTTCTGTTAGGTAAAATTCGCCTGTTGACATATCGCACCAAGCAACACCTGATATTTTTTTATCAACAAATACCGATGCAAGATAGTTGTTTTTTTTCGCATCAAGCATATTATCCTCAATAACTGTTCCTGCACTAATTACACGGATAACATCTCTTTCTACCATAGTTTTGCCGTTTGGCTCACTTAGTTGCTCGCAAATAGCTATTCTTTTACCACATTCAACAAGTTTGCTGATGTATTTATCAACTGCGTGATATGGTACGCCACACATAGGAGCTCTTTCGGCTAAACCACAAGCTCTACCAGTTAATGTTAAATCTAGTAGTTTAGAAACTTCTTTTGCATCTTCAAAAAATACTTCATAAAAGTCACCAAGTCTATAAAAAACAATGGTGTCAGGATATTTTTCTTTTACACTTAAGTAGTGTTCCATCATTGGTGAAAGTTTTTCGTTCATATTTACTCCACTATTTCTCCATATAAAGCAGACATTTTAGCATCGGTAATTTTTACATTAATAAATTGACCAATTAAACTTTCGTCGCCTTTAACATTTACAAGTTTGTTGTCGTCGGTTCTACCACAAACAACACCAGATTTTTTATTATTTATACAATCTACCAAAATTTCGACAGTTTTGCCAAGATATGTATCAGAAATTTCAGCAGTAATTTGGTTTTGAAGTTTGATTAACCTACTGATTCTTTCTTGCTTGATTTTATAAGGAATTTGTTCCATTTTATCAGCAATAGTACCCTTTCTTCTTGAGTAAATGAAGGTAAATGCACTGCTAAATCTACACTTTTCAACAAGGTCAAGTGTATCCAAAAAGTCTTCTTCTGTTTCGGTTGGGAAACCTACCATAATATCAGTAGTAATAGCACATTCAGGCAATTTTTCTCTTATCATTTCAACAAGGTGTAAGTAATGCTCCTTTGTGTATCTTCTGTTCATTGCGGCTAAAACTTTACTGCTACCTGCTTGACAAGGAAGATGAATACATTTTGACATATTAGGACAACTAGCCATAATATCCAAAATTTTCTCATTTAGGTCCTTTGGGTGACTGGTCATAAATCTTAACCTAAATTTCCTATCAATTTTTGCAATTTCGCCAAGTAAGAATGCAAAGTCTATTCCATCATCAAGGTCGCTACCATAAGAGTTTACATTTTGACCAAGCAATGTAATTTCTTTGTATCCTTGGTCTAGTAAATTGTTGATATCGTTAAGGATATCTTTGTAGTTTCTGCTTCTTTCCCTACCTCTTACATAAGGTACAATGCAATAGGTGCAAAAGTTGTTGCAACCGTATGTAATATTTACCCAAGCGTGAGGATAGCTTGTCCTTGCGATTGATTTAACTTCAACGATTTCAGGTTTTTCAGTGTTGTCGATTTGAGCAATTTTCTTATGTTTTAATAAATATTCATCAAGAAGCTCACCGATTTTACTTTGATTTGTTGTACCAACAATTATATCTATAAATGGGAATTTTTCTTTTAGTAGTTTGTCGTATCCTTTTTGTTGTGACATACAACCACTAACGATAATTACCATATTTTTATTTTTCTTTTTAATTTGTTTTAATGCACCGATATTGCCCATAGCCTTTTGCTCGGCTGTTTCTCTAATGCAACAGGTATTGAATACAACTACATCGCTAGTTGTTTCATCTGCATTTTCTACATAACCTCTTTCCTCTAAAGCTCCTGCAATTTTTTCCGATTCGTGCACATTCATTTGGCATCCATAAGTTATAATTGTATATTTTTTCATTCTAGCCTCCACTTAAAAATTATACTATTTTTTCGTTATTTTTTCAAGAAGAAACCACTCAATATAATAATATTTATTTAAAAGTTAATAATAATACTATGACAAGTAGTAAAGGTAAGAGAATATTTAAAAATATTATAAAAATATTTGTGATACTATTGGTAATATGTTTAATTGTATTTTTGAGTTATTATTTGAGTGTTACAAGTGATTCTTCACTTAAAATCAGTAAATTACCATTAAGTTATCAAAATTTGCAGATATTCGATAGGTTTAATAATGATATTACGGCAAAATATTATTCAAATATAGTTTTGCCAGATGAAATTCCCGAAAATATTAAAATGGCATTTTTAATAACGGAAGATAGAGAATTTTATAATCATGATGGAATAGATTATCATAGATTGCTAGGTGCACTTGTAAATAACATCAAGC
>JAHHUG010000082.1 GCA_020024085.1 Christensenellaceae bacterium | reverse complement strand
GGTAAAAAATACAATAAATTTTGATTTAGTTATGGTAATTATAAAAGAATGCAATCTAAAAAATTTTAAAATAAAAAAAGGGTAACAAATACCCTTTTTATTATATTAATAACTTGTTATATTTTACTTAAAAAATAGTGGCAACTTTTCAAGATAGATGATATCGTGTCTTTCAGCAGCATCACCCTCAGCAAGAACTGCCATTTTACCAACAATCTTTGCACCAGTATGTGCAACAAGCTCCTCAAGTGCAGCAAGAGATTCGCCAGTAGAAATAACATCATCAACAATAAGCACTCTCTTTCCATCAAGTTTTTCCTTATCAAGTTTATCAATATATAATGATTGAACTTTTGCTGTTGTGATAGATTTAACCTTTACTTCGATAGGCTCTGTCATATATAATTTTGCTGATTTACGAGCTAAAACATAATTTTTGCCTTCTTGTTTTGCCATTTCATAAGCAAGTGGAATACCTTTTGATTCAGCAGTAAGTATAATGTCGTGTTCTGGAGCCTTTTTAAGTAATTCTTCGGCTGCTCTAACTGTCATTTCTACATCAGAAAACATTACAAAAGCTGCTATATCTAAGTGTTCGTTTACCTCACAAATAGGTAATTCTCTTTCTAAACCTGCTATTTGCATCTTAAAAGTTTTCATAATAACCTCTTATATAATTATTTTTTATATCCTACAATAAATTCACGATAGAATCTAACTGCATCGTGAATAGATTTACAAGAAATTCTTTCGTTTGGATTATGGAAAGTCTTGAACTCCTCTGGGCTGATGTAAATAGGTGCAAATCTAAGCACTGCATCTGCCTTGCCAATAAAGTGTCTTGCATCAGTACCACCAAATAATGCAAATGGTGCTGTAACAACATCATCAAACAATCTATCATTAATTGACTTTACATAGTTGTATGCATCAGTGCCAGTTTTTTCTGCTGGTGGTGTAGGTCTTGTTGAAACAACCTTAATTGTAAGGTCAAATTTTTTAGCAAGTGCCTCGATATCATCAATACACTCTTGTTCATTTACAAATGGAGTAAACATCAAGTTTACAATTGTAGCTGTCTCACCCATTACAAAATCTTTTGTATATTCATCAGTAGGGTGAGTAAATCCAACAGTTGCACCAATCATTGCAGCAGCCTCTGGGCTTACCTTTGGGATAACATTACATAGTAGTCCCTTGAACACATTTAGGTTGCCAAACAAAAACTTAAGTGGGAATGGCATATATGGTGCAAGAGTATTAAACATCTCCATAACAAGAGGTGGGAACTCTCTTTTACCAATTTTAGCCTTTGAACAAGCCTTTGTAAAGTCTGCAATACGAAGTGCTGGAGCTGGTTTACCTGGCAATTTTTCTGCCTTAACAAGAATTTTTGTACTAGCTCTTTCACTATGAGCAACCATAGCATATCTGCCCTTCATACCAGGCATTACACCAGAGCCGTCCATAATAGCACCACCCTCATCAAGTACGATTGCTGGGACAATGCCGTCCTTTTCAAAGTCCTTAACCATTTCAGGAACATCATCGCCACCAAGTTCTTCTCTACTAGAAGACAAAATGTAAATATCTTGTTCTGGCTCGAAACCTTCTCCGATTAAGCTATCTACTGCCTCAAGTTCTGCACTAAGAGGACCTTTGGTATCAACTGTACCTCTACCCCAAATAATGCCGTCCTTAATCTCGCCACAAAAAGCATCTTTCTCCCACTCGCCATAAGCAGGTACAACATCTAGGTGGCTCATAAGTACAAGTGGTTTTTTATGGTCAGTTTTACCTGCCCAACGAATCATCATACCACCATTATAATCTTTAAGTTCGCAAACTTTAGCAATATTGGTAAATCTAGCAAGCACATAATCGTGCATTTTGTACATATTATCAAGATAAGTGTTTTCGTTTGTAGAAACTGTCTTGATTTGTACCATTTGGCTAAGATTTTCCTCTATTCTTTTTGTATCGGGAGTATAATTATCTATTAATGCTCCATTATCCTTGGCAGGTTTTTTCATAGTCAAAGTCTTAATAAGCAAACACATAATTTTCTCCTAAATCTTCTTTAATTTTAATAACACAAGTCCTGTACCCATAGAAATGATTGCACAAACAATCATCATAATCATTACATTACCACCAACACTTTGCCAACAACAACCGATAATTGTTGCAATTGCGAATGGTAAAACAAATAGTTTTGGATACTCAATAACATATTTAACTAGCATAGCACCAAATAATGCATATACTACACTACCAAATGCTGGTTGATATACTGGATTACTGAAAATTGGTTGAAGTGGTGCAAATGCTGCAACACCAATAACAATCATAATTGTAGTTACAATTGAAGAAGAAGCAACTGCAATAGTACTAATAATTTCGTTCTCTTTTGTACCAGTTTTTGTACCTGCGATATCTATAGCATTAAGTGCACAAGGTATCTTAAGGTTTGATAGGTTACCAGTAACAAAGGCAATATAGCTACCACCTTTACCAAGCATACCACAATAAATAAATACTTCTGCAATAGCACCGACATATTGTGAAATAATCAAAACCCAAATTTCACCTTTTGTGAAAACATTAAAATCAATGGTTGTTTGGAAAATTGCTGCAATAATGAATGGAACAGAAAGAAGTAAAATCAAAATTCCACCCATCCACAATTTACCTACTAGGTGCATATGTTTATCGTATTTTGTAATCTCTTGACTGATATTACTATACTTGTAATCATCTAAAGTTACAGGATTTTCTACAACTGTTGTTTTATTCTCGTCCATAATAACCTCCTACATATACAATGAGCATAGTAAAGCTGAGCCCATACCAGCAAGCATACTGATTGAGATAGAGAAATTCTTTAACCAATCTTGTTTGCCTTTTTTCTCAATGAAATACAAAATAAATGCAACGCCAAAGCTTACTGCCATAGCAATTAGAGGGATTGGAGATGCTGGTGAAACCACAACTCCATCTTTCATTACTGGGAAGATAAGTTTTGAGAAACCAGCAGAAACATATGAACAAATAAGTCCAATAAACATACCTGCAAAAATTACATTACCAACCTTTGGATTGTTTGTAGTAACCTTTTTTACACCCTTATCAATCTTTTGGAAGAATAAAAGTACTGTTAAGAAACCACCCAAAATAGCAACTGTCATAATTAATGAAATTGTAGCAAACATTTGTGATGTTATTACAAGACCTGGGTCACCTAATTGCAAAGATGTGCCAGTTACAGCTTGAATAGCAACATTTGCTGCTGTTACTTCGTAGTGTAATGCTCCAACAACTGAAAGTCGAAGCCAAGGAAGTTGAATACCTAGGCTTCCTGACAAAGCAAATACGCCTACCAAAATGCTAATTGATGGCAAAATTGAGAATATCATACTAGATGTGATAGTTTTGTTAAGTACTGACTTTCCCATACCTATCTTAACACCCTCTCGGTATGCTCTAACAAGGAAAAATACGGCTTGAGCAAAAACAACTGCTACTACCGAACCACATAGAACATACATTTGCCAGTTATTAGCTAGACTTTGTATAAAATCCATTTCATCTCTCCTAATATAATATTTTGTAAAAATAATTAAAAATACTTAATAATTATATCATAAACGAATTGTTTTATCAATAAATATCTTTAAATATACAACTTTTTGTCATATTTTACATAAAAAAAGAAACGGAACAAGTCCGTTTCTAATTTTATTTAATTATTTTAATAATTAAGCAACCTCATTATAAGGCACAGGGATTTTTGATAAGATATGGTCTTCATAAGCCTTCTTAGCTGTTGCTTTAGCATTGTCGATTTGCTTTTGACATTCTACAACTGCTGCCTTTTGTTCTTCATTTAGTTGCTCATCAACATATTTTGCAAATGCAACTTCAACATTAGCTGTTTGCTCATTGATTGTACCTACCATAAATTTAACAAGTTGGTCATATGTTGTAAATGACTCATTCTCTGGTAATGTTAAGTCAGGTAAACCGATTACTTTATTAATAGCATTAGCTAGTTTAACAATTTCTCTAGCAGCTTTTGCAGTATTCTTTTGAGCTGACTCTAAAGCACTTTGTAAACGCTCTTCAATTCCTTCCTTATCAATATCAGCAGAGAAAGAACCTTCAAATGAACCTAAATTTGTTTCTACTTTTAAATAGATTTCGTGGTCTGTATCCTTATCAAGTGTATCATAATAATTTTCTACACCAGCGATAACTGACCTATAAGTATATCTCTTTTCTGTTCTGCTCTCTAAAGATTTCAAAAATGCAGCCTTTTGGTCAGCTTGCTCTTCTGTGAAAATTTCATCAGCCATAGCTTCTACCTTTCTGTTAAGTTCACTTTGACCAAATGAATTAGGATTAGGAGCAGTTTCAGCATACTCTTTAGCTTTTTGAACTAATTCATTAACAGCATTTAATGTTTTAGCTAAACCATTGCAAGCATCTACATAAAGATTTTTTGCAACTAAAGAAGTTTGTGCCTTAATGTTTAATGCATCTTTGTATGCAGCATTAAGAAGTTCTTCAGCCTTTTCAATCTCTTTTGCAGCTTGAAGTTCGATATCAGCTACAACACCTTTAGCAACAATGCCAATCTCTTGAGTTAGTTCATAGATAACTCTATTTAATTCAACAACATCCATTTTAACAGCTTCTACAAGTGTTACTGCACCATTAGAAAGTTCTTCAACTGTTTCCATTAAAAGAAGTTTTGCTGCTGTTAGGTTTTCAGCTGCCTTTTTAGCTGCTTCATCTGTAGAAGCATTGATTTCAGCTTTTGCAGCCTCTAATCTTCTATTTACTGAATTTGTAACCTCTGTAACTGTCTCTACGATAAATTGTTTAGTTGAATCAAGTTTTGCTACTGCTGCCTTACCAGCTGCCTCAGCCCTTGCACCTAACTCCTTAACTAAAGTTGTATCAATAGAACCACTAGCATTAACTGCCAAGATTTTAACATCTTTGTTATCCTTATTTAAGTATTCCATTGAAACAGATAGAGAAACAATGTTATCTACTGCAGTGTTTACATCAACATTAAGTACTGCTTTGTTAGCAATATTTGCTTGAACTAATAATCTTTCAGCATCTTCATTGTTAGCAACTACACCAATAACTTTATTGTCAGCATCAACTACAAGGTCGATATTAGGGTTAATATCAATGTTGACGCATTTTGAATTTGCAACTGGGTCTACTGGTTCGGTTTTTTTAGGTCCACAAGCTACAAGTCCAACTAAACAAGTTGAAAGTATTGCTACAATCATTGTTAGGGTCAAAAATTTTGACCAGAATTTTTTCATACCTTTACCTCTTAAAAATTTTTATGTACTATGTAAACAATATGATTTTACCATTTATTAGTAAAATTTGTAAAACTTATAAAATTTTTTTATTTAGCAACTTTATACATCATTTTTTTTTGCGTTTTACGGGCAAAATAATAAAAATCAATAATATTTAGTATTTTTCGAACCTCACCATTGACTTTATAT
>JAHHUG010000081.1 GCA_020024085.1 Christensenellaceae bacterium | reverse complement strand
ATATAATACATTCAATATTATGGAATAAAATTGCATAAAAAAAGCAATGGCATAAACCATTGCTTTTTTGGAACAAACTTTAGTTAAACAAATCCTTATAAGCTTTACCAGCTTTGAATACTGGAACCTTACTAGCAGGAATTGTAATTTTTTCGCCTGTTGCAGGATTGAAACCTTCTCTTGCTTCTTTGCATTTTAATTCGAATGAACCAAAACCAACAAGTTGGATTTTATCATCTGCCTTAAGTGCCTCTGTTAATACATCAATATAAGCATTTACAAATACCTCAGTATCTTTAGCTGTAAAGCCTGCTTTATCTGCAACAGCATTTACTAATTCTTTTTTGTTCATATTTTTTCCTCCATATTTTCTATATATTAAACAGGATGAATGTTATTTTCCCTGTCTAACAAACTTGAATCAAGTGAGTATTTTTGTGCTTTTCTGTATTCAAAGAACTTCTTTGCTACTTGTGGGAACAATGCATAACTTAATACATCTTCCTCTTGCTCATAATACTCTTTCATTTCCTCACGATATTTATCTAGCTCTGGCTCTAAATCATCTGCTGGTCTATAATCAATTCTTGGAGTATCGCCAATAATTTGTTTTAATACATCAGCATTAGGTTCAACTGGTAATCTACCATATTTACCTCTTAATAAGTCCTTTGTCTCCTTTGTAACCATTTTGTATCTTTCGCCACATAGTACATTAAGTACAGCTTGAGTACCTACAATTTGGCTTGTAGGAGTAACTAGAGGTGGATAACCCATATCTGCTCTTACACGAGGAACTTCCTCTAATACCTCACGATATTTATCTTCAGCATTTTGTTGCTTTAATTGACTTATTAGGTTAGAAAGCATTCCACCTGGAACTTGATAGATAAGTGCATTGATATCTACACGAAGAACCTTTTCTGATAAGTATCCCTCTTTTTCCAATCGTTGTGCAACTGTTTTGAAATGGTCTGCAATCTCGGTTAAAAGTTTTAAGTCAAGACCAGTGTCTCTTTCTGTACCTTGTAATGTTGCTACAAGTGGCTCAGTAGCCGGTTGACTTGTACCATTACCTAGTGGGCTAAGTGCTGTATCAACAATATCTACACCAGCCTCAACAGCCTTTAATAAAACCATATCTCCACAGCCTGCTGTATTATGAGTATGTAGATGTACTGGAACTGAAACCTTCTCTTTAATAGCTTTAATTAGGTCGTAGGCTTGATATGGTAAAAGCAATGCTGCCATATCTTTGATACAAATTGTATCAGCACCCATCTCTTCTAATTGTACAGCAAGATTGGTATAATAGTCAATAGTAAATACAGGACCAGTTGTATAACTTATAGTAGCTTCTACCATTCCACCATATTTTTTGGTAGATTTGATACATTGTTCCATGTTTCTAACATCATTTAGTGCATCAAATATACGAATAATATCAATACCATTTTTGATAGCAAGCTCAATAAACTTGTCTACAACATCATCAGCATAGTGCTTATAACCAAGTAAGTTTTGTCCACGAAGTAACATTTGGAACTTTGTGTTAGGCATAGCTTTCTTTAGTTTTCTTAATCTTTCCCAAGGGTCTTCCATCAAGAATCTTAAGCAAGAATCGAATGTAGCACCACCCCATAATTCTAACGAATAATAACCAACTTTATCTAATTTATCAGCAACAGGAAGCATATCTTCTGTTCTCATTCTTGTTGCTGCATGAGATTGATGAGCATCTCTTAATATTGTTTCTGTAATTAATAATTTATTTGCCATTTTTTCCTCCATTCATTAAGCAACACCGAATACTGCTAATAGAATTCCTGCTGCAACTGCTGAACCAATAACACCTGCTACATTAGGACCCATAGCATGCATTAATAGGTAATTGTTTGGGTCGGATTTTTTACCAACATCTTGGGCAACTCTAGCAGCCATAGGAACGGCTGAAACACCTGCTGCACCAATAAGAGGGTTTGTTTTTCCACCATCTAATTTGCACATTAACTTTCCAAATAGTACACCAAAAGCTGTACCAACAGAGAAAGCAAGAATTCCTAGAACCATAATTAGTAAGGTTTGAGGAGTTAAGAATACTGGGGCATAAGCCTTTGTACCAACTGTAAAACCTAACAAAATTGTAACGATATTGATTAAAGCATTAGATGCTGTATCAACAAGTCTTGGAACAACACCTGATTCCTTCATTAAGTTACCTAGCATTAACATACCAAGTAAAGGCATAGCTGAAGGAAGAATAATACCTACAATACCTGTAACAAGTATTGGGAATATTATCTTTTTAGCCTTTGATACTGGCTTAGTTTGTTCCATTCTAATTTTTCTTTCCTTCTCTGTTGTAAGAAGTTTCATAATAGGTGGTTGAATAACCGGAACAAGTGCCATATATGAATATGCTGCAATAGAAATTGAACCTAACATATGAGGAGCAAGTTTTGCAGTTACATAGATAGCTGTTGGACCATCTGCACCACCGATAATAGCAATTGCTGCAGCCTCGAATGGAGTAAACATATCACCCATTGCAAGAGCTCCAAGTAATGTCAAGAAAATACCAATTTGAGCTGCTGCACCAAGAAGCAAACTTTTTGGATTAGCAATTAATGGACCGAAATCTGTCATTGCACCAATTCCAAGGAAGATAATAGGTGGGAAAATAACCCATTCTACACCCTTGAACAAGAAGTCAAATAAACCTGGTGTAACCATTGCATTAGCAGTATTTACATAAATATCTTGAACAAACTTTACAGCATCACCCATTGTACTAAATGATGCAGGTGCAGTTGATAAACTAGCATTAATTTGAGCAATTACATTTGCAGGAAGCAACCCTTGTAAATTACCAGCAAAAGATTGATTAATTAAATTAATAAGTTCTACTGTATCACTCGAATTACCACTTGCAAGTAATGCACTCATAGCATCGGTTATTTGTATATTACTAGCAGTAGCCTCAACTATTGTATCTATATTTTTTACTGGATATAGTATTTCAAAAGCACCCGGAATATTAATTAAAAACATACCAAATGCGATTGAAAGCAGTAAGTTTGGCTCGAACTTCTTTACCACTGCAAGATATACAAAGAAACAAGCAAGCAACATCATACAAACCTTTAATACGATTTGAACAGCACTACCACCTGTTATAAAACCTGTACTCTGCCATAGGTTAGAAAGAGTTTCGACAAATCCACCCGGACCAGCCAAAAACATCATTGAATTCATTTGTGCCTCCAGATTATAATGTAGCTATTGTATCACCAGTAGCAACAGTTGCACCCTTTGCAACAGCATAACTAATTACACCGTCAGCATTAGCAACAACTTCGTTTTCCATTTTCATTGCTTCAAGGATAACTACAACATCACCCTTTTTAACTGTATCTCCGTCCTTAAATTTCAAATCTAAAATTGTACCAGGCATTGGAGCAAGTAGCTTTACACCACCATTAACAACATTTGCCTTTGGAGCTGGTGCTGGAGCTTTAACAGCAACCTTAGCTGGTTCTTGTTTTACAACTTCTACTACTTCATCAGAAGCAACCTCTTCTACTTCTACAACATAAGGTTGTCCATCAACGGTAATCTTAAATTTACGCATAATATATTCCTCCACTATTTAACTTTCTTTATTGAACTAATTCTAAATGAGATATTAGGTTTTCTGCCGTCACACTCATCATCTAACATTTGATAAACTGCTGCTGTAATGCAAGCGACAATATTTTTATCATCAACTTCTTCATATACTGGTTCAGCAGGTTGAACTGCAACTTTTTCGATAGCCTTTGCATCTTCTTTTTTCTGTTTCTTTGGCAACTTGATTTTTGGTACAATTTTATCCAAAACCAAATTCATTAGATTTATAGATAAAATTATTAATGTAAGTATAACGAATACCATCAATATTCCTATACCGGTTACAATTAGACCAAGCATCATTTTGTCGCCATAAGCCATATTTTCAAAGTCGGCTGCATTAGCTAAAAATGTACCTATCAAATTCATACTTTACCTCTTAATAACCCATTAATATGTTTAATATACTAATAATATATGGTCTAACAACAGCAGGCTCAATTACATTATCAATAAAGCCTTGTTTTGCTGTAACATAAGGATTAGCTGCATCTTCAACATATGCTTTTACAAGATTTTCTCTTGCAACAGCTGTGTCTTCAGCATTTTTAATATCATCTACTGCAAGTACTTCAATTGCTGTATCGGCATTTAGTGGGCTGATATAACTCTCGCAAAAAGCTAGTGTGTAATCAAAACCAATTGCCTTTGAACATAATGCAGAATAGCTATAACCTACTGCATTATTAACAATAACTGCAACTTTTGAAATTGTAGATAAAGCAATGTTTGAAAGCAACTCGCTTGCAAGTTTACTAATACCCTCTTGCTCTTCAGCCAAGCTACTATCTATACCCTTTGAATCAACTAATGTAATCATAGGAATGCTCAATGCTTCAAGCTTATAAACGAACTCATTAATTTTGTTTAAGCCAGCCTTTGATAAGAATCCATTATTTACATTGATATCGGTAGCAACAATACCACAAGTAACACCATTAACGATACCAATTGTAGTAGATACTTCCTTTGCATATTCAGCAAATAAAGTAACAAATTTACCATTATCATATATAGCCTTTAATAAGTTATCTACTGAAATAGTCTTGTTTAGAACAGGTGCTAAACGATTAGGATTATCTTCAACATCTTTCTCATTATCAAGCAATAATTCAAATAATTTATAAATTTCGTTGCAAACTTCCTCTTGTGAAGAATATAAACCTGTTGCAACAAGGCTCTTTTTTGCAAGCTCTACACCAAGTGCTACATTACTTTCAGCAAAAGATTTTGCCTTTGAAAGTATTACTTGAGGAGCATCTAAAGAAATGTAACCCTTCTTATCATTCAAATACACAAAGTCACAAGTATTAACATATGCACTCATTAAGCCAACAGCTGGTCCATCTACAACTGCAATATGTGGAACATGTCCCTTTAACAAGTTAGCCTTTTTAATGATTTTTGAATATCCTTCTAAAACAGCTACTCCTTCACCCAATCTTGCACCATTAGAACTAATAATAGAAATAACAGGTATATGAGTATGTAGAGCTCTATCTAATGTTTTAGAAATCTTATTAGCATGAGTAACACTCATACTGCCTTTCAAAACATCATAATTTTGAGCTACTATACAAACTGGTGAACCAGCAATGTATGCATAACCTGTTACAACACCCTCTCCAAGTGCTTCAGTACCATCAATATAGGTTGGTCCTGCCATAAATACATCTGTTTCAACAAAAGAATTTTCATCAACAAGTGTATCTATAAAAGAACGAATATTTTTTGATGCGCCAAGCATTTTGTCAGAGTTTTTGTCAATAACCTCTAGCTTATCCATTAGTTTCCTCCTAAAATTCAAAAAATTTTGACATCTTAATTATATAATATTTAAATCACTTTTGCAATGATATATGTGATTATTTTAACTATTTATTTTAAAAATATATTTTTTTATAAATAAAACATATATAATATGC
>JAHHUG010000080.1 GCA_020024085.1 Christensenellaceae bacterium | reverse complement strand
CTAAGTTTTTAGTGCTTTTTTTGTTGCTAAATTCATATATTATAAATATGTAAAATACTTTTATTTAGGTATGTTTTTTCATTTAATATATGTTTTGTATATAATAACTTATCTAGTGCGAATTTATCTTGTAAAATTTTAGCGTAAATGATTTATTTATAATGAGTATAAAAGTGGAGTAAATTGATTTCCCGTATATATTATGTAAAACAAATGAGCAAGTTAAAATAGTTTCATATAGATATATTCTTGTATGTGCAAGTGTTGATAAATTGTAAAGTTGATAGATTGTTGTAAAAGGGTAATAAAAAAAGCAACCATAGGGTTGCTTTTTGTTTTTGTTTAGTTGTTATCTATATTTTTTTCTCATACCGTTGATAAGTCTACCTAGTCCCTTGAAGAAGTGTCCATTAATCATTAGAAGTAAACCATCTACACTATGGTGAGAAAGTAATCCACCAGTAAATTGTACAAAACTTCTAAATGGCATATTAGGTATTGACCTTACAATCATTTCTTCATTTTCGGTATATTTACCAACCATTTTACCACCGAACAAAATTGTCTTGTATAAGAAGTTTCCAAACCAGCTATCAGTTACTTCGCCAAGAGTAGTATTGATATGGTATTCGCCTTTTTTAAGCATTGTACCACTAGGAACTTCTTTGCCGTAAATTTTACTAAATTCTTCGATAGAAATCTCATCAATTTTGTCAATATTGTAGTAGCTTGGTGCAATCTCTCTATAATCAATATTGTCGGTGCCATCGCCCTCTAGGTTGATTGTAGCATCAAGTAAAATATCTTTACTATTTGTACCAACAAGGATTTGATATTCGCCCTTTTCGATAGCCCAGTCGTTAGTATTTACATTAAAGTAACTGAAAGCTCTCTCATCAAGTTCAATAGTAACGGTCTTTGTTTCGCCAGGCTCAAGTTCAACTTTGGTAAAGCCTTTTAGTTCCTTTTCAGCCTTGAATATTACACTATTATTTTGGTGAACATAAACCTCTGCAATTTCCTTACCTTTTACTGAACCAGTATTTGTGATATCAAATGTTACTTTTGCAGTGTTGCCAGATTGTTCGACATTTAGGTTAGAGTAGCTAAATGTTGTATAGCTTAATCCGTAACCAAATGGGAATCTTACATCAACCTTTGCAGTGTCGTAATATCTATATCCTACGAAAATTGATTCTCTATATTGAACATTGATAGGTCCCATTGGGAAGTACTTTGATACAAGGTAACTGTCCAAAGATAGTGGGAAAGTTTCTGCAAGTTTACCACTTGGGTTTACATTGCCGTATAGAATATTAAATGTAGCCTCGCCAACAGCCTCGCCACCAAGATAGGTGTTTAGGATTGCTTTGGTTTCAACTATCCATTTCATATTTACAACAGAACCTGTTTGAAGTACAACAATAATGTTTTGGTTTACCTTAAACAACTCTGATAGTAGGTTAGTTTGGTTGACAGGTAGATTGATATGGTCTCTGTCGTATCCTTCAGCCTCATAATCAGGTGTTAAGCCAAGTACAAGTACAACTTTATCAACCTTCTTTGCAACCCCTATTGCCTCTTCGATAAGAGCGATGTTTTCGTGGTCCTTAATGGTGTAGCCCTCTGCAAATTCAAATTCTACGCCACTATTTTTGAAGGCGTCATATACTGAAACAAGGTTTTGTGGGCAAATTTTACTACTGCCTGCACCTTGATATCTACTATCTTTACATAGTCCACCAATTAAAGCGATTTTGTCGTCCTTTGAAAGTGGTAGCATACCATCATTTTTAAGAAGAACAGCACCATTTTCAGCAGCTCTTTTTGCAACTTCGTGACTTGTTTTGTAGTCATAAGTGAAGTTATCGTATTTGTTATTTTCGCATTTAAGAGCGTATTCTACAAGCCTTGTAACAACTCTATCTAGGTCATTCATTGTAAGTGTGCCATCTTCAAGAGCCTTGTATATAAATTTGTTGTTTATTCCCTTTGTGCCTGGCATTTCAAGGTCAAGTCCAGCCTTTATACCCTCAGCACGATTATTAACAGCACCCCAGTCACTAACAACAATACCCTTAAAGCCCCATTCTTCACGAAGAATTTGGGTTAGCATTTTGTAGTTATCTGAAAGGTATGTTCCGTTTAATTTGTTGTAAGAACACATTACTTGATAAGGTTGAGCATTTTTTACTGCCTTTTCAAAAGCTGGTAGATAAATCTCCCTTAAAGCTCTTTCATCAACGATAGAGTCAATAGACATACGATTAAACTCTTGGTTATTAGCACAAAAGTGTTTTAGAGAGCAACCGATATTGTTCTCTTGCATACCCAAGATGTATGATGTTGCCATTTCGCCTGAAAGATAAGGGTCTTCGGAAAAATACTCAAAGTTTCTGCCACAAAGAGGTGACCTTTTAATATTTGTACCAGGGCCAAGAACAGTGCCTATGCCTTGAAGGTGAGCTTCACTAGCAATAGCATTAGCTACATCATGGGCAATTTCTCTATCCCAAGAACTAGCAATAGTAACTGCAGGTGGGAAGCAGGTAGAAAGTTCACTTTTACCCATAATATTAACGCCTTTTGCCTCGTTAACTTCCTTTCTTAGTCCGTGAGGACCATCGGTCATTAAAATAGATGGTACTTTACCTTCTATTTCAAGAGTGTGCCAGTAGTCTGCACCAGAACAAAGGTTGATTTTTTGTTCGGTAGATAAACTTTTTACGATATCTTCTATCATTTGTTCCTCCAACAAATTAATTCATATACTCTATTTGAATAATAGTTTACTCAAATCAATTATAACAAGTAAAAATTATTAATACAACTAAAAATGATAAAATTTATTAATAATATAATTCTTTATATAATATAAGCAGGAAGAAATTTTGTTTTTTTCGATTTTACTAAAATTTTTTTGAGTTTTTCAATAAATATTTTTCTAGCAAATATACAATAGAGTACATACCTCCGGCAAGGATACATAGTAGTACAGTTGAGCACATTACAAGGTCTAGCCTAAATACTTGACTACCATAAACTAATAGATATCCTAGACCAGCTTTTGATACAAGATATTCGCCCATAATAGTGCCTACCCAACTAAGTCCAACATTTATTTTCATAATTGATACAAAATTTGCTCTGCTACTAGGCAGTACAAGTTTTAGTAATATTTGCATTTTGGTTGCATTCATACTTTTTAGCAGTAGTAATTTGTTTTTGTCGGTATTCATAAAGCCAGATAGCATATCAATGGTGGTAATTACAACGGTGATAAGTACACTCATTGTGATTATTGCATTGTATCCAGCACCTACAATTAGTATTATTACAGGGCCAAGTGCAATTTTTGGTAGGGCATTTAGCACAATAATGTAAGGCTCTGCAACATCTCTAATCCACTTTGACCACCATAATATAATAGCAGTAAATAAGCCGATAATGGTGGATAGCAAAAAGCTAAATATTGTCTCAACCAAAGTGATTTTGATATGAGTAAGGATAGTGCCTTCTGCTACAAGATTGTTGAAAGTTTGAATGATTTTTGAAGGATAGCTGATGATAAAGCTATCTATAACTTCATACCTTGCAAGTAGTTCCCATAAAGCAAAAAAAAGTATTAGTACAAGACACCTCAAAAAATGTACCAGTACAGTTTTACCTTTTTCCCGTTTTAAAAAACGGTTGTATTCTACGGAATTTAGGTTTGAATTTCTTGCCATATCTTATTAAAATACTCCGAAAAGATAGGTTGTTCCCTTCGCTCAAGAGGTGTCAAATTATTTGGAAAATCTAGCTTGAAAATCTTTTTTACAGTGGTTGGGCGAGGGCTTAATACAATTATTCTGTCACACATAGATATTGCCTCCGATATATCGTGAGTTACAAATAGAGCAGTCATTTTTTCCTCACTGATAATTTGTTTTACATCGTTGCATACGGCAAGTCTTGTTTGAAAATCTAGGGCAGAAAAAGGCTCATCAAGTAGCAAAATTTTTGGGTTAAGCAGTAGGGTTCTAATTAAAGCAACCCTTTGTCGCATACCACCCGAAAGTTCGCTTGGGTATTTATATACAAAGTCTTTTAGCCCGTATTTAGTTAGCAATTCTATGGCTTTTGGTTTTAGATTTTTCTTATTTTTTGTAATTTCAGGGCCTAGTAATACATTGTCAATTACCTTTCGCCATTCAAAAAGTTCATCGTGTTGGAGCATATAGCCTATATCTTTTGAGGGCGATTTGATAGGGGTATCCTCTACAAAAACAGTTCCACTTGAGCTAAGTAGTAGCCCAGCAGAAAGGCTTAAAATGGTTGTTTTGCCACAGCCTGACGGACCAACTATGCCCAAAAATTCACCATTTTCTACCGAAAAATTAAGGTTTTGTACTGCCTTAGTTTCTCCGTTTTTGCTAAAATACGAGTAGTTGACATCTTGAAAAGTTAGTATTTTGGACATAGTTACCTCCACTATTTTATTAGTTTTTTGACAATAGAGTTGTCTATTATCTTTGAATAATCTGCCTTTTTGTCCATAATTTTTGAGTCAATAATTATTTGTTGAAGTCTATCAAACTCTTCTTTTTCGATGATAGGATTTGCCTTGTAAGCACCTATTTCTTTGTATCTATTTATACTTGACGAAAGTATATCCATATCGGTTGATGGAAATGATTTTCTAATGACATTTGCAACCGTTTCTCCATCGTTATTTTGCACAAAATTCATAGCCTTAATGATAGCTCTCATAAACTTCTCAACTTGCAAATTATGGGTTTTAAGATAGTCTTTTGAACACATAAAAGCTGTAAATGGCATATTGCCAGAATATTTTGCTACTGAAGCAACTACATGTGCAGAGCCTTCTTTTTCTAGCATTGAAGCAGTTGGTTCAAATACTGTGCAGTAGTCTGCTGTACCTCCTACAAAAGCTCCTACCATCATATCAAATTGTACGGAACTATTGAAATTTACTTTGTCGAAAACGCCACCGGTTTTTAGTGCATATTCTAGGCTCATTGCAGGAACTCCACCTTTTCTACCACCTAGTATTTCCTTTCCTACCATATCGTTAAGAGTGAAGTTAGGATTTTTTTCTCTGCTCATAATAAACGAACCGTCGCAGTTTGTAAGTCCACCAAATACAACAGGGTAATTTTGTCTACCTTCATTGTACACATATATTGATGCTTCTGGTCCCATTAAGCCGATATCAGCTTGTTTGGAAATAATTTGCGACATACAATTGTTCGCTCCTTGACCGTTGGATAGGTCAATTTTTAATCCTTCTTCTTGGAAATAACCATTTTCTATTGCTACATATAGAGGAGCATAGAATACCGAGTGGGTTACTTCAGTAAGTCTAATTGTATTGTCTGGTTTTGTGTTTGCACAAGCCGATAAGGGCAAGACGACAAGACAACAGATAAGTAGTGTGATAATAAATTTTCGCATTTTGCACTCCTTTTAGATTGATACTACATACTATTGCATTTTGCTTATTGAGTGTGCTAAATATAGGTGTTTTTATGGAAAAATACATTTTGTAAATCATATAAAAAGTGATTTCGATTGTTTTGATGTAGCATATAAATGTATTAGATATAACCTCTAAAAAAAAGATTTTTTTGATAGGCTTAAAAATTGGGCAAATAATAATAGCGAAGATAACAAGGAAAGGTGCTAATGATTAGAGAAATGAAAAAGATTGTTAAGGAGTTATCTATCG
>JAHHUG010000079.1 GCA_020024085.1 Christensenellaceae bacterium | reverse complement strand
ATACACCTAAAATAACTATGTAAAAGCTAATAAAATTTCATTTTAATATCGTAAACTATCAATATTACACTAAACACTATTTTACAATATAATAGCATAATCAACGGTTTATACCTTAATTTTGCATTATAAACATCGTATTATGTAATCAATGCTTAAAAACATCAAATATATGAATTTTAGTTATTATATTTTTCTATAAAAAAATAGGGACAATATAGTCCCTATTAAATATATATTTTATTACAATTTTACCTTAATTTATTTTCTCCTCGGTAGGTGCATTTTGCATATCGCTAGCATTTTCCAAAGTTAAAAAAGGCTTATTAAATTCTTCATTGTACATTAAGTTGTAGTATATTATCCAATCCTGATTATTTGTTGCCATATCAAACTTTTTACCATAGGTATTGTTGATTTTATATGGATAAATATAACAGCAACTTGCTCTATTATCATTATAAAGTAACAGTGTATTAAACAACAAATTATTTGCTCTTTTTTGATATACGGGGTGATTTTTTGCCTTTGAATATCTACTTAATACTTTAGCAGTTAAGCACGAACCACAACTTGGGAAATTATCGCCAAACTGTTTACTCTCTCCAAAAACATATCCTTCCCAGTGCCTTATTGCAGAGTCGTGCATAAATACACTTGGTTGTTTACCACTAAATGATAAAAGAATTTTGAACATTTTTTTTGCTTCAATTAGGTACTTTTCTTCCTTTGTAATTTCGTATGCATCAAGCATAACATCAGCAGCAGAAGCTACAACAGTATCGGAAAACCTTGTTGTTGCCGTTGGGAATTGAATACCTTTTTTTAAGATATTTTCTATATGAACAAGGTATTTTGCCCGTAAATCCTCTGCAATACCATTTTCTCCTAGTTGGTACGACGCCTGAATTAGTTTCAAAATTGGCACTTCAAGGACATACGCATTACTGCCACCTTTCTCGTAAAATTTATCAATTATGCTAATAGCTTTGTCATAATATCTTCTATCTTCAGTGTATTGGAACATCAAGCAATACAACAAGCAATAATTTCCGTAGTTACTAAAGTTGTTACCTATCTTCTTAAATGGTGCATCGGCAACCATTCCATTATCGCTTACAATCGCCCTATCTACAAAGTCCACATACATTCTAATACTTTCATCTAGTTGACTCTTTAAGTCGCTATCAATAGGGAAATTAGAAATTAGTCTTGCAAGAATAGCAATACCCATACCAACCCTTGCTCTGCCTAGACCTTTATTACTTTTTTTGCCCGACTCATAAAACTTTCTTTCCTCGATATAATTATACAAATAATATGCACCATATCGAGAGTCAGTACAGTCGGTATTTTGTTGATTTTCTACTATAAATTTTAATCTTTTATCAATCAATTCCAACTCATTTTCGATAACATTTATCTCAAAATGAGTGGTGTGATTATTGTATTTTATAGTAAATTTTTTGATGCCAACCGTTTCAAATGAACCACAAACAAGATAACTTTCATCTTCCTGCTTTACCACCTCAACTGGTTTACCATCACACATTACATTGATAGAATTGATATTTTTACCATTTAAATTGACTTTGATTTTCTCTTTTACCCTATAAGTAAACTTATCCATATCAATTTTTAGGTAGCTTTCTTCCTTTTGAAGTTTTTCAAAAAATCTCTCCTCATTCCTAAATGTAAATAGCTTTAGTCTAATATGCAACTTATCCATAGGATTAATGGTAAATGGCCTAAACAATAGCACAAAGTCGCCACGGTCACTAACATTTAGTTTACGAACAATCGCATAATCTGCAATCTGTCCACCCACAAGTTGAACGGCAAAGTTATTTTCCTCGCCACTCATTCTAAGTGCATAGATATAGCTACTGCTTTCTCCACACCAAATATGAGCATGGCACTTTTTTGTAAGTTGATACTCCTTTGTGTAAGGACTATAAGTATCATTAAATGGTGCAAAAATACCTATA
The DNA here is from genome assembly GCA_020024085.1 of Christensenellaceae bacterium. Lineage (GTDB taxonomy): Bacteria > Bacillota > Clostridia > Christensenellales > CAAEEZ01 > HGM11377. The sequence continues at coordinate 3,926 of JAHHUG010000079.1, read as the reverse complement.
TCCCCTGTATCAAATGTAAGTGGATTTGGTTGCTTATTTGTAAATACATAATCAATATATGCGTTATTATCATCAAGAGAAATGTCGCAAACAACCTCTAATTCGTTGTAATAATAGGTAGCAGTAATATGGTTTGGCTCGTACTTAAATTCGGTTTTGTTGTATTCGCCATACAATTCGCCGAATAATCCACTGCCACTTTTTACCCAGTTTAGTGAGTATTGGTCAGCCTTTGATAGTATCCTTTTGATACCATTTTTACTACTATCATATTCAATAATTAGTTTGTTGTTTTGCAACTTTTTCATTATCTGCCCCCGAATTTTTGTTGTAATGCTTTTAGCATATCATTCATATCGTGTTTTTCAGGTTTTTTGCCTTTTTTAACAGTTGTTCTATTTTTATTAGGATTAGAAGTTCTAGTTTTTGCTAGTCTATCCTTTAGGAACTCGTTTTTGCAACCAATCATTGTAAGGCTTATTCTCTTTCTGTCAACATCAACTTCCATTACCTTAACTTCGACGATATCGCCAACCTTAAGCACATCAGAAGGGTGAGAAACATAGCCCTCGTTTGTTATTTGCGAAATGTGTACAAGTCCATCTTGATGCACTGCAATATCAACGAATACACCAAAGTCGATAACATTTCTAACAGTTCCTTTTAGTATCATACCCTCTTTTAAGTTTGATATATCAAGTAAATCTTTTCTAAGTTCAAGTTGAGGTAAACTATCACGAATATCTCTACCTGGCTTTAACAATTCCTCTACGATATCCTCAAGAGTAGGAGTACCAATACCACACATTTCTGCGATTTTATCCCAACCTTCAGCATCAATTTTAGACTTCAAGTCGGTTAATTTTTCATTCTTTACATCAGCTGCTGTGTACTTAAAATGCTCCATCAAAACCTTAACAGCCTTGTAACTTTCTGGGTGAACAGCAGTGTTGTCAAGCACATGTTTTCCACCACTAATTCTCAAGAAACCTGCACATTGTGTAAATGCCTTTGGTCCTAACTTTGGCACTTCAAGTAGTTGTTTTCTACTTGTAAAGGCTTGATTCTGTCTATATTCAACAATATTTTTAGCAATAGAATTGTTTAATCCAGATACACTCTTTAGTAGGCTAACACTAGCAGTATTAAGGTCTACACCTACGCTATTTACGCAATCTTCAACCACGCCATTAAGTACTTCATCTAGTCTCTTTTCTGGCATATCGTGTTGATATTGACCAACACCGATTGACTTTACATCAATTTTGATTAGCTCTGCAAGTGGGTCCTGAAGTCTTCTTGCAATAGATACTGCACTACGAAGTGATACATCATAATCAGGGAACTCCTCTGCACCAAGTTTTGATGCTGAATAAACTGATGCACCTGACTCATTTACTACCATATAAGATAATGGAGTATCTACCTCTTTAATTAGGTCAGCAACGAAAATTTCGCTCTCCTTACTAGCAGTACCATTACCGATTGAAATAACCTCAACATTATGCTTTTTAATAAGTGCTTTTAGTATCTTTTTGCTCTCCTCAATCTTTGATTGTGGTGGAGTTGGGTAGATAACTGTTGTATCAAGCACATTGCCATTTTTGTCGATAACAGCGATTTTGCAACCTGTTCTATATGCTGGGTCAAGACCTAGTATAACCTTATTTTTAAGTGGTGCTTGCATTAAAAGTGGTTTTAGGTTTACCTCAAACATCTTAATTGCTTGCTCGTTTGCCTTATCGGTTAGTTCGTTTCTAACCTCTCTTTCGATTGAAGGGAAGATAAGTCTATTATAACTATCTTCAACAGCCTCAACTACAAGTACATTATCCCCTTTTACCTCTTTGTTCTTTAGATAATCTAGTGGGATTTCCTTATCTATTACAATGCTAACCTTTAAGCACTTTTCCTTTTCTCCACGATTAATTGCTAGTATTCTATGACTAGGGATTTTAGAAATAAGTTCGCTAAACTCTGCATACATATCATATACAGTATTCTTTTCGTCCTTATCCTTTGTAAAACAAGTTTCAATTTTTGCTTGGTCGAACAACATTTGTCTAAGTGCTTTACGGTAATTTGCATTATCCGAAATTTTTTCTGCGATAATATCCTTTGCACCAGCAATAGCATCTTCGACAGAGTTTACACCCTTTTCCTCGTTTACATAATCCTTTGCAAGCTCCATAATATTGCTAGCATTGTCGTAAATCAAGTCAGCAAGAGGCTCTAAACCTTTTTCAATAGCAACACTTGCCCTTGTCTTTTTCTTTTGTTTGTATGGACGATATATATCCTCAACTTCAGTTAAGGTTTTAGCCCCAAATAAAGCTAAAGTAATTTCGCTAGTAAGTTTACCTTGACTGTCGATTATATCAGCAACCTCTTTTTTCCTTGTTTCAAGGTTCCTAAGGTAAATTAATCTATCATAAAATTCTCTAAGTACTTGGTCGTCAACAGCACCTGTCATTTCCTTACGATATCTTGCGATAAAAGGAATAGTATTTCCCTCATCAATCAAACTGATAATATTGTTTGTGTGGTCTTGTCTAATATTAAACTCTTTAGACAATGCTGAAGCGATTTTCTTTTGTTCTAATTCTGTGTTGTCCACTGTTGTCTCTGTACTCATTGTTACCTCTCTTTTACATATATTCAAAGAATAAATCTTGACTCATAAAGGTTTCCCTTATTTTGCTACTAGAATAACTGCCATAAGCAATCATCAATTTTACAAGAGTAGCCTCAACACTCATTCCCTTAATAAACTTTACTTTATTTTCTTGTAGTTCTACCGAACTATTATACATATTTTGTTTAGAATCCATTGGTGCAAGATACAAATCAATATTGTTTTGCTTGCAATAGCTTGAAAACTCTATTAATGAATTATTACCACCTTCAATGCAAGCAGTACCACTATGATATAGCTCGTGCAAGATAAACTTTGCCCTATATTTACTGTGGAAAAACTCATAGTTCATACCAACATACGGCTTTATCAACATAAATTCGTTGCAAAATCTATTTGATTTACCAGGAGAAATAATCTTCTTTTCGTTTACCTCTTTAAGAGTAGGATTACCCTTTGGATTATACCTAAAGTAACCATCTACCATTTTACCAAAAGGCTCTCCGTTTGCACTCATTACCTCGCCAGTGATTTGCATAGCCTGTGTACATCTTGTAGCAAGCAAGATATTGTCGTTGTATCTTCTATCCCTATATGCCACATAAACTCCACGAAGATTTGCAGTCATAATAAAATTAACTGCACTCATAAAGTTGTAATGGCCATTTGCAGTAGGGTCGCCTAGTGGTTTATTGCTAGAAACAAGCACAATAGGTATATTTACATCAGCAAACATAAATGCAACCATGCAAGCAGTATAAGCAAGTGTATCTGTTCCGTGAGTTAAAACTATACCCTGATATCCTTTATCTAGTTGTTCGTTTATACAATCAACAATAGAAACCCATTTTTCGCAAGTCATATTTTCACTTAAGGTAGTAATAGGTGACACTTCGTCAAACTCTACTTCCTCACCCTCGTAATTTTCGTAAAATCTTTCAATTAAAATTTCTTTTTGTTTGTCATTAACATTAATGCCTTTGTCACTTTTAGCACTACCAATAGTGCCTCCAGTAAAAATGATACAAATTTTCTTCATAAAAACCTCTGGATTTAATTATACCATTACAAATATTATTTATCAAGTATCAATATATAATATAGTTTACAAATTGATGGATAATTTTAAATTTTTTACACAAAATATTAATATCAAATAAAAGGAGAAAATTATGAATAACGAAACAAGAAATTCAACATCAAAAAGAAATTCTAGTAGTCAAACAAAATCTGATTCTTGCATGAATAAAACAAATGCAAAATCAAATAAAGCTACTTCTAATTGTAGTTG
>JAHHUG010000078.1 GCA_020024085.1 Christensenellaceae bacterium | reverse complement strand
ATATAGTTATTTTTTGATTAGAGGAGTGTAAAATTGCAATTTTTTTAACAAATTACACTTTTAAAAATCGTTTCATTATTGACATAAAATAAGCATTATTATATAATAGATATGTAATATTATGTAATACACTTATATGCTTAATATTATTATCAAAATTATGGGGTGTAAAATATGAAAAAATTCGTTTCAGTAATGGCAACTTGCCTACTTGTTTGTATTATGATTACAGGCTTGTGTTCAGGTGTTGCTGTTGCAGCTGAACCACAAGTGTACGATTTGACATTGCATTATCCAAACAATCCGTTTGGCACATTGCAATACAAAAATGATAGTACAGCTTCTACACCAACTCAATTAAATTTACCTACTGATACTCCAGATGGTAGAAAAATTGTGGGCTGGTATGAGGATAGCAATTATCAAAAACCATTTGATAAGGGAGCCTATGTGGCTAATCCTAAAAAAATGGATTTGTATGCTAAACCAGATAAGACAGATTTTAAGAGTGTAGTTGCAAAAAAACCAGAAATTAAAATGGTTGGTGCTTCTACATATTATAGAATTAAAGGTTCTACCGAAGTAGTTAATAATGTAGAAACTTATTATAGTGCTATCCAAAAGTGGAAATGGGTTACAGAGAATCCTTCTAAAATTAAATCTAATATTGTAATTATTGAGGAAGATTTGGATTTTACAGGATACACTAATCTAAAAGCATTATCTCACAATAACACACCTACTTCTTCAGAGATTAGTAAAACACCTATTACTTTTAGTATTGTCGGTGGTGTTATTACAGGAACTAATAAAGTTGTAGAAAATGTAGCTGAAATCAAAGGATTCGATTTAGAGCTTACTGGTACAAGTCCAGCTTTTATTGATATTTTTGATGGCAAAGAAATTAGGTCACTACATTTTGTAAATTGTAATTACAAAGCAACTACCACATTAGATTATGTTGGTGGTTTAGTTGGTGTAATGTATCACGGATTAATTAGCCAAGTAAGTTTTACAAATTCTTCAATCAAAGCTGATGCAATAGGTATTGGTGGTATTGTTGGTAAGGTTATTAATGGCGATATCTACAACTGCGACTATCAAGGTACTATTGATGGTAGTGGTTTGACTAGTGCTCAAAGTTACACCTCAAATGTTGGTGGTTTAGTTGGTGAAATCGTTATGGGCGATAGACTAAACGGAGAAAACCAAATAAATAAAATTAGCATTTGGAATAGCTATTTTATCGGAAGTATTCTTGCTGGTAATTATGCTGGTGGTATTATCGGTAATATTGATTTTGCAAAATATAACTACAATAAGGATAAGTCTATTGCAGATATCATTGTAGAAGGTGTTTATGCAAAATTAGCTAAAATTACTACAAATAATACATCAAATCAACCATATGGTATTTTGGGTAATATCGTAGTGCTTGCAGATGATTATATTGTGCCAGGTCCAGAAGTAAAACCTCAACCAGGTCAACCACCTCTTCCACCAGTTAATGCATTACCTATCCAAGGTATTAAGTTTAATAAAGTATTATCTAGCGAAACAGCAAATAATAGTACTGACACCCCAGTTGCTATTAGACAATTCCCAATAGATTTACCAAAGGAGCATTATACTCTTTTTGGTACACTAAAGGAAGAACAATTTGCTCTTGCATCATCATTCAAGGATTTTGATAATAGTATTTGGATTATGCCAGAAAAAATGGAAGATAGGCATTTTGAGTTAAAATATAAATTTGGTGAAAATTTACTTAATGTACAGGTTGAAATAACAGGTAACGTAAAATCTTCTAGTACAATTGTTGAAAAGGATAACAATAGTAATGTTGCCTTTGTTTATGGCGATTCTATCGTAATGACAATACTAGAGCAAGATGGTGTCCATGTACAAACAATTAAAGCAGTTATCAAAAATAGAGAAACAGGTGTTTTAGAAAAAGAAATAGTTATATATACTGCTCCAGAATATAAACAAGGAAAGTTTGAATTTGCTAATTATGATGTAAATAACACATATTTTGATTTTATTTATAAAGATTCAAAATTAATTATTAAAAATGCTGGCGATACAAATGAGCCTACTTATATTTTAGGTAATAAAACTGATAATATCAAGTTGTTTGATAAAAATGCTGATGGTAGCTTTAAATATGATATTACTTTTAGTTTTGATTTCTCAAATAATAATAGCTTAGCTTTTAATAACTACAAAACCTCAATTAATCCATATAAAGATTACAAAATTTCTTCAGCAGCTGCTCCAGAAAAGTTAGATTTTGCTGGAAAAATTTTATTTAATTTCTCATCGTCTGTTGATACTGCAACTCCTTATGTTGATAAAGTATTTGATTACAATCACAACAATGTCCTTAATCTTTATATTGAGGAAGCAGCTCTTGCAGATTACTTGCTAGAAGGTGTTGCTATAAAAGGTAAAAACAGTATTGAAAGATTAGAGAGTAAACCAAGTAAAGGTTGGGTAAAGAAAGGTAATGTTATTTCTAATGCTGGTAAATGGTACGAACATTACGAATTAAGACTTAACTATTTAACTGAAAAGCTACATAACTACGAAGATATTGAAATTCAATTATTGTTTATAGGTAGACCAGTTTCTATCAATGATTACCTATCATTTAGAATGGCAGACCAAGTTGGTGTAGACCTAGTTAAACAAAACATTTTGAATGTAGCTTTTGTAGATAATGCTAATGAGGTACAAAAAGTTGCTAATGGCACAAGGGTAAAACTTAGATTTACTCTTTCAGATAAAGGTGCTACTGATGGATATATCTTTAATTTATTTGGCAAATTAAATGAAGCTACCTATGCACAATTGATTCAAGTAAGTCAAAAGGGTAATGCTGAATTACAAAATGTCGAAGTAAGGTTTGTTTCTGAAAATGTAGGTGGCAAAACTAAAAAATATTTTGAAACAGTCAATGAAATTACTGCCGAAAACGGTATGCAAGTTTCAGTAAATCTTGCTAAAAAGAGAGTAGTTAATATTAAGGAAGTAAATGGTTTGTATAATGCACCAAGCTTTATTATACATAATGTACCAGTTATCCTAGATGATACATATGTTGCTGGATATTGCCATTCTAGTATTAACTATGATTTTAACAAATTAACCGAAAAGTCAACTCCAAATGTATATTCAGTTGATATGGAAAAAGGATTAGTAAGTATAGATTCAATAAATCTAAAGAACTTGTTCTCAATTGATAATATTAACAATACTATTACATTCAATTCAATTATGGGTATTGATAATACTATTCAACTTGCTTGCCCAGGTGATAATATTGAGGGTGGAACTATTGCTGAAATTAAAAATAGTGATGGCACTCCAAATACTGCACATAATTATTATACTGGACTTAAAAATTACAAGATTGATGGTGTCGAAAAGCAATTTGCTGATGCCGTTAAATCAGATAGAAAGAAAGGAATTATCAAGCTTACAGATAATAACGATTTCAAAGTTATAATTGAGCTTTACTTCGATGTAAGGACAAAAAATATTGAAATTGCTCCAAATGTTGCAGGTACTCCTTGGGCTGAAAAGACAATCACAAAAACTTTTAAGTATGGAGATAAGGTTAATCTAACAAGATTTGACTATATTTCAAATTATGAAAATGACTTTAAGTTTGATGGTTGGGTAATGGCAGGCTCTACAATTGCTAATGATGATGTTTCAGTACAATTTGATGATGCTATTATGGCTGCTGATTTTGCTACTGATGCTAATCCATATAAGGTAGAGTTCAAATTAACACCATATTATAAATTAAATGTTACTTCAGAAAACATCAATAGAGGTAAAATTTATCTAAATGGTAATTTAGTTGGCTTTGGTGAAGATGCTATTTGTTACTTTACTAATGAGTATAATGCTAGTAACCCTCTAAAATATGAATTAGAGATTGTTGATGCTAGATATTCACTTGATGTAAATGCTCTAAAGAATGCAAATAGTGCTATTTTAGAGATTAATATGGTAACTCCAACCAAGTACGAAATTATTATTAATCATAATGATTTTGGTATGGCTGACTTAAATAACTACAAACAAGGTAAACTTAACAAGAATATTGATATTACATATATTGAGAAGAAATACACTGTTAACCTAGGTTCTACAACATTAGATGATAATGGAGAAGTTGATGGCTTTGGAATAGGTGGTACTATTTTTGTATTCGATGAAAATGGTATAGAGTATAAAGATGTTGACTTTAAGATTGCTCACGGAAAGAGTTTGATTTTCAAGATTAATGCATTCCCTGGCTATAATATCAATTGGCAAACCCAAAATGAGTTAGGCGAACTTGTACCAATCCCAGAAAAATTCATTAAAGTTGACTTTATGATTGACCATATGGTTGCCGAATATAGATTAGACGATATTCAAAAAGATGTTAATATTTACATAACATACAAAAAACAAAAAGAAAATATCTTTTATCGAGTAAATGACCCAACCGTTGAAGTTGGTCGTTATAATGAAGCTGGCGAGTTAGTTTATGGCCCTGCAAGTCTTGCAGATTTTGAGTTCAAATATAGTTTTAACTTCACTGGTATAGACAAAACCAAGATTCCATATTCAGTAGGAGATACTGTTGTATCTACAAATATCTCATTCAACATTAAGAATGATAGATTTAAGTTTGAAACTTGGTTGTGTAAAAAGGTGGGTTCAACCGATGCACAAAGCAATAATAGTCCATACTTTGTGATAAATGGAATTGATGGTAACTATAATGCAAAAGAACCTGTTGATGGTCAAGATTACGAATTAGTATTAAGATTAGTCGAGATTAGATATGAAGTAAAGGTTGATGTTCCTGTTGGAAATACAATCAAAATAACATCTACTCTTGATGGCAAAACAACAACTGAAGAATTTACTTCTACTGAGGCAAATAGAGAGTTTGATAAGTGGTATGTTCGTGGTACTAATGTTGTATTATCTTATGTAAATAAACCAGATTTTATTGTAGATAGATGGGAATTACATACTGGCTTCTATACAAATGCTCAAGTATATAACCTAAATGCTCTAAAGTCTGATGCGTTTGTAACACTAAATGTTGTTCCTATTAAGACCGAGGAAGGCATAACAGAGGATTCTATTAAGGTTAAACACAATATGTTCTACGATGCTCCAAATGCTCAAGCAGGTAGAACACAAGCGTTCCTAAATAAAGATAGCAATACAGTTACATTAAAGGCATTCCCAAGTTCTGATTCTCAATTTGTTAAGTGGTTCAAAAAGAATGAAAAAGGCGAGTGGGTAGACTTTGAAAATAACAACGAACAAACAATTGTTGTTACAAATGATGCATCAGAGTATGCTGCATTCTTTGAGTTAAAGACATTTAAGTTAAACTTTGGTAATGAAGATTTGGTAATGGTTACTACAAATAAGCAAAATCCAAAATATGGCGACCAAGTTGTACTTGAATTTACTATTAAACCTGGCTATGTACTTGATAAAGTAATTATCAATGGCAATGAAGAAATTATGCTTGGTAACCAAAAGAAAGTTACTTTGTACAATGTTGATAAAGATATGGATATCAAATTTGTATATCGTAAAGTTGGTCAAAACGAGCAAGAAGCAACTCTTGATGGTGTTGTTAAAAAGTTAGCTATTGCTACAATAGTAGTTGCAATTATACTTACATTTATTTCTAAAAAAGTAATTAAAGCTACCGGTTATAAGAAAAAGAATAAGATTAAGATTAATATTGATTAATGCTTAATAATTAACAATTAGTTAAATAAAATAGGTTCAGTAATGAACCTATTTTTTATATGTAAAAAACCTAATTATTTAGCTTGTGGCAGGTCGAATATAATAGACATATTTGTTGTAGTACCCACAATGCAATAGTCCTTGTGGACAATACTAGCCACTAATTAGTAGGGATAGGGTAAATGTATTAATATCGTAAATTATATTAGTATATACTTTATATTATATATAAATATATCTATATTGTTTATATATTATAATAATTAATAATACAATATTATACTTACTAAACAAATAAAAAAAGTCACTAAATAG
>JAHHUG010000008.1 GCA_020024085.1 Christensenellaceae bacterium | reverse complement strand
TAATAATGGATAAAACAAGTGCAGAAAATACCGATAATATTATGGAAAATTTACAGATAAGTTCAAAAAATAATGTTGATAATCTTGAAGATGCCAACAAAAATAATGGTGTAATTTGCAAAAATAACCATAATGAAGGAGGCGACAAATGATATATTTAACATTGTTTTATGAGTTTCTAAAAATAGGTTTATTTACCATCGGTGGTGGCTATGCAATGATACCTTTAATCGAACAGGCAACCGTAGGTAATGGGTGGATTACAAGCGAAACTTTATTAAATATGATAGCAATAAGTGAGTCTACTCCTGGACCTTTTGCAATTAATATGGCAACATTTATTGGCTATAATCAAGCTGGAGTTGGTGGTGCAATTTGTGCAAATATTGGAGTTGTACTTCCTAGCTTCCTAATTATTTTGATAATTGCAAAAATTATCAGCAAGGTCAATATGGAAAGTATTTATGTAAAAGGTGTGATGCAAGGTGTTACTCCGATTGTTGTAGGTTTGATTGCTGTTGCATTTTTCAATGCCTTTTTGAAAAATTGCTTTGGATATATTGATTATAATAAAGAGCTAACAGGCCAAATAGATATTGTTGGAATTGTGATAGTTGTAGTTATGGGGTTGGTTCTTGCATTAAGGAAAAAGACTTCAGTTATCACGATTATTTTAGGTTCTGGATTACTTGGAATGCTTGGATATTACATTGAAAGCATTGTATAATTTGATGTAAAGTTAGTATTTAGTCAGTAGTAACAAAAAAATTATTTATTACATATAGTGTCAGTAGAGGTTAAAAATGTATATATATTCTGCTTTTGCTACTGATAAATTTGGCTACCTTAACAACTTGATTAATAAAACACAATATTGTTTTTACATAATTGGTAGCTCTGGAAATGGTAAAAATTATCTAATGAAAAGGATAGGTAAATACTTTGAAAATAAGGTTACCTATTTTTTTTGTAGCTTTGATAATGATAGTTTGGACGGCGTTTTGATTGATAATCGAGTACTAATTTTTGATAGCGTATATCCTCATAATGTACTTCCAACCTTATACAAAGTTAATGGGGAAATTATCAATTTAGGAGATGGAATTGATATCCCGTGTGACGAATATGGTGTAATAAAATCAATTTATAATAAAGAGAAAATGGCAAAATATGAGTATATAAAGTATGGCAAAATACTACATAATTTGCTGAATTTAGAATATGATTATTTTGATAATTTGAACTTGACTAATCAAAAAAATCAAATAAAAGAAATGCTATTAGATACCAAAATAAGACCAAATAATAGTATAATCTCCGATGTTTACTACAACAATGAATACCTTGAAAATAAACGAAAAATCTCTATAAATTGCTCAAATAGAATGTTATCGCAATACCTATTAACATACACTAAAAACTTGCTAGATAGCGAAAACACTAGGGGAATTGTATATCATAATCCATATAATGATAGGTTTGTAAAGGCTATGGAATATGGCAATATTTATATTGGTTCTAACCTTGCTTATGGCGAGAATATTGATATTTACGGGGAAAACATACTTGATATTGCAAATATTAGGCAGGTTGAGAGCAAAATAAAGAGGGTTAAAAAAGAGGCTTTATATCTTCATAAAAAATTGGAAAGAGCGTATAAACCTTATATTGATTTTGATTATAATGACAAAATTTTTGATAAGATGATTATTAAAATCAATAGAATATTAAAGGAGAAATGTTAGGTAGAATATGGAGTATTATATAGAAATTATCTAGTTAAGATGATATTCGATAATCAATTTTAGTTAGCATAAAATAATAAAAAGATAATTAGTGATTAATTTATGCAAATACCAACAAAAATATAATTTTCAAAAAGAAAAACAGCAAGTAAAATTACTTGCTGTTTATTTTATATATGACAATATTTGATATTACATAACTATTGGATTACCTAGTGCAACAAGAGTGATATTAGTAATCAAATATGCAAGGTAAATTGTAAGCAATACTATACCTTGAACCTTTGTTGTTTTCTTCTTTATCAAGCAAGGGATAACAGTGATAAATGTTAATGCAAGCATAAACCAAATTGATAGATTGTAAGTTGCATTATCAAGTATTAAACCTTGACCAGAGATAGTAGAAATTAAGCCAAGTAGAAGTGTAGCATTTACGATATTTGCACCAATTACATTACCCATACTTAAATCAATACTCTTCTTTCTTAATGATGTAATAGCAGTTACAAGTTCAGGTAGAGATGTGCCTATTGCAATAATGGTTGCACCGATTATAGCTGAGGGGATATTCATTTTTTCAGCAAGGTATTGTCCACAGTTTACTAATAAATAAGCCCCACCAGCGATACCAGCTGCACCAAGGATAAAGAATACAATTATCCACCAAATTGGTTTTAGCTCTGTTTCTTTTTTTTCTGCTGTTGGGTTAGCTAACTCTAATTTTTGTTGTCTTTTTGCATCAATAACATTAATTGTGATAAATCCTACAAAAAGTACTAATAAAATGATTGCTTCCCAAAGTACAATAGTTTTTTCGGTAATAGCAAAAATTGCAACTAGGGCAGAAACAATCATAATGTAAATGCCTTTTTCTGAAAATCCTCTTGATTTTGTTTCGATTATAGAGAAAATCATTACAATGCTAAGGATTAAACCGATATTGCATAGCATAGAGCCGACTGCATTGTTTATAGCAATGGCTGACATATCGCTAAGAACCTGTACATCGTTTGCAAGTTTGCCTTGAATAACTGCTATTGAAGAAACAAGTAGCTCGGGAATGGTAGTGCCGATAGAAACGACAGTTGCACCGATAATTAACTCGGGAATACCAGACCTTTTTGCAATTTGAACGGACGAATCAACAAACCAATCGCCACCTTTTACAATTAAAAAAAGTCCAACTAAAAGTAATAATATAGATAAAAATATATCCATTTTTCACCTCAATCCTATTGATAGTATATGTAAAGAATAACATATTATAATAAATAAAAAAGACTATATCTACAATAGTAAATACAGTCTTGCTAATTATGATTAAACCAGAAGTGTACTTCGTGTTATTGATTTAATCGCACCAAAGTGCCAGCTACTCCCCATATTTTATATCACTTATTACAACAATATTTTCTTTGTTCTAATAGTGTATAACTATTTTGAGTATAGGTCAAGTGATAAATACCTATCACCACTATCAGAAGCTATAAAAACAACATTTTTATTTTGTTTGTATAATTTCTCTGCAACAAAATAATTTGCTCCTGTTGAGATACCTGCCATTATATCATATTGTTGGTATAGCTTTTTTGTGTATTTTATCGCATCATCACTTGATACGGTTACAATGTTTTTTACAATGTTTTGGTCTAGTACTTTTGGTACAAAATTTGCACCTATTCCTTGAATTTTGTGTGGTCCTGCGATACCTTTTGTAAGTAGTGGACTTTCTAATGGTTCTACGCCGATAACCTCGGTTTTGTATCCGTTATCTTTTAGAAATTTTTGCATACCAGTACAAGTTCCACCAGTACCAATACCACATACAATATAGTCAAGGTCGGGGTATTCCAAAACAATTTCCTCTGCTGTTTTGTAGTGAGCTGGAGCATTGTATTTAGAGTTGAATTGGTCAAGTATATAGCAGTTTGAATTATTGTTAAAAAACTCGTTCATTTTACTAATTGAGCCTTTCATACCCTCATTTTGATTGGTTAAAGTAACGATTGCACCATATTCTTCCATTTTTTGAATTCTTTCTTTACTCATATTTTCTGGCATAAATATGTTGCATTTTAGGTTAAGTTTGTTACAAATGTAGCTTAAAGCAATACCAGTATTGCCACTTGTTGCTTCGATAATTGTACTATCTTTATCAATGTAGTGTTTGATGTAAGCAGTTCTTAAAATGTTGTAAACTGTTCTATCTTTTATGCTACCAGTTGGGTTAAAGTATTCCTCCTTAACACCAAGCATTCCACCTTTGTTTTCTAGCTCTTTAAGTGGGGTATTTCCTACTGTAATATTGTATTTATCGAACTCAAGTTTTCGTATATCTTTTTCCAAAATTTTTATTCTATCAGCCATACAATCAAGTGCTTCAAGTACTGGGTCTGGCATTTTAATTTGGTTCATAGATTTTATTTCACTATCAAATTTTTCATTACCAATTTTGATAACTTTACCAGGGATTCCAACAACCGTACTATATGGTGGTACTTCCTTTAGTACAACGCTACCAGCACCGATTTTGCTACCTTTTCCAACAGTGAATGGTCCTAGAACCTTTGCACCTGCACTAATCATTACATCATCTTCAATTGTAGGGTGTCTTTTGCCAACATCTTTACCAGTACCACCTAGCGTAACTCCCTGAAAAAGTGTAACATTATTACCGATTATTGTAGTTTCTCCAATAACAACACCAGTACCGTGGTCGATAAATAAGCCATCGCCAATAACAGCACCTGGGTGAATTTCAATGCCGGTGAAAAATTTTGATGTTGCACTAATAATCCTTGCAATAAGTTTCATATTGTGCTTATAAAAGAAGTGAGCTTTACGATGACTTCTTATTGCATGCAAACCTGGATAGGTTAAAAATATTTCTAAATAAGACCTTGCTGCTGGGTCTCTTTGTTTTATTACTTGTAAATCATTTTTTAATTTATTCATAATGCTCCTCTTAAAATATTATATTGTACAACCTTAAATTAGACAAGGAATTTTCATAATGTTATTCTATAAACACGATGTTTACTAATAAAATATTCAAAATATGCATATAATTTAAAAATTTTCTAACAAAACGTTGAAAAAGCATATAAAAAAGATTTATTATTATAAAGAGGTACTATATGAAAAACATCGCAATACTTTATTTTAGTGGAACAGGTAATACTAGTTATATTGCCCACAATTTGCAACGAAGACTTGAAGATTATCAAACTATTTGCAGTAGTATTACAAAGTCGGTTGATTTTGAAAGCATTATAAATACCAACGATTTTGTATTTTTTTGCTATCCAGTTTACGGTTCAACAGCTCCAACTATTATGGAAGATTTTGTTAATAAGTATAAGGATTTGCTTGTTGGAAAGGAAGTTGGTGTGATAATTACTCAAGGTGGATTTTCGGGTGATGGAGCATATTATCTAGCAAGAATCTTAAAAAAGCTCGGTGCAAAGGTTGTTTGTGCAGAGCATTTTGTAATGCCAGATAGTATCAGCGATAACAAAAAGAAGCCTATTACAAAATATGATATTGCAAAGTACCTAAATAAAGCAAATCGTAGACTCGATGAATTTGTTTATTGCTTTAACAAGGGTAAGTATATTAAAAGGGGAAGTACTGTTTTTTCAAGAATGCTTGGAGGTATTCAACGAGTACCCTGGAAGGCTTTTTATCCAAAGTTAATTGCAATGCATAAGGTCAACGAAAATTTATGCGATGGTTGTGGATTGTGTGCAAAATTATGTCCAACCGAAAACATAACTGTTGAAAATGGAAAGGTAATAAAGGATAATAAATGCACCTTGTGTTATAGGTGTGTAAACAACTGCCCAAATAAAGCGATTACCATTTTTGGCAAAAATATGCAGTATCAATATAAGGGTATTAGAGGATATCAAGTAAAGAAACAAAAACAAGAAATATAATTTACGAAAATCGTAAAAGTATCAATATATAACAAAAAAGGCACTTAAAGTGCCTTTTTTTAATGATAAACTTTGTATTTTGCTAACTATTTAATTCTGCTTGCACTTTCCTTATCAAGAATAACTACTACATCGTTATGTAATTGTAGTACACTTGCAGGGCATTCAGCAGATACTTCGCCGTTAATCATATTGTAAACTGCATCAGCTTTGTTTTTACCGTTTGCAAGTAAAACAATTTTTTTGCTTGCCATAATTTCATTGATACCCATTGTAAGCGCAGACTTTGGAACATCATCAATTGACTCAAAAAATCTTGCATTATCAGAAATTGTTTTTTCGGTCAACATAACTTCTCTTGTAACAGAATTAAAGTCGGTGTTTGGCTCGTTAAAACCGATATGTCCATTTGCACCAATACCTAGTATTTGTAAGTCAATAGTATTGTTTGCAAGCAAATCAGAGTATCTTTTGCATTCAGCAAAAGTATCTGTTTCGGTACCACTTAAAAAGTTTACTTTGTTTTCGTCGATATCTACCTTATCAAATAGTTTATCGTGCATAAAATAGTAGTAACTTTGGTTGTGAGTTTTTTCTAGTCCAACATACTCGTCTAGGTTAAAGGTTGTAATATCCTTAAAACTTAATTTGCCATCGTTGTACATATCAATTAATTTTTGATACATACCAATAGGTGTAGAACCTGTTGCAAAACCGATAGTTGCATCGTTTTTGTTGTTGATAACATCGGCTACAATACTTGCACCAAGATTATCAAATTCTTCCATATTTTCAGCTATTAAAATTTTCATATTTTACTCCTTGTAGGTCTCTATTTTACAACGATATTTTCAATTAGTCAACAATGTTGTAAAAATTATTTGATTGTAGCAATACTACTAGTATATGAATTACTATGCAATAATTGTAAATAATTGCATATAACTTAGTCAATATTTGACATATTTTATTACATTGTGATATTATATATTAATTACGGAGGGAAAAAATGACAAGATTTTATATGCTTAATGGCAATGTAAATCCATTACTTGAAACCATATGTGGAATAGACGTAAATGAATATAGGCTTAATCAGTTTGGTTACGAAAACATAGACAGTCTAGAAGAGATAGATAAAGATGTAGATGTAGCAATCGTTTTTAATAATAATGTTATCGTTATGGACGTAGGTGATATTATTGAATTTAGTGAGGATTTAGATTCTTCGCTTATTACTGATTTTGGTTATATAGTTGTTAACGGCAATACAAAATTTGAGCAAACTGTTGAATTTGGCGATGTATATGAAATTGATGATATTGCTTCAATCAACAAACTTGCAGAGAGGATTAGGCTTCAAATTATCAAGTCTCATATTGATAACGGCGTAAAATTTGAAAGTTTTGATATGGTATATATTGATGAGGCCGTAAGTATTGAACCAGGTGCAGTAATAGAACATAATGTTACACTAAAAGGAAATACTAAAATTGGTAAAAATGCTATTATTGGTGCAGGTAGTACACTTATTAATGCAGTAATAAAGCAAGAAGTTGATGTAAAATCTAGCAGAATTGTTGATTCTGAGATTGGCGATAAGACAACAGTTGGTCCATATGCAAATATTCATACTGGAACTGTTATTGATAAAGAGTGTAGAATAGGTGACTTTGTAGAAATAAAAAATAGTAGCTTAGGCTTTAATACAAAGAGTGCACACCTAGCATATATTGGCGACACTGATATCGGTTACAAATGTAATATTGGTTGTGGAGTAATATTTGTAAACTATGATGGCGAAAACAAATTTAGAAGCAAAGTTGGCGATGGTGTATTTGTGGGCAGTAATAGTAATGTAGTTGCACCAGTTAATCTTGAAGATGGTGCTTATATTGCAGCAGGTACAACAGTTACTTGTGACCTACCAAAAAATTGTATGTGTATCGGTAGATGTCGTGAGACAATTAAGGAAAATAGAACTAAATATCATAAATTAGATAAATAGTTCGACTAGGGGCTTTAATTAGGTAAGGAAATTATTATGAAGAAATATTTTGGTACCGATGGTATTAGAGGCAAATACGGCAAAGATTTGACTGATGAAATAGCCTATTTTACGGGCAATTGTATCGGCAAAATGGCAAATGGTGGCATTGTAACAATAGGTAGAGATACAAGATTATCTGGTACAGCTTTGTTCGTTCAAATTGCAAAAGGTGTGCTTGATGCAGGCTCTCAAGTAATTGATTTAGGAGTGATATCTACTCCAGCTGTTGCTCATATAACATCACTTATTTATGCAAAGTTTGGTATTGTAATTAGTGCAAGCCATAATCCAAAGGAATATAACGGAATTAAAATTTTTAACTACGAGGGTAGAAAACTTCTTGATAGCGAAGAGGTCGAGATTGAGAACTTTATTGATAAAAGAGGCAAATACCTTAACCCTGATAGAGGTTTGTTATTCTCAAACCAAGATGCTGTTGAAAAGTACTTTAACCTTGTAAAAAAGGCAGCAGGCAATGATTTAAGTGGACTAAAGATAGTGCTTGATTGTGCTAATGGTGCAGTAAGTTTGTTCGCTCCTAGATTGTTTACCGAGCTTGGTGCAGAGGTTGTAAGTTATTTTGATAGTGGAGATGGTGCCGTTATCAATAATAATTGTGGTGCATTGTTCCCAGAGGTCGTTGCAGACAAAGTAGTCGAAAATGGTGCTGACCTTGGTTTCTGTTTTGATGGCGATGCAGATAGAGTTATTGCCGTTGATAAAACTGGAAAGATTATTAATGGCGATAGTATAATTTATATTATTTCAAAGCATTTACACGAACTTGGCAAGCTAAATAAAGATGCTTGTGTAGGTACTCTTCATACCAATATGGGTGTGGAAAAATCACTTGAAAAGCAAGGAATTAAGTTGTATAGAACTGATATCGGCGACCACTATGTTATGGAAAAAATGGTAAATGATGATTTGCTTGTTGGTGGCGAGCAATCAGGTCATATTATATTGAGAGAGTATATTAACACTGGCGATGGATTGCTTACTGCAATGTATTTGTCAAGGCTTGTTAAAGAGTCGGGTAAATCTCTACTTGAGCTTGATGATAGCGAACACTTTGTACAAATAAATATCAACATTATTTCTGAGCATAAAAAGGAAATTATGAATGATAAAGGTTTGCTAGAATACAAGAAACAACTAGATAAAGAAATTTATGGCAAGGGTAGAATTTTACTTCGTGCAAGTGGTACTGAACCAAAGGTTAGAATAATGGTTGAGGGCGAATCTCGTGAGCTTTGCGATGATATTGCAATAAGACTTCAACAAAAAATAAATAAAGTTGTAGAAAGATTTAATTAACGCAAATGCAACTTAATGTTGCTAAATTGATTAATAAAACACGGAATATGATAAGTATAGGATTTTAGAGAATTTTTGACAGAAAGAAGAAGGAATTAGAATGAAGAAACAATTTAAGGATTATATTTTATTTTTAGCAGACGTAATTATACTTGTTGTCTCATCGGTAATTGCAAGTACAGTTATGAATCTAATTATAAAGAATCAATATTCTCCTGCTGAACTTTATGGATACACAATGCTAATAGCCGTTCTATCAGAGCTTGCTATGTTTTTTGTATTCAAAATTTATAATGTTATAATAAAGTACAATGATGTATCGTTCAATCTTAGAGTTGCTGCATCGGTAGGTGCAGGAGCTTTTCTATCGTTTTTAATTATGGGAATCTCATTCAAGAATTGGATTTTTGCTGCATCATTTAACTTTATGCAAGGTGTTACTGCATTTGCCGGCGTATTGCTTATAAGACTTATTTATCAAGTTGTTGCAAGTAATAAAGAGAAAAGAGAACCAAGAGTTTCTAAAAGGATTCCAGTTATGGTTGTAGGTGGTGGCTGGACAGGTAATAGAGTTGTATCTGAATTGCTTAGAGATAGCAAAAAGTTTTTACCTGTATGTATCATTGACGATAACCAAGAAATTATTGGTAAAACAATGCAAGGAGTAAAGGTTGTTGGCAATACTATGCAAATTGAGTATTATGCAAAAAAATATCGTGTAAAAAAGATTATTTTTGCTATTCCAACTGCTACTAGTGAGGCAAGAAAAAGAATTATTAACGAGTGTATGAAAACTAATCTTGAGGTTAATGTTCTTCCAAACCTTGCAAACTTGCTTGGCAATGCAGATATCCTTAGTACATTAAGAAAAATCCATATTGAAGATTTGCTTGAAAGAGACCCTATTAGGTTCGACCAAGAAAGTGTTAATAACTTTGTTAAGGGTAAAACCTGTATGATTACCGGTGGTGGTGGTAGTATTGGTAGTGAGCTTTGTAGACAAATTGCAAGCTACGAACCAAAAGAGATTATCATTTGTGATGTTTATGAAAATAATGCATTCAATATTTCTAACGAAATAAGAAGAAAATATCCAAATATTCCATTATTTACCGAGATTGTTTCAGTTACCGATATGCCTGCAATGGAGGAGATTTTCAAAAACCACAAGGTAGATTTGATATTCCACGCTGCTGCACATAAGCATGTTCCTTTAATGGAGCATAATCCAGAGGAAAGTGTAAAAAACAATGTTGTTGGTACAAAGGTTGTTGCAGAACTTGCACTTAAATACAAGTCAGAAAAGTTTATTATGGTATCAACCGATAAGGCTGTAAATCCTACTAATGTAATGGGTGCTACAAAGAGATTCTGCGAAAAAATTGTAAATTACTACAACTATCAAAGTAATGGTACAACCTCATATGCTGTTGTTAGATTTGGTAATGTACTTGGTTCTAATGGTTCGGTTATCCACACCTTTAATGAGCAAATTGCAGAGGGTGGTCCAATTACCGTTACACATAAGGATATTATCCGTTACTTTATGACAATTCCAGAGGCTGTTTCGCTAATCCTACAAGCAGGTGTTTATGCAAAGGGTGGTGAGGTATTCGTTCTTGATATGGGTTCTCCAGTTAAGATTGTAAACCTTGCTGAAAACTTAATTAGACTTGCAGGGTACAAGCCTTACCGTGATATTGATATTGTATTTACTGGACTTAGACCGGGCGAAAAACTTTTTGAAGAATTGCTTATGAATGAAGAGGGCTTAAAAAAGACTTCTAATGATAAAATTTATATCGGTAATCAATCTTTTGTTTGTGATGAAAATGTGTCTAGCTTATATCACTTGCTTGTAAATTCAGCACTTACTAATGATGGAGTTTCTGTTATATATGCTTTAATGGAGGCAGTAGAAACATTTACTCCAGACCTTCGTTTCCACAAGGTAATGACTAGGGAGGAAATTAAGGTTAAAGGTAATCCAGTACTTGCAAATATCAAACAATTAGAGACTGCAAAGGATAAAGTTGAGGTTGAACCTTTAAACAATGAAACTGAAGTAAAGACAGGAACTGTTGTTTTTGATGATAATAGTAGCGAAAAAGAAGTAATGGTTGCCGAAAATAATGAAGATGTTTTAGTTGAAGAAATTAAACCTGAAAAACCAAAGCAAAAAATAGCACGAAAATCAGCCAAAACTTCTACATCAAAGTCATCTAAAAAAGCTGTAAAAGCAACTGAATCAGCAAAGGACAAAGCTAGCAAAACAAATGTTGCAAAAGCAAAGTCTACTAAAAAAACAATAGTAAAAAAATAAACAGTTGTTTAATAAATGAAATTAAAGGAAAGAAACTATTTCTTTCCTTTTTATATATATAATATATTACATATTTTTCTTTTAAGATTTAATATAAATGATAATTAAAAAACTAAATTATACAAAAATCTGTATAAATTATTGACAACTATTATTGATTAATGCTAATATTTAATTGTTTAGGTGATTAGAGTATATGACCCTAGCAAAAATTTGACCGATTCTACTTTTGGTAGAGAAAAATAGGGGTCGGACACCCAGGTCAAAAGCCGATTGGCAACTTGTTGCCTTATTGATATAATTGTGGGTTGGTCCTTTGTGACTAAAAGTGTGTTTGCACAAACTTGTGAAAAGTCAATAAGATGGTAAAGTTTTTTGCTTTCAATCTCTGATTACTGAAGAAGTAATTTTTTTCCCAAGTTTAGCTTGGGATTTTTTTATTATAAGGAAAGTATTATGGAAAAAATGAAATTATATGGTTTTAACAACCTTACCAAATCATTAAGTTTTAATATTTATGATGTTTGCTATGCAAAAACTGCTAGAGAACAAAAAGATTATATTGCATACATTAACGAACAATACAATTCGGAAAGGTTAGTTAATATTTTGCTAAAAGTTACCGACCTTATCGGTGCAACAGTGCTTAATATCAGTAAGCAAGACTACGAACCACAAGGCAGTAGTGTTACTATGCTTATTGCAGAGCATTCTCTTCTTCGCAATATGCAAGGTGATACTCAAGTTGCTCACCTTGATAAAAGCCATGTAACCGTGCATACTTATCCAGAGTATCACCCAGATAACAACATCGCTACATTTAGAGTGGATATTGATGTTGCTACTTGTGGAGAGATTACACCACTTAAAACTCTTGATTTTTTGATTGGCAGTTTTGATAGTGATATTATCTATATGGACTACAAGGTTAGAGGCTTTACAAGAAGTGAAGATGGCAAAAAATTGTTTATTGACCATAATATTACATCTATTCAAGATTACATTGATAAGTCAACACTAGAAAAGTATGATGCAATAGATGTTAATGTATATCAAAGCAATATTTTCCATACAAAAATGTTAATCAAAGAGGTGGAGCTACAAAACTATCTATTCAATACTGATGTGTATGAGTTGCCACCTAAGACAAGACTTGCGATAACAGATAGTCTTCGCAAAGAAATGATAGAAATTTTCAGTGGTACAAATGTTTACTAATAAGTTAAATCAAGATAGAATGCCTATAATTGAGGCATTAGAGGAAATGAAGGCAGCAAGGCTAGTTCCTTTTGATGTGCCTGGTCATAAAAGAGGTAGAGCAGATAAAAACCTTACAAAATACCTTGGCGAAAAGGCTATGAGTATTGATGTCAACTCTATGAAACCTCTTGATAACCTTTGCCACCCTGTATCAGTTATTAAAGATGCAGAGGAGCTTGCAGCAGATGCATTTCACTCTAAAGCAGCATTTTTTATGGTTGGTGGTACAACTTCTAGTGTACAAGCTATGATTTTTGCTGTTGTTAAAAGAGGCGACAAGATTATTGTTCCTAGAAATGTGCATCGTAGTGTTATTAATGCACTTATTTTGTGTGGTGCAATACCAGTATATATCAACCCTCAAATAGAGTCTAACCTTGGTATACCTCTTGGTATGAACCTAGAGGATATCGAACATACTATTCTTGAAAACCTTGATTCAAAAGCGTTATTTATCAATAACCCTACCTATCACGGTATTTGTTCAAACCTAAAGGCTGTGGTTGAATTATGCCATAGACACAATATCAAGGTAATAGTTGATGAGGCTCACGGCACACACTTTTACTTTAGCAGTAAAATGCCACCTTCAGCAATGGAGGCAGGTGCAGACCTTGCTGCTGTTTCTATGCATAAGTCGGGTGGTTCGCTTACTCAAAGTTCATTTTTGCTAGTTGGCAAAAGTATGAATGAGGATTATATCCGTCAAATTATCAACCTTACTCAAACCACATCAGGTAGTTATCTACTAATGGCAAGTTTGGATATGGCACGAAGAAATATGGCTCTTAATGGCGAAAAAATCTTTGATGAAGTAATTGATATGGTTCAATACGCTAGAAACGAGATTAACCAAATTGGTGGCTACTATGCTTTTGGCGAAGAGCTAATCAATGGTACAAGCATTTACGATTTTGATACCACAAAACTATGTGTAAATACACTAGATACTGGACTTACTGGTATTGAAGTATATGATATTCTTCGTGATGAGTACGATATACAAGTGGAGTTTGGCGATTTGGGTAATATCCTAGCTTATGTTTCAGTAGGCGATAGAAAGGCTGATATCGAAAGACTTATTAGTGCTCTTCAAGAGATAAAAAGAAGATACAATAAGCCAAGGTCAACAATTATGCAATACAAGTATGTAATGCCCGAAGTTAAAGTTTCTCCTCAAGATGCTTTCTATGCAAACAAGGAGAGTATGCCTCTAAAAATGGCAATAGGCAGGATTTCAGGCGAATTTGTAATGTGCTATCCACCAGGAATACCAATACTTGCTCCAGGCGAATATATTACCGATGAGATTGTTGAGCATATTGAGTATTGTAAGCAAAAAGGTTGCAACCTAACTGGTTCGGAGGACCTAGAAGTAAATTATATTAATGTACTTAAATAGGGGGTAAATATGGATTTATGGTTTTCAGAGTTTCATACTAAGAATGTGAAATTAAGTATTAAAGTAGATAAACAATTATTTAGTGCACAAAGCGATTTTCAAAGAATAGATGTGTTTGACTCAAAGGAGTTTGGTAGATTTTTGACCCTTGATGGCTATATGATGCTAACCGAAAAGGACGAATTTATTTACCACGAAATGATTACTCATGTTCCTATGGCAGTACACCCTCATGCAGAAAATATCCTTGTAATTGGTGCAGGAGATGGTGGTGTTGTAAGGGAGCTTACAAAGTATGACACCGTTAAAAATATTGATGTAGTGGAAATTGATGAAATGGTAATCGAGGTTGCAAAAAAGTATCTTCCATTTACTGCTTCAAAGTTCGATGACCCTAGAGTGCATATTTTTTACCAAGATGGTCTAAAGTTTGTAAGGAAAATTGAGAACGAATACGACCTAATTATCGTTGACAGCACTGACCCATTTGGACCAGGCGAGGGACTATTCACAAAGGAGTTCTATGGTAATTGCTTTAAGGCCCTTAAGGAAGATGGCATTATGGTAAATCAACACGAAAGCCCATTCTATCACGATGATGCAGTAGCTATGCAAAGGGCTCATAAAAGGATTGTGGAATCGTTTGATAAATGTAGAGTTTACCAAGCACATATCCCTACCTATCCATCAGGTCATTGGCTATTTGGATTTGCTACAAAGAAGTATAATCCACTAGATGTAAGAGCAGATGAGTGGAACAGTTTGGGTATTAAAACTAAGTATTATAATACCAAACTTCACAAGGCTTGTTTTGCTTTACCAAACTATGTACAGGAGTTGTTAGAAAATGTTGAAAAGTAATTTTCAAGGGTTTATAGGTGCAGAAAGCGACTATAAAGATGCGAATGTGGTAATATATGGTGCTCCATTTGATAGCACCACATCATTTAGACCAGGTGCAAGATTTGGTCCTGCTGCTATTAGAAACGAGTCGTTTGGTATCGAGACATATAGCCCTTATCAAGATAAAGATTTGACCGATTATAATATATTCGACTACGGCGATATCGAGCTTCCTTTTGGCGATACAAGAAGAAGTTTGGATATGATAAAAGAGGTTTCAGCCGAGATTATCAAAGATAATAAGATACCGGTTTTGCTTGGTGGCGAACACCTTGTTACACTTGCTCAAGTAGAGGCACTTAAGGATAAATATGAAGATTTTTATATCATTCATTTTGATGCCCATTGCGACCTTAGACAAGAGTATTTAGGTACAGAGTTATCTCACGCAGCAGTTATTCGTAGATGCTTTGACCTATTAGGAAAGGATAGGATTTTTCAATTTGGTATTCGTTCGGGGGATAGACCTGAATTTGAGTTTTCTGCATTAGGTAACACCTATATGAATAAATTTAATTTTGATACACTAGATGATATTGTAGCAAAATTAAAGGGCAAAAAAGTTTACTTTACAATTGACCTTGATGTACTAGATACTTCGGTTTTTTCAGGAACAGGTACACCAGAGGCTGGAGGAGTAACTTGGCTAGATTTACTAGATGCTATCAAAAAAGTATGCACTCTTGATATCATAGGTATTGATATGGTAGAGCTTGCACCAATGCTTGATGCGAGTGGTAGTTCAACTGCCCTTGCTTGCAAAACTTTAAGAGAATTATTACTTGCAATTAGTTAGGAGGATAAATATGTCAAAAGTATTAATTATTGGTTGTGGAGGAGTTGCTAGTGTAGCAATTCACAAATGTTGTCAAAATAGTGATGTTTTTACTGAAATTATGATTGCTAGCCGTACAAAGTCAAAATGCGACAAACTAAAGGCTAAACTAGAGGGTAAAACAAAAACTATTATTCATACTGCAAGTGTTGATGCAAATAATGTTGATGAGCTTATTGCTTTAATCAATGATTTCAAGCCAGAACTTGTATTAAACCTAGCATTACCATATCAAGATTTGACCATTATGGACGCTTGCCTAGCTACAAAAGTTCACTATGTAGATACTGCAAACTATGAACCTGAGGACACTGCAAAGTTCGAATACAAGTGGCAATGGGCTTACAAAAAGAAGTTTGAAGATGCTGGTATTGTAGGACTTCTTGGTAGTGGATTTGACCCAGGTGTAACAAGTGTATTTTCAGCTTATGCTATGAAACACGAGTTCGATGAGATTAACTATATTGATATTCTTGATTGCAATGGTGGCGACCACGGTTATCCTTTTGCAACAAACTTTAACCCAGAAATCAACATTCGTGAGGTTTCAGCAAAGGGTAGTTATTGGGAAGATGGCAAATGGGTTGAAACAGAACCTATGGAGATAAAGAGAGAATACAACTTCAAGGGTGTTGGTATGAAGGATATGTACCTACTTCACCACGAGGAGCTTGAGTCTCTTGCTCTAAACATTAAAGGCATCAAGAGAATTCGTTTCTTTATGACTTTTGGTCAAAGCTATCTTACTCACTTAAAGTGCTTGGAGAATGTTGGTATGACATCTATTGAGCCAATTATGTACGAAGGTAAGGAGATTGTTCCACTACAATTCTTGAAAGCTGTTCTTCCAGACCCAGCTAGCCTTGGTCCAAGAACAAAGGGTAAAACAAACATCGGTTGTATCTTTAGAGGTAAAAAAGATGGCAAGGATAAGACCTACTATCTATACAATATTTGTGACCACGAGGAGTGCTACAAAGAGGTTGAATCTCAAGCCGTTTCATACACAACAGGTGTTCCTGCAATGATTGGTGCAATGATGATTTTAACTGGTAAATGGACTACTCCAGGTGTTCATAATATTGAGGAATTTGACCCAGACCCATTTATGGACGCACTAAACAAATGGGGCTTACCTTGGGAAGAGGACTTCAACCCAGTGCTAGTTGACTAGGATATAATTTGTAATTATAAAGGTTTTTTGTAAGGGCTACTGAAAAGTAGCCTTTATGCAAAATAAAGGGTTTATTCGCTGAAATATTATTATAAAGTCGTTATTTTGTTGATATAAATGTTTTTTTGTGAGGAAATATAATGATTAAAACTCCATATTATTTGATAGATGAAGATAAATTGAAAGCTAATTTAGAGATACTTAAAGATGTTCAAGATAGGTCGGGTGCAAAAATTTTACTTGCCGAAAAAGCCTATTCTGCATTTTGTACCTATCCACTAATTAGCAAATATTTATCTGGTGCAACTGCTAGTGGACTATACGAACTAAAGCTTGCAGTTGAGGAGTTTGATGGCGAAGCACATATCTTCTCTCCTGCCTATATTGATAGCGAAATTGAGGAGATTTGTTCACTATGTAGCCATATGTTATTCAATAGTTTTAATCAATGGACAAAGTACAAAGATGTTGCACTTAAGCACGGTGTATCTTGTGGAATTAGGGTTAATCCAGAGGTGTCTGTTGGTGAGCACGAGATGTATGACCCGGCTGGTAAATTTAGCAGACTAGGTGTAACAAAAGCTAACTTTAGACCAGATTTACTTGAGGGAATTGAGGGACTACATTTCCATTGTTTGTGTGAACAAAATGTTGAGCCACTTGAAAGAGTGCTTAAGGGCTTTGAGGAGAACTTTAAGGAGTTTATCCCACAAATGAAATGGGTAAATTTCGGTGGTGGACACCATATCACAAGAGACGACTATGATAGAGAAAGGCTTATTGAAGTAATCAAGGAATTCAAAAGTAGATACAATGTAGATGTTTATCTTGAGCCGGGCGAGGCGATTGCTCTTAATGCAGGTTACCTTGTAGCAGAGGTTGTTGATACTATTCATAATGGTATGGATATTGCGATTTTAGATGCTTCAGCAGCTTGTCATATGCCTGATGTACTAGAAATGCCTTATCGTCCAAATATTGTTGGGGCAGGCGAGCCTAACGAAAAGAAATATACTTATCGACTTGGTGGTCCTACTTGTCTTGCTGGAGATATTATTGGCGATTATAGTTTTGATAATCCACTTAAAGAGGGGGACAAACTTGTATTTTTGGATATGGCTATTTACTCAATGGTAAAAAATAACACTTTTAATGGTATGAAATTGCCTTCGATTGCACTTAAACAAGGGGAAAATATCAAACTTATCAAGGAATTTGGATATTTGGATTTCAAAAATAGATTATCATAGGTAAATATTTTTTATTTGATAAATATAAACATACAATTAAAAACAGAAAATAATAAAGCAGGCATTTTGTCTGCTTTTTTTATATCATTTAGTAATAATTTGTGTAATAAAACCGATATATACTATGTTTTACAGTTGTGTAATGACTATCAATAGTTAATTTTTAATATTTCTATTAATATATATTTATATCGTGTTATAATTATCTGGGAGGAATAAAAAATGAATTTACCAACAAAAATTACATTATCTAGAATACTGCTTATACCAGTAATAGTATTATTTTGTTGCTTAAATAGTGTGATGCCATACTATTATATACCGATGACTATTTTGTTTGTGCTTGCAGTAATGACCGATTTTGTAGATGGCAAAATGGCAAGAAGAACAGGGCAAGTAACAGCACTTGGCAAATTTCTTGACCCTATTGCAGATAAAATGTTGACGGTCGCAGGGATTATGATAGTAATGGAAATAGGAGCATTTAGTTTGCCTTATTATGCACTAATTACCGTTACAATAATACTATCTAGGGAGTTTATTATAGGTGTATTTAGGCAAATTGCAGCAACCAAAGGCATTGTGATTGGAGCAGATAAACTAGGAAAATACAAAACGGCAAGCACATTTTTTGGTTTAACATGGCTAATGCTTACACCTTGTGCAAGTAGCAATATTGTATTATCAAAGGTTTTTTGGATAATAGGTATCGCATTTTTTAGTTTGGCAACATTGCTTACGGTGATTTCGGGAATAAATTATATAGTAAAAAATAAGCAAGTGCTATTTGATAACGATTAGTTTAGTAAAAGGGGGATTTTTATGCAATTAGTAGATAAATTAAAGGCAGGAGTTGTAGGTGGAGTAATAGGCGATGCTGTTGGCGTGCCTTATGAATTTAGGTCAAAGAACGAAATGAGGTATAATCCGTGCTTGGATATGATAGGCTACGGCACATACAATAAGCCTATGGGAACTTGGTCAGACGATTCAAGTATGGTGCTTGCAACTCTTGATTCTGTGGTAGATAAAAAGCTAAATCTTGATAAAATGATGCTTAATTTTATTGAGTGGCAAGTGAATGGTAAATACACTCAAGATGGCTTTATGTTTTCCATCGGCAACACAACAGGGCTTTCATTAAATAGCTACAAAACCACCCTAAATACAGCAATTTGTGGGCAGAAAGGGGAAAATAACAATGGAAATGGTAGCTTGATGAGGATTTTCCCGATAGCAGTTTACCTATATAATTTGTATGGAGTTAATGCTTTTAGCAATAGTGAAGCTGTCAAGTTTGTGAAAGATGTTTCAGCCTTAACACACGCTCACGATATAAGCAAATCGGCTTGTGTAGTATATGTTTCGGTTTGCTTACACTTGCTAAACGAGGAAGGCAAAGAGGGAATTATTAAAGGTATAAACGAGGCAAAAGATTTAGTTAAAAATAATGCTTTTGATAGGGTATTCGATAAAGACTTTTTAAGTTTGCCACTTTCGGAGTTAATGGGCAACGCCTATGTGGTTAGTACTCTTGAATCTAGTTTGTATATTGCGTATAATACTGCCACTTTTAAAGATGCTATTCTTACTGCTGTCAACCTTGGAGAAGATACCGATACTACTGCAAATGTTACTGGTGTTTTAGCTGGTTTATTGAATGTTGATGGCATTGATAAAGAGTGGATAAATAAAATTAGAAATATGGATTTAGTTTATAGTTTATGTGATAAATTTATAAATGAAATCGCAAAATAGCTTGTTTATTTATCAAAATTGCACAATAAAACATCTATTTCTATGGATAAGAGGTAATAATGATTGATTTACATTTACATTTAGATGGTTCGCTAGAACCAGAATTTTTGCATACTTTAGCTAGTCAACAACATATTGATTTATCGGTTGAAGATATCAAAAAACAGGTAATATGCACAAGTTGCAATAGTCTAAATGAGTACCTTGGTTGCTTTGATTTGCCAATTAAACTACTTCAAACTGAGGATAGTTTAATGCAAGCCACATTTCATTTGATGGAAAGGCTAGAAAAGGGAAAAATGGCATACGCAGAAATTCGCTTTGCACCACAACTTCATACTAGGTTAGGTCTTAGTATAGAAAATGTTGTTAATGCTGTCCTACTAGCACTTAACGAGGCTAATAGGGTGTTTTCTGTTAAGGCACAAGTTATACTTTGTTGTATGCGAGGTGGTGTAGAAAATAAACTACAAAATATCGAAACTATTGAGGTGGGCAGAAAGTATCTTGGCAAAGGTGTATGTGCAATCGACCTTGCTGGAGCAGAGGCTCTATACAAAACACAGGACTTTAAGTATTTGTTTGAAATAGCAAAGGGTGTAGGTATGCCTTTTGTTATCCATGCAGGCGAGGCTGATGGGGTAGAAAGTGTAAGTTCTGCTATCAACTTTGGTGCATCTAGGATTGGACACGGAATAGCTTTGAGAAATGAAGAATACCTTATGAATGAGGTAAAGGAAAAACAAATTGCAATAGAAATGTGTCCTACAAGCAATCTTCAAACAAAAGCAATCAAAAATATCAAAGATTTTCCACTTTTTGAATTCCTTGACAATAATTTACTTGCTACAATCAATACCGATAATATGACAGTTTCTAATACCACAATTAATAAAGAGTTTGAGTTGCTTGAAAATAAGCTTGGAGTAAATAATGAGATAAGGAAAAAATTGATATGCAATTCTGTTCGTTCTGCATTCTTGTCGGAGGCAGATAAGACTAAACTAATGCTTAAAGTGTTAAATCAAAGAAAATAATTAAAAAATTTAAAATATTTTTTAAAAAGTATAAATAAATTTTCACTATTATTATATATAATAATAGTGTTTTTTTATTTTGGGCAAAAAAATCCTTTCCGGGGGGATAGGATTATTGTCAAAATGTTAGACATTTGTTGAAAAATGTTAAAAGTTAAGTACTTGACAACTTTTCAAATAGCATATATTATGTTGTCAAACAGGGGGAATGAGTTAGATTTATTTTAACTAAATTGAAATTTTGCTATAAACTAATATTAATTCAAAATTGATATATTGATTTATTTTTTAACTAAACTTGTCGACAAAAGAGTAAATCTTTTTAGAATAAAAAAATAACCTTTCTTAACAATTAAAGGGTGACTATTTGTAGTCACCCTTTAATCTATATAAAAACGTAATATTATATAACTTTACCATAATAATAGTATAAAAAAATAGCCTAAATATAGGCTATTATATTAAAATTTACTATTTTTGATTGTAGTATCATATAGTGTAGTTTTAAGCAATATGTTTAAGTAATGTGTAATCTCATTTCTGCTCATTGGAAGGTCATCAAAAATCCAAGCTTTAACAGTAGCGATAACACCACCTACAAAATATTCTGTCAAAAAGTCAACGGGAACGGTATATTTAGTACCCATTGCAATAGACTCTCTAATCTTTTTTGCAGCATTTTTGGTTAAGTTTTTACGAACATCATCAAGAATTAATGAAGAAGATTGAGAAAGAATAGATTTAGCAATTTGTTTTTTCTCAATAAAGAAATCTATAACTCTTGTAAAAACTTCTTGATAGTAGTCAATGACATTGCTGTTATTATTTGCTTTAGTAATAGCAACATCTACATCTTTCATTAGTTCGTAAATACAGTAGTCAAGTAAATTATATTTATCCTCAAAGTGAGTATAAAATGTGCCTCTATTTATATCAGCTTTTTCGCAAATCTCCTTTACAGAAATTTCCGAAATGTTTTTTGTACTAAGTAGGTCGTAAAAGGCAGTAATAATTGCTCTTTGTGTCCTAATGATTCGTTGGTCTTTCTTAAAATACAAATTTTCCACGATAAAACCTCATCTTAACTTAATATTTATGTTTATTATTTTACCATTATAAAGGTTGGTAGTCAATACAAAAGAAAAAATAAGTGCAAAAAAATGGATAAATGTGAAAAATTTATAGATAAAATGTAATATTATGACATAATCAATCAAGATAAATGATTGCTAGCAGTCTATATTGGTAGATTGCTAAAATTTTCCCAAAAACCCTTGACAAATCATAAAAGCAGAACTATACTATTTGTTGATTTATGGAGGTAACAATGAAACAATTTAAGACAGAATCAAAACGAATATTAGATTTAATGATTAATTCAATTTACACAAACAAGGAGATTTTTTTAAGAGAATTAGTATCTAATGCAAGCGATGCGATTGACAAGTTACATTTCATATCCCTTACAGATAGCAATGTTGATACCGATTTTAAGATAAAAATATCTATTGATAAAGATGAAAGAAAACTTACCATTGAGGATAATGGTATAGGTATGGACGAAAAGGACCTAGAAAAGAACCTTGGTACTATTGCAGAGTCTGGCACACTAGATTTCAAAAAAGAAAATGAGCAAGACTTAATCGGTCAATTTGGTGTAGGATTCTATTCTGCATTTATGGTTGCTGATAAAATTGAAGTTTACTCAAAAAAATATGGCACTGGTGAGGCATTTGTGTGGACCAGTGAGGGTGCAAATGGCTACACCATTGAAAAATGCGATAAGGACACAGTTGGTACAAAGGTTGTACTAACACTTAAGGCTGATGACGAAGAGGAAAAATACTCAAAGTATCTTGAGGATTACGAGATTGTTGGCTTAATCAAACAACATTCTGATTATATCCACTATCCTATCAAAATGGATATCACAAAGAGCAGAGAGGTAGGAGAGGGCGACGACAAAAAGACTGAAAATTACATAGAGGAAGAGACAATTAATAGTATGGTTCCACTATGGAAAAAGGATAAAAAAGATGTAACCGATGAGGAAATGGAAAGGTTCTATCAAGATACATTCCACGATTATACCAAACCACTAAAGTGCTACTACAACAAGATTGATGGACTTGTAAGCTACAATACAATGTTCTTTATTCCTTCTCGTGCACCATTTGATTACTATTCAAAGGATTTCAAGAGGGGCTTAAAACTATATTGTAATGGCGTACTTATTATGGATAAGTGTGAGGAATTATTGCCAGATTATCTAGGCTTTATCTCTGGTGTAGTTGATAGTAGCGACCTATCACTAAATATTTCAAGAGAGATTTTGCAAAAGGATAGGCAAGTAAGACAAATTTCTTCAAGCCTTGAAAAGAAGATAATTAGCGAACTTAAAAAACTTATTGATGAGGATAAAGAAACATATATCAAGATGTTTAAGGAGTTCGGTCAAACCATCAAGTTTGGCATTTACAATAGCTATGGTCAAAATGCAGAGGAGTTAAAGGATTTGTTAATGTTCTACTCTTCAAAGGAGAAAGAGCTTGTAACCCTTAAGGATTATGTTGCTAACCTTTCAGCAGACCAAAATGTTATTTATTATGCAACAGGTGATGATGTAACACAAATTGATAACTTGCCACTTATCGAAAAAATTAAGGATAAGGGTATTGAAATATTGTACTTAAAGGATAAGGTTGATGAGTTCGTTGTTAAGATTTTAGGCAAATACGACGACAAGGAGTTTAAGTCTATCCAAGATAGCGACCTTTCATTTGAGACCGATGAGGAAAAGAAAGAAATCGAGGATAAAGAGAAAAATAGCAAGGATATGCTTGACGACCTTAAAGCTCATCTTGGCGACAATGTTGATAGCGTAGTACTTACTAATAGATTAAAGAGTTATCCTGCTTGCGTTACTGCTAGTGGCGATGTTACTCTTGAAATGGAAAAACTATATAGAAGTATGCCAAACAGCAATATGCCACCAGTTATTGCAAAGAAAAAATTAGAGATTAATGCAGATCACGCAATCTTTAGTAAACTAGAGAAACTATATTTAGAGGATAAGGAAAAGGCATACAAACTTGTTAATGTATTGTATAGTGAGAGCTTGATGTTAGAGGGATTGCCTATTGAAAATGTACCAGAATTTATCGGTAATATTACTGATATTATGGCAGACTAATATAATAATTTAGCCACTATTTTTAGTGGCTATTTTTTGTATAAAGCATTAAACTAATTATTTAGTTAAAATACACCAAGTTAATAGGCTGAGTAGTTATTGTAAAGTTAAAAATTTGCAGAAAATTTATGATTTTGTTAAATTATATACTATGTAGGCTTTAATTTTTGGTTGGTTTGTGTTAAAATATAAAAAAATAAAAATTACGGAGCGAGTATGAAAAAGATTTTGGTAACTGGTGGTGCAGGTTATATAGCATCACATACAAATGTAGTTTTACTTGAAGCAGGTTATAAAGTAATTGCTATTGATAATTTTGTTAATAGCAGTATTGATAATGTTAAAAATGTAGAAAAAATTACCAACAAAAAAATTGATTTTATCGAGGGCGATGTTTGCGATAGAGAACTTCTTGAAAAGATATTTACCGAAAATGATATTTATGCAGTTATCCATTTTGCTGGACTAAAGGCTGTTGGAGAAAGTTGTTCTAAACCTATAATGTATTACAGCAATAACCTTATTTCTACACTTACACTAGTAGATGTTATGAGAAAGCACAATGTTAAAAGGCTTGTATTCTCTTCTTCAGCTACTGTTTATGGAGACCCTAAGGTATTACCACTTAATGAAAATTGTGAGGTTGGTGGTGTAACCAATCCTTATGGTGCTACAAAATATATGATTGAAAATATCTTAAAAGATGTTTATAAGTCTGATGCTAGCTGGCATATCGCTTTACTTAGATACTTCAACCCAGTTGGTGCTCACGAAAGTGGATTAATCGGCGAGGACCCTAAGGGTATTCCAAACAACTTGATGCCTTATGTTGCAAAGGTTGCATTTGGCGAGCTACCATATGTAAGAGTATTCGGTAACGACTACAAAACACACGATGGTACAGGTGTAAGAGATTATATTCATGTAATGGACCTTGCAGAAGGTCACCTTGCTGCTCTTGAAAATATTGACAAGTTCGGTGCAACTCCTGTAAACCTAGGTACTGGTGTAGGATATAGTGTACTAGATATGATTCACGCATTCTCAATCGCTTGTGGAAAGGAACTTCCATACAAGATTATTGAAAGAAGACCAGGTGATATCGCATCTTGTTATTGTAGCCCAGACTTTGCAAAAGAGTTTATCCACTGGGAAGCAAAGAGAACTCTTACTGATATGTGCAAAGATACTTGGAATTTCCAAAGAAATAAAAATAATCAATAGGAAATAATAAAATAGCAAAACAAATTATAAAGCAACCATAATAGGTTGCTTTTTTGTTGCTTTATTGAAATATTATAATAGTCATTTTTATCATATGTTATAAATATTTGCTAAAATTGAGAAATTGAAATGAGTTTTTATAGTCAATTTCAAAAATATGTGCTAAAATATCTAAAAAGGAGTTAGTATGGCAAGACCTAAAATAGAAAAAAGTATATGCTCAGTACCCGAATTTGTTGAATTTTCTGCAAATAATAGCACTAGCGAAGATGTAGTCGTAATGACATATGAGGAATACGAAACTATTTTGTTAATAGACTACAAACATCTTCAACAAGAGGATTGTGCAAAGCGAATGGATGTATCAAGAACTACCGTTCAGTTTATCTATACAAGTGCAAGAAATAAGGTTGCTGATTTTTTGGTTAATGGAAAAAAATTGCAAATTGAGGGTGGCAATTATAAGGTATGTAAGGACAAAAGTAAAAACTGTTCAAAGGGCCATTGTAATAAGTGTTTGAATGATGATTAAAACTAATGCGTTAAGATTACTTGATAAAAAAAAGATTGAATACAATGTGTTTGAAACAGAGCTTGATGAAACTCATACTGCTGGCGAAGTTGCAGAAAATATAGGTAAATCGCAAGATGTTGTATATAAAACTTTGGTTACAATTTCCAAGTCAAACAACTATTATGTGTTTGTTCTGCCCGCAAATAAGGAGTTAGACCTCAAAAAATGTGCAAAAGCAGTGGGGGAGAAGTCTGTTGAGATGTTAAAATCAAAACTTCTGCTTGAAACAACAGGCTATGTTCACGGAGGCTGTTCGCCTTTTAATATGAAGAAATTTTTCAAAACCACATTCTATATTGACTGTAAAAACCACGATAAAATTTTGGTTAATGCAGGTAAAATTGGAATGATGGTAGAGCTTAAAGTATCGGATATTGAAAAGGTGATTAGGGTGCAATTTGCCGATATTTGTGCTGACTAATTTGTAATTTTAGTAGCAAAAAATTAATAAATAAATTATAGGATATGGGTGCATATCCTTTTTTTATAGCAATAAATGAGAATAATGTTAAGCAAATTTATATGCAATAGATTAACTTATCTTGAACTTTAGTTGACAAATAATTTTTATAAGAGTAGAATATCAAAGAATTAAATATTACTAAATGACTGTTCGTAACCATCCAGTCAATAAACAAAACTAGGGATACTTCTTTTGTTTTTAAAAGAAGTTTTTTTATAAGCAATTATTCTATTTATAATATTTTTTTAGTTACTATTTTTTTGTTGGGTTTGGTTACGGAAAAGAGGAATGTATGCCAAACGAATTAATTATTTTTCTAAATTTAGTTGTTTTGTACATAGCTGTGCTAATTTGGTACTACCTATTTGGTACAAAAGGACTATATTGTTTCAGTATTTTTGCAACAATCGTCGCTAATATCGAGGTATTAATTTTAGTTGATGCTTTTACAATGGAGCAAACTCTTGGAAATGTGCTTTTTGCAACAACATTTTTGATAACCGATATAGTTAGTGAGGTTAATGGTAAAAAAGAATCGGACAAACTTGTTAATACTAATATTTTAACATCAATTTTATTTGTTATTGTTAGTCAAATGTGGCTTCTTTATACCCCTTCTGCTAATGATATCGCAATGCCTTCAATTAAAAACTTGTTTAGTTCAGTTCCAAGAATTATTCTTGCCAGCTTGCTTGTATATGCAGTTACTCAAAGATTTGATGTTTGGCTATATCACAAATGGTGGAATTTTACCGAGAAAAAGTTTAAGTCAAAGGAAAAGTATTTGTGGCTTAGAAATAACGGTTCTACTTTAGTATCTCAAGCACTAAATGCAGTACTATATAATATTATCGCTTTTGCAGGTGTTTACCCATGGGAAACAGTAGGTAGCATTATTGCAACAAGCTATATTATATTTATATTTACAAGCCTACTTGATACCCCTATTGTGTACCTTGCAAGGAGGATTTACAAGAAAAAATTTGAGGGTAAAAACGAGGACGAAATAACTAACGAATTAGCTTCTTGTAAGATAAATTTTGGTAAGAAAAAGAAAGTTGTTGAGGGCGAGGATATAAAAAGTGTACAATCTTCTATTTCTAGTACTGATAAAGTTGACAATGAAATAGTTGAGAATATAGAAAAAACTACTACTTGTAATGTAGAAAATACCGATAATGTAGAC
>JAHHUG010000077.1 GCA_020024085.1 Christensenellaceae bacterium | reverse complement strand
CCAGTATATATAACTTTAGTAAAAGCAACAAGATATGATAATGCAATAAAATTAACATCTTATTTATATTGTAAAATTATTAGTTTTGTGCTGTACTATTTACTTTTTAATTAAATACTTTTATTTTGATTATATTATTATATTAACAAAAAAGCACTTTTACAAGTGCTTTTTATTATATAAACCTCTTATTTGGTTGATATTTATTGTTTTAGAATAATTATATTATTCCTCGGTTGATTCAGTTTGCTCGGTTTCAACAGGGCTATTTGTATCGGTATTCTCGGTGTTATTTTCAGCATCAGCAGAGTTTTCTTCTTCTTCCTCATCACGAGGTACAACAGCTACCATAACTGCCTTGCTGTCATCTTTAATTTTCATAAGTTTTACACCTTGAGTGTTACGACCAATCTTTGAGATTTCATCACTATGAATACGGATAACAACACCATTATCGCAAATAATCATAACATCGCTTTCTGGGTCCTTGATAACCTTTAGACCAATTAACTCGCCAGTTTTTTCATTGAATACACCTGCTTTGATACCCTTACCACCACGAGTTTGAGTTCTATAATCATCAGGGCTTGTTAGCTTACCATAACCCTCACTAGAGATTGTAAGGATTTGATTATCGTCTGAAACCTTGCTCATATCAATAACTTCGTCGCCATCTTCAAGTTTGATACTTCTTACACCCATAGTATCTCTACCCATACAACGAATATCACTTTCGTTAAAACGGATACACTTACCACCACGGGTAGCTACGATAATATCTTCATCGCCCTCGGTTAATTCTGCACCGATAAGTTCATCTTCGTCAACAAGATTAATTGCAATCTTTCCACCCTTTCTAATACTTGCAAACTCTTCCATACTTGTCTTTTTAATCAAGCCGTTCTTTGTAGCAAGTGTTAAGTATGTGTTATCTACATCTTCAGGAAGTGGTAGGAATGCAGTAACCTTTTCGCCGTTATCAAGTTGAAGAATATTGATAATTGCTCTACCTCTTGCTGTACGAGCTGCCTCTGGAATTTCGTATCCCATTAAGGTGTAAACCTTGCCACGATTTGTAAAGAATAATAGCTCAATATGAGTATTTGTTACAAGCATATTTTCAATAAAGTCATCTTCCTTTGCTTTGTGAGCTGTGATACCTACACCACCTCTTCGTTGGCTCTTGTATTCATTTACTGGAAGTCTCTTGATATATCCTTCGTGTGTCATAGATACGATAATATCTTGTTTTTCAATTAAGTCAGCAATATCCAAATCAGAGTAATCATATGTAATTTCTGCTCTACGAGGAGTGTTGTATTTCTCCTTAATTTCAAGCATTTCTGTCTTGATAATACCTCTAATCTTGTTGATATCGCTTAAAATTTCACGATATTCTATGATTAATCTTTCCTTTTCGGCAAGTTCATCGGTTAGTTTATCAACTTCTAGGCTTGTTAACCTTCTAAGTTTCATTTCAAGGATAGCATTGGCTTGTTTTTCGCTAAGCTCAAAGTTCTCCATTAATCTTGCTTGTGCTTCCTCTGAAGTTTGGCTAGTTTTGATAATTTGTACTACTTCATCAATATTAGCTTCAGCAATAACCAAACCTTTTAAGATATGTGCTCTTTCCTCTGCTCTTTCAAGGTCGAACCTAGTTCTACGAGTAACAACATCTTCTTGGTGCTTTACATAGGCAACTAGGATTTCCTTTAGGTTCATAACCTTTGGAACACCATCAATTAAAGCTAGCATAATCATAGAGTTTGAAATTTGCAATGCTGTTTGCTTGAATAGTGTATTTAATACTACTTGAGCATTAGCATCTTTTTTAACCTCTACGACAATTCTCATACCCTCTCTATCAGACTCTTCCTTAATGTCGGCAATACCATCAATCTTCTTTTCTTTAACTTGGTTTGCCATATTCTCAATAAGTTGAGCTTTGTTTACTTGGTATGGGATTTCGGTAATAATAATCTTATCTTTACTATGACCATCAGTAGCTGACTCAATCTCTGTTTTAGCACGAATAATTGCACTACCTCTACCTGTTCTATATGCCTCTTTTATAGAATTACGGGCAAGAATAAGTCCACCAGTTGGATAATCTGGGGCTGGAATATAGTGCATTAACTCCTCGATAGAGATATCTGGGTTATCAATTAATGCAACAGTACCATCAATAACTTCACCTAGATTGTGAGGTGGAATAGATGTTGCCATACCTACTGCGATACCATCAGCACCATTTACAAGCAAGTTTGGATATCTTGCAGGAAGTACTGTTGGTTGCTCCAAAGTATCATCAAAGTTTGGATAATAATCAACTGTTTTTTTGTCGATATCCCTTAACATTTCGGCACTGATTTTGCTTAATCTTGCCTCGGTATATCTTTGAGCTGCTGGAGGGTCACCATCGACAGAACCAAAGTTTCCGTGACCTTCTACAAGTGGGCATCTAATACTGAAGTCTTGAGCAAGTCTAACAAGTGCTTCATATACAGCAGAGTCGCCGTGTGGGTGGTATTTACCAAGAACATCACCAACGATTCTTGCACATTTTCTAAATGGTTTGTCGTTAGATAATCCAAGTTCATTCATAGCATACAAAATTCTTCTATGAACGGGTTTTAGACCATCTCTAACATCTGGGATAGCACGAGATACATTTACTGCCATTGCATAGGCAATAAATGACCTTTTCATTTCGTCTTCTACTTTAATTTCTTTTATCTTAGAGCTTTCTAATGATTTCGCAAAATCTTGTTTTTCTTCTTCTTTCATTTTTCACTCCTAAACATCTAAATCTTTTACTAGGTTAGCATTTTCTTCAATGAACTCTCTTCTAAGCTCTGGTTGGTCTCCCATAAGTAGAGAGAACAAGCTGTCAGCCTCCATAGCATCTTCCATAGTTACCTTAAGAAGAATACGATTTTCTGGGTTCATTGTTGTTTCCCATAGTTGCTCTGGGTTCATTTCGCCAAGACCTTTGTATCTTTGAAGGTCTCCACCCTTTCTACCATTTTCCTCATAATACTTTTCAAGCTCTGCATCATCATAGAAGTATTTATCTTGCTTGTTTTTAGAAATTTTGTATAGAGGTGGTTGAGCAATATATACATGTCCATTTTCGATAAGTGGCTTCATAAATCTAAAGAAGAATGTAAGCATCAAAATTCTAATATGGCTACCATCAACATCGGCATCGGTCATACAAATAATACGGTCATAACGAAGTTTTGACTCATCATAATCTTGTTTTACTCCACAACCAAATGCAGTAATCATTGTTCTAATTTCTTGGTTATCCAAAATTTTGTGCATACTTGCCTTTTCAACATTTAGGATTTTACCTCTTAATGGCAAAATAGCTTGGAATCTTCTATCTCTACCTTGTTTTGCACTGCCACCAGCTGAATCACCCTCGACAAGATAAATTTCGCATAGTTTAGGGTCCTTTTCTGAACAGTCAGCAAGTTTGCCTGGTAATGTTGTAGATTCAAGTACACCCTTTCTTCTTGTAAGCTCTCTTGCGTTTCTTGCAGCATCTCTTGCCCTTTGAGCAGTTACACACTTTAAGATAAGCTCCTTAGCCTCTTTTGGATGCTCCTCAAGGTAAGTGCCAAATTCCTCGGTTACAATCCTTGAAACAATAGTTCTCATTTCGCTATTGCCAAGTTTTGTTTTGGTTTGTCCCTCAAATTGTGGCTCGGTAAGTTTTACACTAAGGATTGCTGTTAAACCCTCTCTTGTATCATCACCAGAAAGTTTTTCGTTTTCCTTTAGTATTTTGTTATTTTTGCCGTAGTCGTTAATAACCTTTGCAATAGCAAACTTAAATCCATCTAGGTGAGTACCACCCTCTTCGGTATTGATATTGTTTGCATAGGCATTGATAGTCTCTGAATAACCATCATTCCATTGCATAGCTACCTCAACTTCGCTTGTGCCTGATTTACCATTAAAATAAATAGTATTTTCAAACAATGTATTTTTGTTTTTGTTTAAGTCATCTACAAAGCAGATAATACCACCTTCGTAGTGGAACTTTACAACCTTTGGTTCTTCCCCTCTAAAGTCACTAAAGTTGATTTTTAATCCCTTGTTTAAGTACGCTGTCTCTCTAAACTTATCCTTAAGGTGATTAAAATCAAAATTAATTGTTTCAAATATCTCATCATCAGGATAAAAAGTAACTCTTGTACCAGTATCGCTAATATCGGTGTCCCCGACAATTTGCAATGCTCTTTGAGGTATACCACGATTGAATACTTGCTTGTAGATGTGGCCATTTTGTTTAACCTCTACCTCTAGCCATTCGCTAAGAGCATTAACACAGGCAAGACCAACACCGTGTAGACCACCAGAAATAGCATAGCCTTTACCATTAAACTTACCACCTGCATGAAGTTTGGTAAGTACTACCTCAACAGCAGAAACACCTTCCTTTTCCATAATGCCTGTTGGGATACCTCTACCATTATCTTGTACTGATAATGAACCATCTTTGTTGATAATAACATCAATAGTATCGCAGTATCCAGCAAGAGCTTCATCTATACTATTATCTACTACCTCAACAACTAAATGGTGAAGTCCTCTGTAATCGGTAGAACCGATATACATACCTGGTCTTTTCCTTACTGGTTCAAGTCCCTCCAATACTTGAATGGCACTAGAATCATAGTTATTTGTATTAGCCATTTTTCCTCCATAAATTTATAATAAAAATTAAAATTGCATATATTAATATATATATATAATAACATATAATATAACATTAATAAAGTCATTAGGAAAAAAATTTTTAAAAAAAGAGAAAAAACTATATGTTTTTCCTCTAATTTTGCCTTTATTTAGCTATTACGCTAATTTTTAATATCCTTTATCACAAAATACAACAATTCCTTTTTAAGCCTATAATTTAGCCGTATTTTTATTGTTTAACTTCCTTATCTACAATTTTACCAGTATCAACGGTAAATATAGTCTTTTTAAGTTCGTTTTCTAAATCGTAGTGGGTAGCTGTAATTATAGTTTGTTCTGCCGATGCGATATTGATAAGTTGGTGTTGTCTTTTTAGGTCAAGTTCACTAAGTACATCATCAAGCAATAATATCGGCTTTTCGCCAGTTTTTTGGTAAAATAAATCAACTTCTGCAAGTTTAAGTGCAAGTGCTGCCGACCTTTGTTGTCCTTGCGAACCGTATTTTCGAATATCTATACCATTTACCTCAATTTTGATATCATCACGATGCACTCCACTATTTGTGTACATCAATTTTTTGTCTTTTTCAAGGTCTTCTGCAAGAGTTTTTTTGTAACTCTTAAAAATGTCATCGCTGTCAAGGTCTACCCTACTTTCATATTCAAGTTTAATATTTTCCTTTCCATCGGTAAGTTGCAACATTTTTTCCTTTGCAATCGCTTCAAGATTTACCAAAAATTCTCTTCTTTTTTCAGCAACAATTACTGCCTTTTTTATCATTTCATCGTCCCAAA
The DNA here is from genome assembly GCA_020024085.1 of Christensenellaceae bacterium. Classification (GTDB taxonomy): domain Bacteria; phylum Bacillota; class Clostridia; order Christensenellales; family CAAEEZ01; genus HGM11377. The sequence goes on along the minus strand of JAHHUG010000077.1, from coordinate 688 downwards.
GTGGTAGTAAATCCTCAACTTCAGGCTTCATATAATAATCTTTAAGGATTTTGTTTCTTTGCTTTAGTGCTTTGTTGTAGTTGACTAGGTTATAGTAGTAGGATTTGTCCTGTTGAGATAGGCTGATATCCATAAATCTTCTTCTTTCAAGGGGTGTCTCTTTGATAAATTTCATTTCCTCGGGAGAGAATAAAACCACCTTCAAAAAACCTATAAGTTCACTGATTTTTAGTACTGGAATTTTATTGATAAGTATCCTCTTTGCACCCTTATTATCAATCAACATCTCTATTGTATGAGAACGATATTTTTTGTCTAACTTAACACTCAAATAAGCAGAATCTTCACCCCACTTGATAACCTCTTTATCCTTTGTTGTTTTGAATGATTTACCCACTCCAAGACAATAGATACTCTCAAGCAAATTAGTTTTACCACTCGCATTTTTTCCTACAAAAAAATTAAGCTTTGAATCTAGTTCAAGCTTTACCGAGTCATAATTTCTAAAGTTTTTAAGTTCAAGTTCTGTTATTTTCATATTTTAATTATACACTACTTTTATTATTTTATCAATAATGATAGCCCTATATTATAATTAAATATTTATTATTATTTATGGTAACTTCATTTGTTTTTTACCTAATAAAATATGTGTAATATATATAAATTTTTAATTAAAATTTTGCAT
>JAHHUG010000076.1 GCA_020024085.1 Christensenellaceae bacterium | reverse complement strand
AAACATAGCTATGCTTAATATGAATTTATCAAATTTATTTTGCATAAAAACCTCTAACTTATATAAAATATATATATTATGATTAAATATTACTTTTTTTATAACATTAATGTTGAAATATATTACTAAATGTTGTAAAATAAAGTTATGAAAGTAGCTATTTATGGTGGTAGTTTTGACCCAATACATTTAGAACATAGAAAAATTATAGAGGCCTGTCATGATGAATTAAAGGTTGACAAGGTAGTAATTTTGCCTACATATTTACCTCCTCATAAAAAGAAAAGTAAAACTTCTTTTAATGATAGAGTAAATATGATTAAAATTATGTTATCTGATTTGGATTATGTTGAAATTGATGATTATGAACTAACAACTAATACTGATGTCAATTATGCTTATACTATGTTGCATAACTTGAATAATAAATATCCAGATTTGATATATGTAATTGGTGGCGATTCTTTTAGGAACATTGAAAGCTGGTATAGATATGAAGAACTATTACATGATTTCCCACTTTGTATAATAAAACGAAACAATGTAGTATTTGATTATCAATCCAAAATTGATGAATATACAAAAAAGTACAAAGCTAATATAACATTATTAGAACACGAAGGTAAAGATGTATCTTCAACTTATATCACTGTTTCAAATTTTTTGTATCAAGATATTACAGAATTTGTTGGTGATTCAGTTGCAAAATACATTAAAGATAATCATTTGTACATGAATTATGACCAATTTGTAAGCAAAGTAAAATCGAATGTTTCTGAAAGATTATTTACTCATATTACAAATACCGTGTTATGTGGTATAAAAATTAATCAATATTGCAATCTTAATATTAGTACAACAAGAGTATTTGTTGCATGTATTCTTCACGATATTGCTAAAGAAAGAAAAGATGTTGTTTATGGAGTACCACCCGTTACTGTTAATACGGAGATTTTCCATCAATTTTATGGCGAAAGAGTTGCTTATTACGAGTATAATATTACCGACGAAATGGTACTTGATGCCATAAGATTTCATACCACTGCAAAACCTGGAATGTCTGACCTTGGAAAATTAGTTTTCCTAGCAGATAAAATTTGCAAAGGTAGAACTCACGATGGTGTAGAAGATATTAGAGAGGATTTAAGGGTTAATGGCTTAGATAGCGCATTCAAAAAATGTCTAAACTGGAGCTATGATTATTTGACTAGTAAAGGTAAATCAGTTTATCCTCTTACAAAAGAAGCTGTAGATTATTATAATAAGGAGAATGTATGAATACACAAGAATTAACTAATAAAATTTGCGAAGTTTTATCTAGTAAAAAAGCATATGATATTACTATCATTAATGTAGAAGAAATGACAATTCTTACCGATAATTATGTTATTTGTTCTGCAATGTCTTCAACAGCTGTTAAAGCACTTGCAAATTATGTAGATGAAGAACTTGGTGGTATGGGTATTGAACCATTGCACAAAGATGGTATGAGAGATGGCAATTGGGCTGTTCTTGATTACGGTAGTGTTATTGTTCATGTTTTTCTAAATAGTGTCAGAGAAACTTATGACCTTGAAAAAATTTGGAATAACGGCTCTAATACAACAAGATACGAAGATTAAAAATTATTTTTATTGCAATACTAATATCTAGGTGATATATGTATTGCAATTTTTATATAAATAATATTGAAACTTTAGTAAAATCGTTGGATAAAATAAAAGATGCAAAGGTTGTAGAAGATGATAATAATATCATTGTTGCAATCAAAACAGCTCCTGTATTTAACAAAAGTGATATAAATCTTTTGCTTTCTATTGTTACACAAACCGTAAAAAGTGCAACCGATAAAAATGTTTATGTTACAAGAGATATGGAGATTTTCTGTGATATTATTAATTACAATGAAAATTTGATATCCTTTCAAGAAATATTGGATAAGGTTAGGTGATTATATGAGAATGTATGATATTATCAACAAAAAGAAAAATAAAATTGAGTTATCAAAAGATGAGATATTCTTTTTTATTAATGGTGTTACAAATCGTACGATTCCAGATTATCAAACATCAGCATTGCTTATGGCAATACTTCTAAATGGTATGACCGATAATGAAATTTTTTACCTTACCGATGCAATGATTAAAAGTGGCGATATAATTGATTTATCCTTAATTAATGGTATTACTTGTGACAAACATTCTACCGGTGGAGTGGGAGATAGTACTTCTTTTGTTGTAATTCCGGTTCTTAGTGCACTTGGCTTAAAATCTGCCAAAATGAGTGGTAGAGCCCTTGGACATACTGGAGGCACACTTGATAAACTTGAGTCGATTGGGGTTAATGTAGAGCTTTCTAACGAACAATTTTTTAAGCAAGTAAACGAAATAGGATTATCAATTATTGGTCAAACTGCAAATCTTTGTCCAGCTGATAAAATTTTGTATAGCCTACGAGATGTAACTGCAACAGTAGATAGTATTCCACTAATTGCAAGCTCTATTATGAGTAAAAAAATAGCTGGTGGTAGTGATGTTATTGTACTTGATGTAAAATGTGGTACTGGTGCTTTTTTGAAAAATATCGACGATGCTATTAAACTTGCAGAGAAAATGGTTTCAATAGGTAAATCTTTTAATAAAAAAATATCTGCTATAATTACCGATATGAATGAGCCTCTTGATAACTATATTGGTAATAGTCTTGAAATTTTAGGTGCAATTAATGTACTTATGGGTGAGAAAAATGATTTATACCTTGTAAGCAAAGCTCTATTGCACGAAATTATAAGGTTATCAGGTATTATCGAAGAAAATGCAATTGACGATAAAATTGAGGAAGTTATCAATAATGGTTATGCTCTAAATAAATTCAAGCAAATGATTGAAATGCAAGGTGGAGATATTAGCTTTATTGAAGATAAGTCAAAACTAATTGATACAAAATATCAATTTGATATTATCGCAGATAAATCTGGTTACATAAGTAGCTTTGATACTGAAAAATTAGGTAATATTCTTTGTACTCTAGGGGCAGGTAGAGAGAAGGTTACTGACCAGATTGACCACTTTGTAGGAGCTAGATTAGATTGCAAAATAGGTGATAAAATTGCAAAAGGTGATGTTATTGGTACATTGTATGTAAACAAAAATACCGACTATTCTAGTCAAATTTTGGATTGTATCGGCTTTTCGACCGATAGAATAAGTAAAAAACAGAAAATTATCAAAATAATTCGATAAAAAGTATTGCCTAAAACAAAAATGTGTATTACAATTAAAGTATCTTCGGGGAAGGTGTGATTCCTTACTGGTGGTAAAGTCCACGAGCATTTATGCAGATTTGGTGTAATTCCAAAACCAACGGTACAGTCCGGATGAAAGAAGGTCGAATATTTTAGATATTTAACCATGCAACCCGAAAAGGTTGCTTTTTTATTGCCAGAAGAAATATTTTTGCAAGAGGTTAAAAATGAACAGTACAACTCGTTCAAAAAGTATCAACTACTTGGTAAAAATAGCAGTGCTTGGAGCACTTTCAGGTCTTGTAATGATGTTACAATTCCCTATTTTACCATCAGCACCATTCTTAAAATTTGATTTCAGCAATGTAATCACTTTGATTGGAGGCTTTGCACTTGGTCCATCAGCTGCATTCTTTATTGATTCTATTAGGCTTATGATAGATTGCTTGGAAGGTTCTGCTACTGGCTATGTAGGCGAATTTAGTGCTTGGCTTTTAGGTATTACTTTTTCTGTTCCTGCTAGTATTTTGTATAAATACAAAAAAGGTTTTAAGTGGGCAGTAGTAGCTGTTGCAATATCTTTCGTTTTAAGTAACTTAATGGGTATTGTATCAAATTGGTTTATTATGTTCCCACTATTTGGTATTCCAGCTGAAGCTATTCCAAACATGGTTTTAACAACAGTTATTCCATTTAATTTAATCAAATATACTATTGTTTCTGCTATTGTATTGCTTTTATATAAACCACTTTCTCCATTGCTAAAGAAAACATATGCTATTAGTAAAAAGGAAAAAGTTGAAAATAAAAATGTAGAAACACAAACAGATAGTACAAAAAATAATTAAAATTAATTGTAAAAGAGCAACTTGATTTGCTCTTTTTTTATATTAATTATTAATGTATGAATATTATATTGATATTATATTTAAAATGCTATATAATAAACCTATGGAAATAATTACAAAGAATATTGAAGAAACATATAATCTTGCTGAAAAAATAGCAGAAAACTTATCTGGTGGCGAAATATTGCTACTTAATGGCGACTTGGGTGCTGGTAAAACTACATTTACAAAAGGTCTTGCAAAAGCTCTTAATGTAGACGATATAATCACTAGTCCAACTTTTACCATTATGAAAGAATATGAGGGTAGGCTTAATTTGTACCACTTTGATATGTATCGTATTGGCGATGCTGATGAGGTGTACGAGCTTGGTTTTGACGATTATTTGTACGACAGTAATGGTGTTGCTGTAATTGAGTGGAACAAGTTTGATAGCTTTGAAACAGATAAGGTTTTTACATTGAATTTTTATAGAATAGATGACAGTACAAGAAGGATTGAGGTAGATGATAGGCTTATTAATAGATAGCACAAGAGAAAGATTAGTTGTTATTGGTGTAGTAAATGACAATAGATATTACAAGGTTGTAAAAGAGGGCAATAAAAAACATATGCCTTTACTTATGCCAACAATAGAGGAAGTATTGAATAAACTAGAAACTTCTATTGAAAATGTAAATTATTTTAGTGCAGTGGTTGGACCAGGTTCATTCACTGGTATTAGAGTAGGTGTTGCAACTGTAAATGCTTTTTCAAATGCCTTAAAAAAACCACTAATTAATGTAAACTCTTTTGAATTAATGGCATATAATGTGGTAAATCCTTCAATATTGCTAATTGAGGCAGGTCACGGTGCTTATTATGGTGCTAAAATTGACAAACCTTATGGCAATTTATATGATATGAGATATTACACAAAAGAAGAAGTTGATAATATTGATTTAGAAAAAATCTATCAAAAAAAGGATTATGACTACATTAATGAATTTGTAAGAGTAGTTAAATCAAAGGCTGTTATTCTTGATAGCGAGGAGGTTTTGAGACCACTTTATTTAAGGAAATCTCAAGCTGAACGAGAAGAAGATGCAAGAAATAAGTAAGGAATACATTAAGGATATCGCAAATATTGAGCTTGAATCATTTGGCAAAAATGCCTGGAGTGAAAACAATATTCTACGAGAGCTAAATAATCCTAATTGTACCTTTCAAATACTTGTTGAAGATAATACTTTGATTGGATATTATAGCTATTACAAGTCATTTGATGAGGCATACATCAATAATATTGCTGTTTCTAGTTGTTTTAGACATAAAGGATACGGCAAAATAATATTAAGTAATCTTATCACAAAGGCTAAAGAAGAAAATATATATAATATTACTTTAGAAGTAAGAAAAAGCAATATGATTGCAAGGAAACTTTACGAAAGTTTTGGTTTCAAAAATGAGGGAATACGACCAAAATTCTATGATAATACTGAAGATGCAGTAATATATTGGTATAGAATGGAGGAATAAAAATTTATAATATAACTATTGGAAATGGTAAAGATATACTATTTTTACACGGTTGGGGACAAAGTAGCGATTGTTTTAGAATGATTGCTTCTTTTTTTTCAAAAAATTTTAGGGTAACGTTAGTTGATTTTGAAGGATTTGGTAAAAGTGAACAACCATTAAAACCAAAAACTGTCGGCGATTATACAAAAGATGTTGTAAACCTAATTAAAGAAAAAGATTTAAAAGATATAATAATTATTGGTCATTCTTTTGGTGGGAGAGTTGCTCTTGATTTGGTATATAAGCACCCAAAACTTTGTTCAAAACTTGTGTTAATTGATAGTGCAGGGTTAAAGCCTAGAAGAAAAGTAAGTTATTATTACAAGGTATTTATATATAAAATTAAGAAAAAACTACATTTAGATACATCAAAATATGGTAGCAATGACTACAAACAACTAAATGAAATAATGAGGCAAACATTTGTAAAAGTAGTTAATTTTGACCAAAAATTTGAACTGTTTTCAATAGAAATACCAACACTAATTGTATATGGAAAAAAAGATAAAGAAACACCTATATATATGGCAAAATACTTTAATAAAAAGATTAAAAATAGTAGGCTAGTATTGATGGATAATT
>JAHHUG010000075.1 GCA_020024085.1 Christensenellaceae bacterium | reverse complement strand
TTTTATTCAACCTATACATCGCTAATTGACATTTGCATTTATACAAAAACAATTAAAACAACAGCATAAATTTTACTTTAAGAATAGTTCTATAAATTGGTATTTATATCCACAATATCGTTAATATTTATTGCAGTATAATCTTTTAGGGTTACTACTCCATTAACGGTATCTACATTCTTGATACAACCGGTCATTGTGGTATATTTGCCACCCTCTTTTTTGTTATCCGGTACAAAATACTCAAATGTAAAGACTTTAGTTGTACCTATATTTTCTATTACCACTTGAAACTTTTCATCAAGAACACTCTTTTCGTACTCACTTAATTCGATTTTTTTATCGGTTAATCTTGCTGTTTCCTTGATTGCCTCATCGTGTCCAACAAGTGCAGCAAATGGAGAAAATTGAGCTGCCCTATCATACATACTCATATGTGGATATTTAGTTGATTTATGGTGTGGTAAATTGATTATATCCTCGTATTTATCCATATTCCTCCTATGCCTTATGACCACCGATTTGCTCGTTTCTATCCTTTGCAGTAGCACCTTCAACAAGACTCATACCTTTTAGGATTGCATTTTTACCATACTTACCCTTAATTTTTAACATTGCATGTTGAAGATTATGTTCCTTTTCTAGTTGTTTGTTTTCTTTTTCCTGTCGTTTTTCCTCTTCCTCATAATCCACAAGAAAACTTAATTGCTCATACTCTGGTTTACCATTTTGTTTGCAATCCTCTTTTATAACATGGTTTGCAGTGATATTCACCCTTCTTACAAGTAAACTAGGATTAACAATATCATCAAATAATTCAAGCAATGCCTCACTCATTAACCTTGAAGAAGATGTATATCTACCTAGATTTTTTGTGCCGTGAGAATGTTTAGGTATCTGTCTACCGTAAGCATCTGTTACCACCTCGCCGTTATATTTCGACTTGATATCTTTATTTTTTAAGTTATCCTTATCATAACCAATAGTAATCACAAGTTGGTCAGTAATAAGCCCTTTATCAACTAGGTCAAGTGCTAAACTATCCACCATTTCCAATGCTACTAACCTTGCCTTTTCGTAGGTATATGGCTCGTGTAAAACTTGTCCCGAACCAAGACTATTAGTGATAGGTTTATACTTTTTTATCATTTTAATAGTAGTTGGCTCATACCCCCAAGCATGGTCGATAAGTAGCTCGGCATTTACACCAAATAAATGGTACAATAAGTCCTCATTGTAAAAATCATTAGGCTTACCGACTGAACACCTTGCAATATCGCCTAAAGTATATAATCCGTACGCCTCTAACTTTCTAGTATATCCTGCACCAATCCTCCAAAAATCCGTAAGTGGTCGATGGTTCCAAAGCTCTTTTCTAAAGCTCATTTCGTCAAGTATAGCTATCCTAACCCCGTCCTTATCGGCAGGGATATGCTTTGCAACAATGTCCATTGCAACCTTGCATAAAAAAAGGTTTGTGCCAATACCAGCAGTCGCCGTGATACCCGTAGTATCTAGTACATCGTGGATAATCTTCATTGTTAAATCACGAGCAGAAAGCCCGTAGGTTTTTAGATACGATGTAGCATCAATAAATACCTCATCTATTGAATACACAACAATGTCTTCTGGGGCAAAATATTTTAAGTACACCTCATAAATACGAGTGCTGTACTCAACATAAAGTGCCATTCTAGGCTCTGCAATAATGTAATCAAGCTCTAGCGTATTATCGTTTTTTAGCTCACTATCAATATATGAACTACCAGAAAATTTGTGGTTTTTAGATTTTTTAAGCCTTTCTATATTGATATTCTTAACCTTTGCAATAACCTCAAAAAGTCTTGGTCTACTAGGTACACCTTGTTCTTTAAGTGAGGGAGTAACAGCAAGACAAATTGTTTTTTCGGTTCTTGAAATATCTGCTACAATTAGGTTCGTATCAAGTGGGTCAAGTCCTCGTTCTCTACATTCAACCGAAGCATAAAATGACTTCAAGTCGATTGCAATATATGTTCTATTTTCAGCCAAATTACACCTCCGTTAATATTGTTTATATTATATATTATTATGATTATTTTAACAATACAAAATATTCCTTTTAATTAAAAAATTAATAACTATCTACTATTTAGTATTTTCAGTTTTGTAGATTTACTAAATTTTACTATATTAATATTTACAATAAAAAAAGGAGGATATCTCCTCCTTTAATTTAGATTACTTTATAAATTTGCTCTGGATTATCGGTAATGATTGCATCAGCACCATAATTTACTAGCTCCTTTGCCTGTTTAGGATTATTAATTGTCCAGTATTGAACAGCTATTCCATAGTGATGTGCATAATCTATAAATGCTTTTGTATCTAGCTTAAACCAAGCATAAGAAGCAGGAATTTGTAGAACTTCAAAGTTTACATTTGGTTTTGTTCCGTACAAGAATGAATAGTAGAAGTTAAGCACCTCCATTATACTTGCCGAACGAGTTAGTTCTGGGTATTTTTTGTCAATATATTTTGTAACATTATCCTTAAATGTACCAACAATAGTTTTATCTACAATACCATACTTTACCATTCTGTCGTGCAATATATCCATAGCAAGTTCACCATCTTTTCCACCATCTTTGATTTCAATAATATAATACAAATCATCTGGTCTAGTACTTGTTAAAAAGGTAAGAATTTCATCAAGAGTAAGTATTTTGATATTATCAGGAATATCTTTTCCTCGTAGTCCCTTATATGGTGTTTTGCCGTTAACATCAACAAAATTTTCGCCAAAGTTAAGTTCCTTTAGTTCAGCTAATGTCCTTTCGCGAACCCTATTTTTTTTCTTGCCAAAATATTCAACAGCGTTAGAAGTTCTATCTACTGTATCATCGTGCAATAACACAAGTTCATTATCCTTTGTAATATGTAGGTCAAACTCTACAATATCAACCTTGTAATCAAGAGGCTCCATACACTTTTCGAAAGCCATCATAGTTTCCTCTGGAGCAAGGTCGCCACCTGCACGATGGGCTGAAATTAATGCTCTATCCTGAAACTTAATATAATGATTTTCTCCAGTATAACTATTAACAGCATTTACCCTAGAATTGCCTGCTGAAAGTGGCAAGAATACTAGATTTATCATTAATACCATAAATAAAACAAAGCAAATACTAAGTGCAACTAATTTTTTCTTCTTTCTTTTAATCTTTTGTTCTGGTGTTAAAACTTTTTTTTCTTTCTTCTTTTCATTTTCCAACTTTTGATTATCTTTCTTTTTACACATATAATTACTCGAAGTTATATTAATTAAAATTGACTTTATCCTATACTATTTAGATAAAGTCGCATAACTAATTTAAAAATATTTGAGTTTACTCAAAAATTTCCTTCATCTCCTATTTATTTTAGCAAACTCATTCTATTATAAATATTTTCGTTTGTAAATAGTAAATCTAAAAAAAATTTAAATCAAATAATTTTACTAGCAAAAATTTTAATATTAAACATTAATTATTCATTTTTACATAAGTATATCTAATAAATATTTACACACAATATTATAAAGGAGAAAATTATGAGAAAAATTAAAGTAGTTCAATACGGTTGTGGCAAAATGAGTAAGTACATTTTAAGATATCTACACGAAAAAGGTGCAGAAATCGTAGGAGCAATTGACGTAAACCCAAATTTACAAGGTATAGATATTGGGGAATATGCAAATCTTGGTATAAAACTTGGTGTAAAAATTACTAGCGATGCAGACTATGTACTAGATAACACTAATCCCGATATAGCAATAGTTACACTGCTTAGCTTTATGGAAGATATTAATGAGGATATCGAAAAGTGTGTCAGCCGTGGAATAAATGTTATCACAACATCAGAGGAAGCAATATATCCTTGGACAACCTCTAGTAGCATCACGAATAGGCTTGACAAAATTGCAATACAAAATAATTGCACCGTTGTTGGCAGTGGTATGCAAGACATATTTTGGATAAATATGGTTTCTCTTGCTTGTGCCGGTTGCAATAACATAACTGAAATTAGAGGTCAATATAGCTATAATGTAGATGAATATGGACTTGCCCTTGCAAATGCACATGGTTGCGACCTTACACTTGAACAATTTGAAAAAGAAATTGCACACCCAACAGAAATTGTACCTTCTTATGCTTGGAATGCAGCTGAGGCAATATGTAATAAGTTAGGCTTAACAATCAAATCTATTACCCAACAAAACAAGCCTTATACAAGCGACAAACCTATTTTTAGCAATACCTTAAACAAGGAAATTGAAGTAGGTAAATGTATTGGTATGTCTGCAGTAGTTACCATTGAAACATATCAAGGTATCACAGTTGTTGAAGAAACAATCGGTAAAGTCTATGGCAAAAATGATGGCGATATGTGTGATTGGTATATAACCGGTGAACCTAATGTGGAATACCATATTGTAAAACCTTATACCGTAGAACACACTTGTGCAACCGTTGTAAATAGAATACCAACAGTTCTAAAAGCACCTTGTGGATATATTACAGCAGATAGACTTGATGAGTTGAAATATCTTGTATATCCACTACACTATAATTTGTAATGTAATTATAAGATTATATAAAAAAAAGACCTAAAAAATAGGTCTTTATTTTTATTAAAACATAAATTTTTACTATAATGTATTTTATAAATTAAATTACTTTCTATTATTACGAATATCTCTTTGTCGTTGTTTTGCCCTGTTTCGTTCAATTTTTGCAAGTTGATTTGCTCTCCTTTCATACATTAAATCAACCTTTGTATCTTGATTATCACTTTCACTAACTGCATTAACAGTTTTCATTTCAACAGGATTGTTAACCTTATCAGTAGTTTGAATCAAACCATCAACTGCTACAACTGGCATACTATTATTTTTCTTTTTTTGTACAAACAAATAAATTGCATTTGCTGATGAAAAAACAACTACCATAACAACAGCTGTAAGTATCATTCTCCAGTCGTTAGCAAAATGGAAACCTCCCTCAAATGAGAAAATACCAAAGAACAAAATCAATCCAACAAGAATAGGTGTGATGTATTTTGCAAAAAATAGCCATACGCCTCTAAATTTAAAGTCGGAAAAGTTTTCGTTAATTTCCTTACGGCTAATTGACCAACCAACAAGTCCACAAGCAATAATTGTACCAAAAGGCATCATATATTGTGAGATAATTGTATCAAAAAATGTTAGCAAATCTGCTCCATTTACTTGTAGTCCCTTAACTGCACCTTGCGAAAGTGAAACCATTGAACCAATTGCAAAAATTACAACAGTAAATATTGCAACTGCAACCGGTCTTTTGATTTTTGTCTTTTCAATAGTAGTTTGTAATGCAACCTCTACCATAGAAATAATAGATGTGATTGCTGCAATAAATACCAAGAAAAAGAATGTAAATCCAAAGAATCTACCAGCAGGCATAGCATCAAAAATTTCTGGTAAAACAATAAAGAACAAGCCCGGTCCACCTTGTGGTTCTTTACCAAATGCAAATACGGCAGGGAAGATAATAAGTCCTGCAATCAATGCAACTAATGTATCAAGCAAAATAACCGATACTGCACTTTTTGCTAGTCCATTATGATTTTTTGAATAGCTACCATAAACACACATAGTACCACAACCAAGCGACAAACTAAAGAATGCTTGTCCCATTGCAACAAGTACCGACTGTGGTTTCATATGAACAAAATCGGGTTTTAGGTAAAACTCAATACCTTTTTTTACTCCCTCGCCAAGAGTTAAAGACCTAATCATCAAACCAATCATAAGTACTAGTAATACTGGCATAAGTACTTTACTAATCCTTTCAATACCCTTTTGTACACCAAATACAAGTATTAGCATTGCACATATGAAAAATATTCCCATAAACAAAATTGGTTCCCAACCACTTTGAGAAAATTGATTAAAATATCCTTGATAATCTCCACCTGGTAAAGCCAAATTTGCACCTATCAAATAGCTATATGCATACTTTAATACCCAACCACCAAGCACAATATAATAGCTTGCGATAATTGTTGTTGATAATACACCCATTACACCAACCCAAGTAAACTTTTTGTTGGCATTTTTGTATGAGTCAACTATATTCCTACCAGTCCTCTTGCCAATATACATCTCTGAAACCATACCAACAAATCCAATAATTGCTGCCATAAGAATGTATATTAGTACAAAAGCTGCACCACCATTTTCGCCTGTCTTGAATGGGAATGCCCATAGATTACCAAGACCAACAGCACTGCCTGCTGCAGCAAAAATAAAACCTATTCTACTTTTAAATCCTTTGTTTTCTTCCATCTTTTATCCTTATAAATTTTTCGTAACGAAAACAATTTTATCATAAAATATATTTTTTAG
>JAHHUG010000074.1 GCA_020024085.1 Christensenellaceae bacterium | reverse complement strand
ACCTAAACCTATTAAAATAAAAGATAATAACTAAACATAAACTTAAATCATAATCTACCAAATAACTTCAATAAATTATTGTCGCTCGCAAGTGGGTACTAATTAAATTTCAATTTCATTAAGAAGATTTACTCTATCCACTGCTACTTGTAGTGAAGCCTTTTCCTCTACAAGTTTTTTATAAATCTCCTTTGATTCTGCTATATTATAAAGATACTCGGTATATGTAACTATTCCTGTGCTTGCAACCATAGAACTTTTTTGTTTTTGACCACGCAAACTATCATACCTTTCAATAGCATCATTTAGCTGTCCTAGTTTGACTAAACATTGACCAATAGTTAAATCATATCCATCTACCATAACAGTTGCATTAGCATAGGCAAGCTTTCCTTTAAGATAGATTATTTGCTTATCAATTTCGGCTATCATTTCGGTAGTTTTATAATAATCGTAATCATTGCCTTCTAGGGCTTGCTTTTTATCTTCGCTAGATGGATATTGAATATAATTAGTTTGAATTTCCCTTCTGCGTAACTCGTCTTTTTCGTTATTAAGTAAAGTAATCTTTTTCATTACTTCTGCATTAGACATTTTCATAATATTACCTCCTACACATAAAATATCTTCAATTTAGCAAATTTATATTAATGTATAATATATTTTGCAATTTGTTTCTAAATACTATTAAATAGTTTCTACTTTGATTAAGTTGGTATTACCCGAAACTCCATTTGTTAATCCACCGGTTATAATTATCTTATCTCCTTTCTTCAAATTCAATGTTTTAATAGCAATATTTTTTGCAGTAAAAAATAATACCTCGGTCGAATCATAGTAAGTATCACATAAACAAGGCATTACACCCCAAGATAAAGCAAGTTTGTGCCAAGTTTTTTCGTTGGTTGTAAGTCCTAAAATATCCACAGGTGAACGGAACCTTGAAATCATACGAGCTGTTTGACCAGACAATGTGCAAACAACAATAGCCCTTGCATTAAGGTCAATAGACATTCCACAAACTGCGTGAGACAAAGCATCAACAGTATTTTTAATTTTAAACTCGAAAGAATACAATCTCTTTTTGTAGTGAATATTACTTTCGGTTTGTTCGGCAATTTTAGCCATTGTCTCAATTGCTTGAACAGGATATTTGCCCATTGCTGTTTCACCAGATAACATAATGGCACTTGTACCATCATAAACAGCATTAGCAACATCTGAAGTCTCTGCTCTTGTTGGCCTTGAATTATAAATCATAGATTCTAGCATTTCAGTCGCTGTTATTACTCGTTTTCCAAGCATACGACATTTTGTAATAATCTCTTTTTGTATTGCAGGCAACATTTCGAATGGTATCTCTACACCCATATCGCCACGACCTATCATAACTCCTGCACATGCCTCACAAATTTCCTCAATATTATCAATTCCTGAACGATTTTCAATTTTTGCAATTAAGTCAATATCCTTTGCATTATGTTCGTTTAAGAAGTCTTGAATATCAAGTAAATTTTGCTTATTAGAAACAAATGAACAAGCAATAAAATCTACATCATTTTCAATACCAAATAAAATATCCTCTTTGTCTTGTTTACTTAAATACTCCTGTTTTAGCACTTTACCTGGGAAACTCATACTTTTTCTATTCGAAATAGTTCCACCAATTTTAACAATTGTATGTATTTCGGTATCTTCAATGCTTTGAACCTCAAATGATACAAGTCCATTATTAAGTAAAATTGTATCGCCTACATTTAAATCTTTAGCTAGTCCACCATAATTAACCGAAACAATAGTTTCATTACCTATAATATCGCGTGTTGTAAATGTAAATTTATCATTTTCCTTTAATTTGACTTCGCCATTTTCAAATGTTTTAATTCTATATTCAGGTCCTTTGGTATCTAACATAATTGCAAGTGGCATATTAAGTCTTGCCCTCACTTTTTTAATGGTATTAATCTTTTCAAGATGTTCTTTATGTGTACCATGTGAAAAGTTTAATCTTGCAACATTCATACCAGCAAGGCACATTTTTTCAATCATTTCCTCACTTTGACTAGAAGGTCCAATAGTACAAATTATTTTTGTTTTTCTCATTACATATTCTCCTTTTCTAAACAAATTAATTATAACATAATGGACAATTATTTGTGCATTAAAATAATATTAAAAATTAAATATTAATTAAGTTATCTTTACAATAAACTATTGTTATTTATTACTAGTAAAACACACTTATCTTATTAACCATACAATCTAGCACAGCAGGTTTATTGCTTCTTAAAGCCTGACTAAAAGCCTTATCAACTTTTGTAGTAATAGTGTAGCCTTTAATTCCATAAGCCTCAGCAAGCATCTTAAAGTCTGGACCTCTATTAAGATTGATTTGACTATACCTCTTGTTATAAAACAACTTAAAATAAAATAAAAAAAGTGCTCATACAAAAATGAACACTTTTTATTTATAATTTTTGTTACCTAATCATTAAGTAATTTGTTTTTATCTACCTTAAATAACATTAATTCCTCGTTGTAATTAACCTTACCTATCTCTGCCAAAACAAAGATGTTATCATTACTATCAACGGCTGTACAAGAATAACCTGCAGGTCCTTTATACAAATAAGTTGTGCTGAATGTTTTACTATTATCCTTGCTTACACCAATTGTAAGATTAACCCTAGTTAAAAATGAATTTGGATAACTTAAAAGCAATGTTCCATCGGTTAATTTATCAATTGAACTCATACAAATAGGTGACTTTAGTGAAGTATCCTCGGCTTGTTTGTACCATGTGCAACCACCATCATTTGAGTAGGCTAATCTTTGATATTGCTCAAAATGATTACCAGTACAACCACCCATTTCCCTTGTTACCATACAAAGTTCACCATTCGATAGTTCTACTACTTCACACTCGTTTCCTGTTCCAGCAGGTTCACTCTTCTTCCAATTTTCTTTAACAAGTGGATTACCATCACAATACATTACAAAAGAATATCCGTTACCACTACTTGGTACAACTATTCTTCCCTTGTGTTCGCCTTTAGTAAGTTGAATTGTTTTACCTGGTCCTACCATTAATGTATAAGAACGAACTCCATCAGTTCCACCACTCTCTGTACCTGTTTTTTCAAAACCTATATCTATACTTCCTTTAGGCTCATTAAAATTAATACTACCGTCTTTATTAACCTCAAATACTGCAACATAAGTGCTGTAATTATATTCGTTTTTCTCTGTTCCAGTCATATATGGGAATACTAAATCAGCAGTGTTTCTATCAAATACGGGAGTAGGATTACCATACTTACCTACCTCATTTTTATAAGATAAAATTGTAATTAGTTCACTCCAAGTTTTGCCACTATCTAGTGATATTTTACCAACTAAATCAATCGCACCTCTATCGTGAGAAGAATTCTTTCTGCCTTCTGCTGTTGCAAGTAAAACATCATCGGTTAGTTCGCCACCCTTCTTTTCATTAATAACTTCGTGGTCTAAAGTAATTATTGAAGGTATTCTAAAGGTTGTATATCCACCCTCGCCATTAGTAAATAATCTTAACTTTGAGGTAATTACCTCGTTATTAAAGTCCTTATATCCTTCAGCATTAACCCAAATCATACCTGTAAACATTACAAGTAGCAGTACACTAGAAATAGCAATAGAAAAATTATATTTCTTAAATAACAACTCCAACAATGCACCAAATAGCAAGCATACACTACCTGCAATTAAAAAGATTGATACCATTGTGCTAAGTGTTATTGGTTGAATATAATCTATAACTATTGACTCTAAAACACAAGCAATAAGTGTTGCTATACCTGCTAAAAGTGATACTACACCAATCCATTTATTTGTTTTAGTTGCTTCTGGTTTCTTCTTGCTAATTATTACATACCATATAGGTAACTGAAGAATAATTAACATAAAAATAACACCCATACCTGCTGTGCTAAAGAATACACCATCATTAATAATTGTAAACATCAATAGTCCGATAGTAAGCAATAAAAATCCTATTAGTACGACTATATCTGCAAAAATTGTCTTTTTATCTTTTCCCATAACTCACCTTAATAAATTTACTAATACTACTATGTTAACATAACAATAATCTTTTGTAAATAAACAATCACAGCACCTACTTGATTTTGTAAGGTGTTTTTAATTTATGCTGTTATATGGATATTTAAAATATGTCTAATGGTTGTCTTATGGATTTACTTTATTAATTTATCGGTATATCCTAGTACCTCATTTAGAATATCTGTTGCTTGTCCTGCCTTGTTTTTTCATTGTGTACCTTTTAACTCTCAACTTCGGTTGGGAGTTAATTTTTATATCAAATTTAATAATAAATATTATCCAATTTATCTAATATATCACCAAGTTTTTCACCTTGTATAATATATTCTTTTTTTGCTTCTTCAATACTATTAAAAGTATATACATTTTTGTCATCTATTTTTGACAAGTCGTTTTCTTCATCAAATCTAGAATAAATTTCCTTACATTCAATTACATTGCTAGATGTTAATATAGATATAACATACTTTTTACCTTGATATTCAATATATATATCATCATCTGGCAAACAATCGTTTATAATTTCATTTACAACATCAATATCTATCGCCATATCTTTTTTTCCTCCTCGCTTCGTTCATTTTTCTGCGTTTAACAATTTCACCATTTGATTTCTTTCTAAAATCAATATTTGTATTTGGCTCGCCTTTCATTACAACTATCAGTTAATGGGATCCCTTTACCTTTAAAATGAGTTATAGCCATTTTTATTTTACTTCTTTTGTAATATAATTTCAAGTTTAAGTATAGGTACATTTAAAATTATATAAAGGATAAAAAAAATTATATTAAAAAACACTAGATTATGAGTTATCCTCACACTCTAGTGTCCCATTATTTGTTATTCAGTTATTCTCTCAAAGCCCTTCTAATTTTGAGTAATTATTTTATCCCATTGACCTACCATAGCTTTAATACTAATCAATACACTAAAAATTATTAATATTAATACGCTTGTTTTTGATTTGCTTAATTTCATAATTCTGCTACTATGTTTTAGTTATTTATAATTTCATTAGCCCCATGCAACATAAACTATTAATCTTAACGTGTCCGGATAATAAAAGAAGTGTACTCTCGCCGGACATATCCATTTATAAAACTTGTCAAAATCTGGTACATATTCCCTTGGAATTTTATTTTTATCATGAGTGCTAAAATCAAAATATTCTAAAAAATGGTGCTCGTTTTCAGCAACAAGCAAAGAGTCGTCTTCACTAGTTAAGAACTTATTTTCATTTAACCATTCAGTTGGTTCTTTCTCAAATTGATATACTGTTAAATGTGATTTACGCCCTGGACCGAAATCATCATCTGCACAGCGATATAGTAATTTAGCATCACGAGGTATATCAATATTTGTAATATCTTTTATATGTTCTTTTGCATTTTCTTCGGTTCGATTACCCAGTAGATTACACCCTGCAAAAGATATCAGTATACTACTAAGTAAAACTGATAGCAATATTAAAATATTTCTCTTGTAATTTTTCATTTTTCTATTCCTCTATTATAATGCGTATATGTCCATGTGCTGGATGATACTTCAAGTATTCTTTTCCATCAATTGTTTCGTATAAAATATTTAAATCTATATGAATATCATATATGCCTATTTCTGTTGGCCATTCTAACTCTTCATTTTGGAACCCACCACCTTTTATGTGTTCAGGTAAGTTAGTTTCTTCATTATATTTATAAAAACCTATTATTATTTGGTCATAATTTTTGAATCTTTTGCCTGTACCCACCTCTATCATATCAACAGTAAGTTTACAAGGCTTACCATTATACTTATACATATAAAGTCCATAATGAGGCATTATTAATTCGTCTGAATCATAATCTCCTACCAGTTCACCATCTTCGTTAAATAATTCGTACTTAATAAATTGACATTCAAACCCTTTGTTTTTCTTTTCGTTACAACCACCTAAACTAAATATCATTACACTTAATATTGATATCAATAATATTAGCGACATTGCTTTTTTTATATTTTTATTCATTTTCTTCTCGTTCTATTTTGTTAAATTTTATATTCACTATTTCTCTATTTCAATAAGTATTTTTCCTTGTGCTGGATAATATTTTAAGTACTCTTTACCATCAATTGTTTCATATAAAAAATTTATATTTATACGTATTTCATATGTTCCTACTTCAGTTGGCCATTCTAGTTCATCATTTTGAAAACCTCCACCCGTATGGTCAAAAAATTTTGTTTCATTATTATATGTATAGAAGCCTATTGATATTTGGTCATAATTTTTGAATCTTTTGCCTGTTCCTACCTCTATCATATCAACAGTAAGTTTACAAGGCTTACCATTATACTTATACGTATATAGTCCATAATGAGGCATTGTTAATTCGTCTGAATCATAATCTCCTACAAGTTGTCCTTCCTCGTTAAATAACTCGTATCTTATAAATTGGCGTTCAAACCCTTTGTCTTTTTTTTCGTTACAACCACCTAAACTAAATATCATTACACTTAATATTGATATCAATA
>JAHHUG010000073.1 GCA_020024085.1 Christensenellaceae bacterium | reverse complement strand
GATAGATATAGTAGTTTTGAGGAATATAAAAATACCAAAAAAATTATATTAAAAAATATTCAAAATGAAATAGTCGTTGCAAATTTTGATGATAAAAATGTAATGGAAATTTTATCTAATTTTAATGGAAATATTACATATTTTTCAAGAGAAAAAACGACGAATGGAGCATACCTAAATGATGATATTATTTGTTATCAATATATGGGAAAAGAGGTAGGTTTATTATGTACAAAAGACTTGTATATTGACTATCCTTTTGAAGTAGAAAATTGTCTTGCGATAATATCTCTTGGATTAAAACTTGGAATACCTATTACAGATATAATAGAAACGGTAAAATATTTTGACGGACTAAAATATCGGTTAGAGTATGTAAGAGAGTATAAGGGTAAAAAGTATTATAATAATTCCAAATGTACTAATGTAGCAAGTTGTATTCAAAGTGTTAAATCTATTAAAGAGGATTGTTTGCTGATATTGGGTGGTAGTAGTAAAAATGAGCGTTTTGATGAACTTTTTAGTAATCTACCAAATAATGTGAAAAGAATTGCAATTTGTGGTGATAATGCAAAAAGTATTATAGAAAATAGCGATATATATAGTAATATTTGCAAAATATACCCAAATTTAGAGAGTATTTTGGATAATACAAAGGATTTGACAGATATTAAGGTGGTTTTGTATTCACCTAGTAGTGCTAGCTTTGATAAATATACTTCTAGTACTGAAAGAGGAGAAATCTTTTGCAAACTCGCATTAAATATAAAGTAAATTATAAACAAGACAAATGGTTATATATCTTGCCTATACTTTTGTCAGTTTTGGGATTGATATTTATTTATAGTGCAAGCTCATATACTGCGAATAAAACTTTTAACGACCAATTTTATTTTTTGAAAAAGCAGGGGTATGCATTTATTGTTGGCATTGTTTTTATGATTTTTTTCCGTAAGGTTTCCTTGGATAAATTACGGAAATTTTCATTGCCTTTTTACATACTATCCATTGTGCTTTTATTGCTTGTTTTTGTACCTGGAATTGGTGTTGAAAACTATGGTGCAAAAAGGTGGCTTAATTTCGGTTTGTTTACTATTCAACCATCAGAACTTGCAAAGTTTGCACTAGTATTTTTGCTAGCAGATTATATGTCGTGTCACGATATGGATAGTTTTTTTAATGTGGCAGTATGTTTACTTTTTGGTGGGATTATGTGTGTATCAATTATCCTTGAACCCAATATGAGCATTACTGTTTGCGTGGGACTCGTTTTGATTACTATGATTTTGCTTGGTGGAGCAAAATTAAACCATTTTTTTGCAGTATTAGTTCCTTGTGTTTTGCTTATTCCGTTATTAATAATTATAGAACCATATCGTCTTGAGAGATTAAGAGCATTTATCAATCCTTGGAATGATGTGCTTGGAGAAGGTTATCAACTTATTCAATCGTATTATTCACTTGCATCAGGTGGTCTATTTGGCGTGGGACTTTTTAATTCAAGACAAAAATATATGTTTTTACCATTTGCCGAATCCGACTTTATCTTTGCTATAATCGGTGAGGAAATTGGATTTGTCGGTGCAAGTTTGGTTGCTTTATTATTTTTGAAATATATGTTTGAGGGTTTTAAAGTAGCAAAAAGGGCAGTTAATCGTTTTGATTGCTATCTTGCAATGGGTATTACTTTAGTAATAACATTTCAATCAATTTTGAATATTGCAGTAGTTTGTGGTGCTATTCCACCTACTGGATTACCTCTTCCGTATATCAGTAGTGGTGGTAGTTCGCTAGTTTGTTTTTTGGTGGCATCAGCTATTTTGCAAAATATTTCTGCAAGGGCAAATAGCACACAAAAATTTTTGACACCATAGTATATTATATAATCTTCGAGGTATAGTATGGTTCTTAAAATTGAGGGTGGCAATAAGCTTTATGGTACATATAATGTGCAAACTGCAAAAAATGCAGTACTTCCTATTTTAGCAGGTTCTTTGCTAACAAGCGATAAAGTAACAATTTTGGATTGTCCAAATATTTTAGATGTACAAAATATGCTGGAAATATTATCTAGTCTTGGTGTAAATGTTGAAAAAAATGGTTCAAATATAACTGTTTTTGGCGAAATAAAAAATATTGAAGTTTCCAACGAATTATCTAGCTTGTTAAGGTCAAGTATATTTTTGCTTGGTCCAATTTTAGCTGTTAAGCAAAAAGCGTGTATTGCATATCCTGGTGGTTGCGATATTGGATTAAGACCGATTGATATTCATATCAATGGGCTTAGGGAGTTGGGTGTAAAAATTACCGAAGAGTTTGGATACATAAATTGTGATGCTACAAATATGAAACCTGCCGATATCTTACTTGATTTGCCAAGTGTTGGTGCTACTGAAAATTTAATTATGGCATCAATTTTCTTAAACGGAAAAACTGTTCTTAGAAATGTTGCAAAGGAACCAGAAATTGTTGACCTTGTACATTTCCTAAACTCAATGGGTGCGAAAATAGCAGGTGAAGGAACGGCAGTTATTGAAATTGAGGGTGTTAAAAATTTGCATTCTACAATTTACAAACCAATCCCAGATAGGATAGTTGCAGGTACAATATTGCTTGCAGGTGCTACTTGTGGTGGCGAAATTGAGCTTACAAATGTCCAAAATGACCAAATATTTTCACTAACTACTAAATTTGCTAAAAACTATTGCAAGATATACTCTAGTTATGATAATATTATACTGAAGTCAAATGGCAACCTAAAAGCTATTAATCAAATAGAGACTTCTTATTATCCGGGATTCCCAACTGATTTACAAGCACAGCTTATGGCATCATTGCTTACTGCGAGGGGTACATCAGTGATTGTTGAAAATCTTTTTGAAACGAGGTACAAACAAGTGCCAGAATTTATAAAAATGGGTGCCGATATCAAGGTGTCGGGTAAAACTGCAATAGTAAGAGGTGTAGATAGGTTGTATGGTGCTGAAATGACAGCGAAAGACCTAAGGGGGGGTGCTGGACTTGTTATTGCAGGACTAAAGGCTGAAGGAGTATCAATAATTTCTAATATCTATCACATAGATAGAGGGTATGAGAATATTGAAAAAGTTTTACAAAATTTAGGAGCTAAAATAGAAAGAGTTCATGAGTAAAAAAAGACTAATAGCAATGTTTATTAGTTTGTGTATTATCATTTTGCTATGTGTTCTTTGTGGTGCAGTATTTGTAGTGCGAGATGTAGAAATAGTAAAATTGGAAGGACTTGAATTCAATACACAAATTAGTGATAAAGATTTAATTGCTACGACACAAATTTCATATGGCAAAAGTATTTTTGCAATTAGCGAATCAAAGGTTGTTACTAATATTGAAAACACTTATCCAACAATTAAGGTTAGAGGTGTTGAAAGAATATTCCCAAACAAAATTGTTATTAAGCTAATTGAAAGAGTACCTATGATTGCTATCAAGTTTAAGGGACAAAAAGATTACTTGATACTAGATAACAATATGTGTGCAATTAAAAAAGTAAGTGTTACTGAAGCTGATTTTAATGAAAAATTAAAAAATGTTTGCATTGTAAAAGGTTTTGAGCTAGAAGGTACAAATGATATTTACCTAGGTAAACAACTTCCAAGAGTATATGGCGATGAAGTTGTACTTATCGAACATATTATTGCAGGTCTTGTTAAGCAAGGTATGGAACTAAAGCAAATTAATGAGTTTATATCTTCGATTGGATTTGAGCAAGGTGTAAAAAAGATTTTTGTCTATACTAAATATGGCACTGGCGAGGGTGTAAGTATCGACATTGACTATTCTGGTATTGAAAAAGATGAAAATATAGTTTACAAAAGAATTCAACTTGCAAGAAAAAAATATGTAACACTTGAAACAGAGGAAAAAATTGCTGGTGTTTTGATTTATGACAGCACTACTAACTCTTATATCCATAAAATGCACGAGTAGTTTATATAAATAAAAATAAATTATTTTATAATAAAAATATATATAATATAATATATAATAAGAAAAGTATTGACATTTCAATACTTTTTTTTTATAATTATAAGTATAAAGGTGGTAATATGCAATTAACAAAAGATACGGTTGTACTTGAGGTTGGTACTAGCAAATTATCTGCAATAATTGGTAATGTAAATGCTAGTGGAGTATACGAAATCAAGTCAATTTATAAAAAAGAATATGCCGGATTTATGAATGGCGAATGGCTAGATGAAGAGAAACTTGATGATGAAGTTTTCGATGTATTACAAAATGCTATGAACCAAGCAGGACTAAAGAGCATTAAAAAAATATTCATTGGTGTTCCTAGCGAGTTTTCTTCAGTTTATGTTAAAGAAGTAACCACTACATTCGATAAATCTAAAGTGATAACAAATGGAGATATAGAAGCTTTATTCAACAAAGGTGATAACTTTCAAGATAAAGAGTTTTCTACTATAAATCGTTCTCCAATTTATTATAAATTATATGACAACAAAAGAATACAACAAGCTGTTGGGCTAGAATCAAATGTTTTGTCTGGTTTACTTAGCTATATTTTATGTAAAAGGTCATTTATTGATGTTTTTGAAAGAATGTTGAATGGCTTTGGTGTAAAACAAGTTGAGTTTATCAGTGAAAGTTTGGCATCAATAGTTGGATTGTTTGAGCCAGAACAACGAGATAATTTTGTCGTTTTACTTGATGTTGGTTATTTGACTTCAAGTGTTGCGCTTTGTAGAGGAGATGGATTGTTGCATCTTGCATCATTCTCTGTTGGTGGGGCTAACATTTCAGCTGATATCAGCGATTATCTTGCAATTCCTTATCAAAAGGCAAACGAAATTAAGGAAGGATTAGACTTAAATCTTGTACCAACATTAAACGATTTTTACAAAGTAAAATATCGAGGCGAAAGCTATCGTGTTGCTTATCACGATATACACGAGTTGGTTTATGATAGACTAGATGTGATATGTTCTTATCTAAAGAAAGCGATTGATATTTGTGAATATGACTTTCCACAATATTTACCAATTTATTTGGTAGGTGGAGGTATCAGCTATCTTAGAGGTGCAAGGGAATATATTTCTCATCAAATAGGTAGACCAATTAATATCATTGGTCCAAAAGTACCAAATTATGAAAAGCCGGAGTATGCTTCACTTATGGGTTTACTCAATGTGGCTTCTAAATCGAACTTATCTCTTTTTGAGAGTATTAAAAATAAAATAAAAGGTTTTCTTACTAAATAGGAGGAGTGAAAATGAGCGAAAATCTAAACGCATATGGAAAAGCATCAATTAAAGTTATTGGTGTAGGTGGTGGCGGTGGAAATGCCGTAAATAGAATGATTGCTGCAGGTATTGATTCTGCACAATTTTTAGCAGTTAATACCGATGGACAAGCATTATGTATGTCTAGTGCTGAAATCCTACAAATCGGTGAACATGAAACAAGAGGACTTGGTGCTGGTGCTAACCCTGAAAAAGGTGAAAGAGCAGCTGAGGAAAGTATTGAAAAGATTAGAGATGAATTACAAGGTGTTGACCTAGTATTTATTACTGCTGGTATGGGTGGTGGTACTGGTACAGGTGCTGCTCCAGTAATTGCTAACCTTGCTCACGAAATGGGTATTTTAACAGTTGCCGTTGTTACAAAGCCTTTCGACTTCGAGGGTAGAAAGAGAATGATTAATGCCGAAAAAGGTATTGAAAAATTGAGAGGAGTTGTTGATACACTTCTTGTTATCCCTAACCAAAAGTTACTTAACATTGTTAATGAAAAGGCAACAGTTCTTCAATCATTCGCAATCGCTGATGATGTACTTCGTCAAGGTATTCAAGGTGTTTCTGACTTGATTGTTAAGCCAGCTTTAATCAACCTAGACTTCGCCGATGTTCAAACAATTATGAAGGACAAAGGTCTTGCTCATATGGGTGTTGGTGTTGGTAAAGGTAAGAACAGAGCTATTGATGCTGTTATTCAAGCAGTTCAAAGCCCATTACTAGAAACAGAAATTACCGGTGCTACTGGTGTTATCTTCAATATTCTTGGTGGTCCAGACCTAACACTTGCTGAAGTTGACCAAGCTTGTAGATTAATCCAAGATTCTATTGATTCTGACGCTAACATCATTTTTGGTGCTGGTATTGACGAAAATATTAAGGAAGAAGTTGCTGTAACAATTATCGCTACTGGTTTTGAACAAAAGGGCGAAGATGGTTACGAGCCAGCTGAAGTAGCTGCTGAGCCAGAGTATGAGGAGTTTGATGACGAGCCAGGTTTCGAAACATTTGAAGAGCCTACTCCTGTAAGAAGTACACCTCAACCAAGACAAGCAGAGGAAAGTGGAATTAATTCTTCAAGAATTGATATTGAAGATGATAATGTACCACCATTCCTAAGAAAACTTAGAGGTCTTCGTTAATTATAAATTAAATATTTAGTAAGTTTTGTTGATATAGGGATTTTTCCCTATATCAACTTAAAGTATAAAAATCCTACTTATAACAAGTAGGTTTTTTTATTGCATTTTTTTATTTATTTTTATTCGGTTGTGGTATTAATTTTTATATTTTATTTGGAGTAGAACTTAAATAGATTATACATTTTTTATGCAAAATTACCATACATATGTCTATTAAATTTTACTTAATTTTGTAG
>JAHHUG010000072.1 GCA_020024085.1 Christensenellaceae bacterium | reverse complement strand
CTATTTTTTGATATTTACTGTAATAATACCTGAAATAATACCAGAAAGTATCAAACATAAAATATCTATCCAATTAATCTTGATTAAATCAAAGTTTCCACTAAAAAGTGAGAATAAAAGTATAGAAAAAAGATAGTATAATATTCCAGTAAATAATCCCTTTACTGCACCTTTCTCTCTATTTTTATAACCAAAAAGACAACCTAGCAAAATACTTAAAACTTTAATAACATAATTGACAGGAACTATTACCTCCTCCCCTAAAGATAAATATTTTACGAAAATTGCAAAAACTAACACAAAAATTATTGAAAATAATAAGGAAAAAACAATGCTTTTTAACACATCAAATATATTATCCTTACCCTTTACTAACTTTGAAAACATATATCACCTCATTATGATATATGCAATTAATATTCTTTATATGAAAAAAAGGTGCAAATAAATGCACCTTTTTTATAATAACTAATTATTTTTCTTTAACTTCTTCAACAACTGGCTCAGCAACAACTTCTTCAGCCTTTACTTCCTCTTTAACTTCTTCAGCCTCAGCCTTATCGTTAAGCTCTTCAAAAGCATCGCCCTTCTTTTGTTGTTTGATTAAGTCAGCAACTTTATTTTCTTTAGCAGTCTTTTCAATTACTGGAGCCTCTTCCTTTTCGTCCTCTTTCTTTTGTTCTTTTGTTTGAGAAACAGGTTGATTTGGATTGATTACCATACCTACTGCTAGTTTGTCGATAATAAGTGTGCTTGCATTGTCGCCAACACCTGACTTAATTGTAACGGTATTTTTAGAATTGTCAATAGCGATAATTTCACCAACAATTCTACCGATAGTCATAACAGTGTCGCCTACCTTCAAGCTATTCATCATATTTTCTGTTTGTTTTTGTTGTTTTCTTCTTGGAATAATTGTCATTACAATCATCAATACAAAAGCTACACCCAAAATTACCCAAATAACCCAACTTGGCATACCAGCTTGTTGTTGAGGTTGTTGTTGTGCAGTTTCACCAGCTAATAAAGCTATATTTGCAAAATTCATATATATATTCTCCTTAATCTAATCTAATTATAGTATAAATTAACTAATAAATTTTGGCAAGTATTTTTAATACCATTAAAGTACCGATAGTTAAATTATTGTCATAAATTGTCATTTATAAACTATTAAAATTTGTATTTTTCAAAAAACTCGTCACGATAATCAAGCAATCTATCCTCACGAATAGCATCTTTGATTTTTTCAACAAGTCTAAGCAAGAACCTTAAATTGTGTATAGACAACAATCTAGCACCCAAAATTTCGTTAGTATGGATAAGGTGTCTAACATATGCTCTTGAGAAATTTCTACAACAATAGCAATCACAACCCTCTTCTATTGGTCTAAAATCCTCTGCAAATTCAGCATTACGAATAGTTAAATTGCCACCAAAAGTCATTGCCATACCGTTTCTTGCCACTCTTGTTGGGTGAACGCAATCCATCATATCTATTCCTCTGCATACACCTTCAATAAAGCAATCAGCAGTACCAACACCCATAAGATATCTTGCCTTATCCTTTGGATAATAAGGTTTCATAGTGTCAAGCATCTCATACATAACCTCTTTTGGCTCGCCTACACTAAGTCCACCGATACCAAATCCACATTTAGCATAAGGTAAAGTCCTTTGTAAACTCTCTATTCTCAAGTCCTTGAATACATTACCTTGAACAATAGGGAAAAGTACTTGTTTACCCTCAAGGTCTACCTTTGAGCATCTATCTAACCACCTTAAAGTAAGTTCCATAGCCTCTCTAGCCTTTTCGTGAGAAATACCTATATCGCTACAATGGTCAAATGCCATTACAATATCAGAACCTAGTGCCTTTTGTATTTCGATAGACTTTTCTGGCGACATCATATGGATAGAACCATCAATATGTGAATGGAATCTAACACCCTCTTCGGTAATTTTGTTTAACTTTGATAAGCTGAATACTTGGAATCCACCACTGTCTGTTAAAATAGGTCTATCCCAATTCATAAACTTGTGTAGTCCACCTGCTTTTTTAATAAGTTGCTCTCCCGGACGAAGATACAAATGATAGGTATTAGCAAGTATAATTTGAGCTTTTATTTCCTTTAGTTCATCAGGAGAAAGGCTTTTTACTGTTGCCCTTGTTCCAACCGGCATAAAGATAGGGGTTTCTATTTTGCCGTGAGGAGTGGTTAAAATACCAATTCTCGCACCTGACTGTTTACATTCTTTAACTACTTCATAATCAAACATATTACACCTACTTAATAAAGGTTGCATCACCAAAGCTGAAGAACCTATATCCCTCTTTTACTGCTGTTTCGTACATATGCAATGCATTTTCTCTGCCCATAAAGGCACTAACTAACATGATAAGTGTAGACTCTGGCAAATGGAAGTTAGTAATTAACGCATCTACAATCTTAAACTCGTAACCTGGGTAAATAAAGATATTAGTATCACCTGTTTTACCAGTAATCTCGCCCTTTTTTTCACTTGCAGACTCAAGCACTCGTACTGATGTTGTACCTACTGCAATAATTCTTCTGCCTTCTTTTTTTGCCTTTGTGATTTTCTCTGCAACCTCATCGGTAATAGAATAAGCCTCGGTATGCATTATATGGTCATCAATATTTTCTTCTTTAACTGGCCTAAATGTACCAAGTCCAATATCAAGATTTACTTCTAATATTTCTATTCCTTTTGCCTTGATTTTTTCAAGCAATTCGTTTGTAAAATGCAATCCGGCAGTTGGTGCAGCAGCTGAACCTGTTACCTTTGAGTACACTGTTTGATATTGAGACTGGTCCTCAAGTTTTTCGGTAATATATGGTGGAAGTGGCATTGTGCCGATTTTATCAAGAATATCTTCAAATACTCCATCAAAACTAAACTCTAGCTCTCTTACTCCATCTTCCTTAATTTTTACAAGTTTTGCTGAAAGTTCATCTGAATATTTCACAACAGTGCCTAGCTTTACCTTTTTAGCAGGTTTCATAATAACATCCCAATGGGTGTAATCTAACCTTTTAAGTAAAAGTGTTTCAATTACAGCTGGTCCACTTTCTCTTGTACCAAATATTCTTGCAGGAAGCACTTTTGTATTATTGATAACCAAAATATCATCATCGTGAAGATAATCTAGTATATCTCTAAATATTTTATGCTCCATTGTGTTTGTTGCTTTGTCGTATACAAGCATTCTAGCTGAATCCCTAGGACTTGCTGGGGTTTGAGCTATTTGCTCCTCTGGTAAATAATAATAAAAATCGCTTGTTTTCATTTAATCTTCCTTGTTGTATTTAACACCCATATGCTCGTAAGCACATTTTGTGGCAATTCTTCCCTTTGGTGTCCTTTGAATAAATCCTAATTGCATCAAATATGGCTCTACAACATCTTCGATTGTGTTTGGCTCTTCACCCGTTGATGCTGAAAGTGTATCCAATCCAACTGGACCACCGTTATACTTATTGATAATGGTATCTAGTATAATTCTGTCAATATTGTCAAGCCCTAAACTATCAATATCCATTAGTTCAAGACCTAGTTTTGCAACCTCAAGGTCAACGCTATCCTTTTTGTAATATTGAGCATAATCACGAAGCCTTTTTAGTAGTCTATTTGCAATACGAGGAGTACCTCGAGAACGAACTGCAACCTCATAGCTTGCATCTTCCTCAATCTCTATTCCAAGTATTGAAGCTGACCTTTTTACGATAGTTTGTAGCTCCTCTGGGCTATACATTTCTAGTCTAAAAAGTAGACCGAATCTGTCACGAAGTGGGCTTGATAGCATACCTGCTCTGGTGGTTGCACCTATAAGTGTGAACTTTGGAAGTCCTAGTCGAACACTACGAGCTGAAGGTCCTTTACCGATTACAAAATCTAGTGAGTAGTCCTCCATTGCAGGATAAAGTATCTCCTCTACTGCCTTGTTTAGCCTATGTATTTCATCAATAAAAAGCACATCATTAGGTTCAAGGTTGGTAAGTATGCTTGCAAGGTCGCCAGCCTTTTCAATAGCTGGTCCACTGGTTACCTTGATTTGAGAGTTCATTTCGTTAGCAATGATATGAGCTAGAGTTGTTTTACCTAGTCCTGGTGGACCATAAAGCAAACAATGGTCTAAGGCCTCATGTCTTTCCTTTGCAGCAGAAACGAATACATTTAGGTTCGCTTTTACCTTTTCTTGACCAACATACTCATCAATCGTTTGAGGTCGAAGAGTGTTTTCTACCTCTTGGTCCTCATTGATAAGTGAGCTATTTATTAATCTATCCTCGTCGTAAAATT
The DNA here is from genome assembly GCA_020024085.1 of Christensenellaceae bacterium. Taxonomy (GTDB): domain Bacteria; phylum Bacillota; class Clostridia; order Christensenellales; family CAAEEZ01; genus HGM11377. Next base: position 2,466 of record JAHHUG010000072.1, on the reverse strand, counting down.
CCATAATCAAATCCTATTTATAATTTTTAGCGAATATTGAATAATATCCTCTGTTGACTTATATTTTTCACTTGCTTTTGTTACTGTCTTTACTGCATCAGCCCTACTAAAACCAAGTGTTGTAAGTGCAAGTATTGCATCGTTGATTGCAGTGCTATTATTGTCTGCTGATGTGAAATCTCCAACTTCAATTTTACCTTTAAGTTCAAGAATAATCCTCTCGGCTGTCTTTTTGCCTACACCCTTAATAGATGATAGTTGCTTTGCATCTTCACTAGCGATAACATATACAAGTTTATCAACCTCAATGCCAGACAAAATAGAAATAGCAAGTTTTGGACCAATTCCTGAAATTGTAATTAACTTTAGGAACATTTCCTTTTCTTCCTTTGAGTAAAATCCATACATAAAAACTTCACTCTCGTTAATTTGGATATAAGTATAAAGTTTAATTTTTTTACCAATTTCACATCTTGAAAGTGCCGAAACCGAAACATTTAGTTCGTAACCAATGCCATTGTTATCTAAAATAACGGTACTTTGATTGATTTCTGCAACTTCGCCAATAATATAACCTAACATAATTCTCCTATACTCTAAACATTCCGTTTAGTCTATTTACTTGACCACAAGTAATTGCAGCTGCAAGTGCATCAGCAGCATCATCGGGCTTTGGTATTTGCTTTAAGTTCAATAAAGTTTTTACCATATACTGAACTTGTTTTTTATCTGCTCCACCATAACCTGTAACAGCTTGCTTAATTTGAAGTGGTGTGTACTCAAATAATTGTTTGCAATATTTTTGAACGGTAAGAAGAAGCACTCCTCTTGCCTCTGCAACAACTATTGCAGTTTTTCTGTTGGTTTGGAAAAACAATTCCTCTATCGCAATACAATCAGGGTTGTATTTTTCAATTAATTGAATAAGTCCCTTTTCAATTAGCACAAGTCTTTCTGGCGTTTTAAGGTCTTTGTCGGTTGTGATTACACCGTAGTCAAGCACATTATATTTGCCTTTATCAAAGTTTACAACACCATATCCAACTATCGCTATACCTGGGTCAATGCCTAAAATAATCATAGTTACCTCGTATATACTATAATTAAAATACACTAATAAGTCAATTAATATATAAATATTTATATAAATAAGTCAACTAAAAAATTTGATACAAAATTACATAATACTATAAAAAGCAGTGTTTACAACAATTGAAAAAAATTAAAAATAAAAATTTTACTATATAAAACATTGATTTATATAATAAAAAATCTAAAATTGTCTATTTACATAAAAAATATCCAACAAATTAATGTTGGATATATAAGTTACAAAATATAATATTTGGAAAAAATTATTTGATAATTGAATTTTCGTTCCAATCAAAAATCCAAATATCCTCTTTGTTTTCAAGGTCAGCTAATTCAATATTTTCCATTGTTTTACCAGTACTTTCCACTAGACTTTTTTTAACTGCAAGCACGCATTCCATAGGGATAAATTGTTTAATTATCCTTGAAGAAATACCATCATTTAGTTTGATTTTGATATCATTACTCTTAAAGTAAACATCATTATTTTCTCTAAAAATATTGCCATTATATAGCTTTAATTGTTCAAAAAATGAGTAGGTAAACATATTACTTGGATTAGAAAATACCTCATTAAACTCTCCTACACCCTTTACAAAACCATAATTTAATAGCACAATTTCATTAAAAAATTGTAGTTCTTCCTTGCTATCAGTTGAATAGATAACTAAGCCTTTGTAATCCTTTATTATATCCAAAAACCAGTTAAAATATTGTTTTCGTGTAACCTTATCCAAATTTTCAAAAGGGTTATCAATTAGCAAAATATCGGCCTTTCGAAGTTTGATTTTTGCAAGAATAAACCTTGCTTTTTCCTCAAAAGGCAACACATTAAGCTTGGTATTTTCCACTTGTTTTAAGTCAAATTCTTGAAGTAAACTATCAACTCTATTATCAATATTTTCCTCATTTCTTATCTTAAGTGGGTAGACTAAATTCTCCCTAACCGATTTTTTAACAAGTCCACCATCACGAAATGTAAAATAGGTATTTTTACCAATTTCAACAGGCTTATCATTAATTAAAATTTCGCCAGAAGTTACCTTTTCCACACCACTTACAAGTCGAAGGAATGTGCTTTTCCCACTACTTTCCTCGCCATAAACTGCAATTCTATTAGATACAAAATTGTAATTTAGAAAATTTATCGCACGATATGAATGATAATATTTAGTTACATTAATAAAATTAAGCATACAAATATTATAACTGATTACATTTAAATAATCAATAAAGTTAAAGTAAAATTAACTGCTCGTGATACTCAAAAATAAGTAAATATTAAAATAACAAACTTACTCTTGTATCATAAAAAATACGTTTACTATGGATTTTTAATTTTTTTAAAGGTATAATTAAAAAAAAGAAAAGTGA
>JAHHUG010000071.1 GCA_020024085.1 Christensenellaceae bacterium | reverse complement strand
GTTAAGGAGTGAATTATGGCTAAAAAGAGTAAAAAAGAGTTAGAAACAGCCGAAGATGTAGCAACAAATTTATCAGCTGAACAAACTGACAAAAAGACAAAGAAAGTTAAAAAAGTGAAAACTCGCGAGCAAAAGCTTAAGAAAAAAAGACTTAATATTATCATTTCTACTGTTGTATTTGCAGTTATATTCTTGTTCTTTATGGTATGTGGTATTACTACAAAAGTAGGTTCAGATGGATTATTAGAGGCAGTAAGCAGGGTAAATGCAGTAAAATATTCAACAGATGAGACCGATAGAATTTATCCTGAAATTGATGAAGCTACTGGAAAAGCAAAAATTGATGAAAATGGTTGTTATAACTTTATTGATACAAATAATATTTTAGAAAAAAGAAATTTCAAGGTATTACAACTTACCGATATACATATTGGTGCAGGTGCATTTTCAATTAGAACAGATAAGTGGACAATTGAAACTGTTGAAGATATAGTAAGAAAGGCTGAGCCAGACCTAGTAGTTGTAACAGGCGATATTGCTTATCCAGTTTTCTTCCAATCAGCTACACTAAACAATAGGAAAGAGGCTAAAATATTTGCAACTTTAATGGAAAAACTTGGTGTTTACTGGACATTTGCATTCGGTAACCACGATACAGAGCTTTATAGTTCATATACTCGTGAGGATATCGGTGCATACTACCACGATACACCAGAATTCAAACATTGCTTATTCAATAACAAAAAGCCTTTAGTTGATGGAAAAGAGATTTTTGGTACAGGTAACTTTGCAATCAATGTTAGAAAAGCTGATAGAACTTTAGTTCACTCTATTTTTATGGTAGATTCAAACTCTTATCGTGAAGATGACCCACTTGGTGCAAAGTGGCATTATGATGCTATCCACGATGACCAAATTGCTTGGTATGAGAATATGTGTGACACACTAGGTTTAACTGGTAGTGAATCAGCAAAATCAACAATGTATTTCCATATTCCTATTAAGGAGTTTAAGACAGTATTTGATTTGTACAATCAACAAGTAAACCCTAATAAAGATATTTCAAATTTCAAGCCTAGTCAAACAAACCCAGCAATCGGTAAAGAGTTTATTGTTTCTGGGGTAACAGGTGTTGACCAAATTACTAATTTCAAACTATGTAATGGTGTTGTAGGTGAGTGGGGTAAAGGTGCACTAGGTACTGATGTACAAACAAATATCTATAACTCTTTAGTTAAAAAAGGTACAACAGGTTTATTCTGTGGACACGACCATATGAATAACTCTTCTTACTGGATTAAAAAGGGTAACAACCCTGATGATAAAATCGGTTTGAAACTTACTTATGGTATGAGTGTTGACTACTTGGCTTACCCTGGTATTTACAAGAAAACAGCTCAAAGAGGTGGCAGAATAATTGAGATTAACGAAGTTGGTAAACTTGTAGAAAATAAAACTGCTGATTATGAAGGACAAAATATAGACGATAATCAAGCATTTGGATTTATTACTTATCGTGTTCCATATTGGAAAGATAAGAACAATAATACAACTGCTTCACCATTACCACAAGGTATGTAAAATAACAAATAATAAAACCACAACTTAATTGTTGTGGTTTTTTGTTTTAAATTATTAATTTTTAATATTAATATTGTTTACTATGTAAAATATATAAGCACTAATCTAATCTATCAAGTGTATCAACTACTTGAGATTTGAAACGGTTGATATAGCTTACAATATAGTCGCTAATAGACAAGTCGTCGTCCTCAATAAGTGGAGTTAGGTCAATTGCATAGTTTACACCAGTGTACTCATCAACAGAGTGAGCATCGCCAAAGGTTGCATTAGCTCTTCTTCTGCCGATTACAGCAAGGTCATATCTTTTGCCACCAACGATTTGACTATCAAATACACCACTAAGTGCAGCCTCTAGGTTAGGACTCATTGAGCAATCTAGTGTAATTTTATCCTCATCATTTACCCAGTCCAAGCATCTCCAAACCTCGCAACCATAAAGTTTATTTGGTCTATCCTTTTTGTCAAGTGAACGGATAGCTTTTAGAACTTTTAACATTGTAGCTACATGAGTATCGTGCTTGTCAGCAGGGTTGTGTGTATAAACAATTTCTGGATTTGCATTTTTAATAATTTCAGCAAGGTCAGTAATAGCCTTATCGTTAGCTTTATCTTTGATTTGACTGCTAGAATATCCAAGTAAACTTAAAAATGAATATTCGCCGATATGAGCTGCTTTTTGTTGCTCCTTAATCCTAACATCAATCATTTCTTGGTCGGTGTATTGTGCATAGGTGTTTGTTCTAGAGCTACCAGCTCCATCTGTGCAAACTACTGCACCAAACCACTTGTTAGGGTTATTAAAGCACTCACTGATTGCAGAGTAAGCCATAAATTCGATATCGTCCTCATGGGCTGATATTGCCAAAATATTTGTTCTTTTCATAGCATCTTCTAGTGGAAGATTATCAAAAACATAATCAATTTTTTTCATAATATACTCCTTAAAATAATTGTATAACTTTTATAAATATAAGTCAACTATTGATAATTTAAATAAAAAGTAGTATTATATTGTAGAGGTGTGTTATGAAGATTATTCCAAAACCAAACAAAATAAAAATGAATGAAGGTTATATTAATATAGCCGAGTATAACTATGTAAATGAGTTTGAATGTAATGATAAATTTATCAAAGAAATTTTTGATGAATTTGCAAACTATAACAGTATTTTGCCTGTAAATGTAAGTTTTTTAAGGGAAAATACGCTAAAGCAAGAGGAATATAGGCTTGTAATTGATAAAGATATTAAGGTATATTCTAGTACGGAAATAGGTAGTTTTTATGGATTGCAAAGTTTGAAACAGCTATTTTTAGAATACAAAAACTCTCTACCAAAATTAGAAATATTGGATAGCCCTAGATATAAATATCGTAGTTTTATGCTAGACGAATCAAGACATTTTTTCGGTAAAGAGATTGTAAAACAATTACTTGATATTATGGCTTTATTAAAGTTAAACAATTTTCACTGGCATCTAACCGATGACCAAGGCTGGAGAGTAGAGATAAAAAAGTATCCATTATTGACAAGTAAAGGTAGTATCCGTAAAGCTAATCAAACGGCAATATTAGGTCAAGTAATTAAATCAACATTTATTGACAATACCGAATATGGCAAAGGGTTGTATTATACTCAACAGGATTTGAAAGAGATAGTAGAGTATGCAAAGGAAAGATACATAGAGATTGTACCTGAAATTGATATGCCTGGACACTTAACTGCTGCAATTGCTTGTTATCCAAATTTGTCGTGTTTTAACGAAGATATAGAAGTATCAAGTAGTTTTGGAATGAATAAAACAATTGGTTGTGCGGGAAAAGAGGATTTATATGTATTCGTAAAAGATGTTATAAATGAGTTATCTAATATCTTCCCTGCTGGATATTTCCACATTGGTGGAGATGAAGTACAAAAAGGAAAATGGCATAAATGCAGTAATTGTCAAAAAAAGATTGCAGAACTAGGGCTTGAAAACGAACAAGCATTGCAAGGATATTTCAACAATCAAATTGCTAATTATTTGGAGAGTTTAGGTAAAAGAACTATTGCTTGGAATGAAATTTTGAAATCTGGTACTGTTAGTGATAAAACAATAGCTCAATATTGGACAGGAAATGCTGATAAAAATGGAGTAAACAGCTGGCTTGAAAAGGGCAATAACATCATTATTAGCAAATGTACAAGGCTGTATATGGATTATCCATATCCTATGGAAACTATTGAAACTTCCTATGAAACTGACCTTGAAAATGTTGGTATAAATCCAAAATACGAACAACAAATTTTAGGCTTTGAAGCACCACTTTGGAGTGAATATGTGTCTAGTAAAGGTAAATTAGAGTATCAAATTTTGCCTAGATTATTGTCCCTTGCAGAGATAAATTGGACAAATAAGGAGAATAAATCATTCAAGGATTTTGCAAATAATGCCGAGAATTTGTATAGATATTTTGACAATAAATCTATTAAATATGCTTCTATTAAAGTTGCTAATCCAAAGGGAATTAATAAAATTTGTAGACTAATAACAAGTAGTCAATCAATGCTTGTTCACCCAGACTATGAATATAACAAATATTGTAAAAATACAAAATAAGTAGTTAAAGTATTGATTGTGTATGATAAACATCGGTTTGTGATAATAGAACACAAAGTAGTGCAAACAATAATTGCAAGTAAAATAAATCAGTATTAATGTAAAGTATGTATAGTATTTTATTGATTAAGATAGACATTTGTTGTATAATTGAGTAAGAGAGGTGTGTATGATTAGAGTTATTCCAAAACCAAATTGCATTGTTGAGGGTAATGGAGTTTATCATTTCAATAGTTGCTTGGTAAAAAATGAATTTGAGAAAAATAATAAATTTATTAATGAATGCTTAAAAGAGTATTCAATACAAAATGGCGACAAGGAAAATTTAGTATTTTCAATGGATAGTAGCCTTGATAAAGAGGAGTATTCTTTGTCAGTTAATGAAAATGGCGTAAAAATTGTTGCAAGCACAGAAGTTGGTGCATTTTATGGATTGCAAACATTAAAACAAATGCTTAATGATAGTTTGGATTTGCCTTATGTAGATATTAAAGATAAACCAAGATTTAGCTATCGTAGTTTTATGATGGACGAGGCAAGACACTTTTTTGGTATGAATGTAATTAAGGAAATGCTAGATATGATGGCACTTCTAAAATTAAATCGTTTCCATTGGCACTTGACTGATGACCAAGGTTGGAGAGTGGAGATTAAAAAGTATCCATTACTTACCGAAAAAGGTACAAGTAGAAAGAGTACTACAATCGCTTGGAAGGAGAGTACAGCAAGAACTACCCCTATTAGAGATGGCAAGGAATATGGCAAAGGTTGCTTTTATACTCAAGAGCAATTAAAGGAAATCGTTGCCTATGCAAAGGAAAGATATATTGAAATCTGCCCAGAAATTGATATGCCTGGTCACCTAGTTGCTGCTATCGCTTGTTATCCAGAGTTATCTTGCTTTAATGAGCAAATTGATGTTTCGGAGAATTGGGGTATTATGGATACTATCGGTTGTTGTGGTAAAGAGCCTCTATATACATTTGTTAAAGATGTTATTAAAGAGTTGACAGAGATATTCCCAGCAGAGTATTTCCACATTGGTGGAGATGAAGTTCCAAAGACCAAATGGAAGAAGTGTCCTGACTGTCAAAAGAAGATTAAAGAACTTGGCTTAAAGAATGAACACGAGTTGCAAGGCTACTTTAATAACGAAATTATGGAGTATCTTGAGAGCTTTGGTAAAAGAACTATTGCTTGGAACGAAATCCTTGATGCCGATGGTGTAAGTGATAAAACAATCGTTCAATTTTGGGTAGGTAATCCTAAACTTAATGGTGTAAATAAATGGCTTGAAAAGGGTAATAATATTATCGTTAGTAAATGTAATAATTTGTATATGGACTATTACTATGCTATGGAAGACATTAAAAAGTCATATAATACCGACATAAGTTCTTCAGGTCTTGGTAAAAAATACGAAAAACAAGTACTTGGATTTGAAGCTCCACTATGGAGTGAATATGTTTCTACAAAGGAAAAACTAGAGTTCCAAGTATTCCCTAGACTTATGAGCCTTGCTGAAATAAACTGGACAACTCCAGAGAATAAAAACTTCAAATCATTTATGGATAGGCTTGATAATATCAACACTATTCTTGATGAAAAATCTATTAACTATGCAAGAAAAGAGGAGTGTTATCCAACAGGTTTTGACGGATTAAAACGCAGAGTAAAATGGGGTGCTGAATGGTGCAGTAAACCATTGCTTGAGTACGATAGATGTATGGAAAATAGAAAAAATTAATCTAATTATTTGTTGAATAATTTTGATAAATACTAATGTTAAATATGAGGATAGAAAACTAAATCTTATCTTTTTTTATTATAAATTAACATTTGCATTATTGTAGTCAAATAACATTATTGGTACTTTATATCTATAAATAATGCTAATAAACTTTGGTATGTGTAATAATAGAAACTTAAAATAAAAAATTAATTTATAATGCTGATTATAATGAATGTTAAAAAAATTAATATAATCTATTCATAGGACGAAAAAAATGAGAATAGTTCAAGATTTTACAAAAGAAGAATTAAAACAATTATTGGATGATTTTTATGCATATTTTAAAGATGGATTTGAATTTGAAGAATTTTTAAAGCCTTTTTTAGAAAAAATTGGATTATCGGAGGTTGTTGTAACAAGAAAAACTGGCGATGGAGGAGTTGATCTTACTGCGATAAAAAATGGATTAGCTGAAATTAATAGTTTAGATAGTGTGAAATATAAGGTTCAAGCTAAAAGGAATGCACCAAATTCAACAATTGCACCAGAAAAAATAGATGCATTGAGGGGTAATTTGGCATTTAATGAAAAAGGTTTATTTATTACAACAGCGCGAGTTACAGAAAAAACAAAAGAACAAGCTATGTTAAAGGATCCATCTAAACCAGTTTTGGTTATTGATGGAATTGAATTAATTAAAATTTGTATTGAAAGGCAAGTTGGGTTTGCTTATAAGCCTGTATTCAGTAAAAACGCATTAGATGAATTTACTAATAAAACAAACGATAAAGTTTTAAATAATGAAAATTATGATACTAATAATAAGCAGTTAGCTTTTGTTGAAAAAACTATAACACAAAATGATATTGCAAGAAGGATATTATCTGTTCCACGTTATATAGTAGATTTATTAAGCAATCCAACCCAAAAACAAAATCTTCATGTTGTAAT
>JAHHUG010000070.1 GCA_020024085.1 Christensenellaceae bacterium | reverse complement strand
TACATATAGTTTTACCACTCATTATCAAGCCAAAGTCAATACAAGTGATGAAGAAGTGTGGGTATATAAAATTTGTGGATACGAATATCATGGTAGTTTTGTTGATGATTTTGTTTGTTTATTGTGTAAGTATGGTAGGATTGATTTAGAAAGGATTAAATAAAATTATAATAGCAATTAAAGGAAGAATATATCTTCCTTTTTTTATTAATTAAGCAAAGCAAATTGTTAAAATGTAAATTTTAAAAAATAAAATTAAGACTTATTTTATTATCTCTATGTTATTAAAAATATATTGTATTCCTTGAAAATATTTTAAAGGTAGGTTATAATAAAAGTATAAAATTGTTATGGAGTTTAATGTGAAAGTAAATTATACTGCAAATAAAAATAAGGATAATTCGGTTGATAGCAAAAAGAGATTTTATGCTAACTTTTCGTCAAAGCAAAAGAACAAAATACATAGTTTGATGTACACTAATAAACTTGTAAAATATCTTGATATTATCAGTACTAGGTGCTTTACAAAGATAGGAGACCTATCTATTCGTGGATATTATTCAAGTACTCCTCTTAGCTTTAATAACAAAACTTTGGGTGACTTGATGAACCTAGAGCTTGGTAGTAGGTGGGCAAAGTCAAGTTATGATTGTATGTGGTTTAATCTTGAAGGAAAAGTTGACGAAACAATTGCTGTTAATGACATAGCATTCAGTGTAGATGTAGGTGGAATGGGTATTGTTGTAGATAACTTTGGAGTTCCAGTTCAGTCAATCAGTAGCAATATTAGTGAGTACAACTATAATATACCTAGTTTTAATAATAAAATCGTTTTTAACCATAACTTTATCAATCGTGGAAGGGTTAGTTTTTGGGTAGACCTTACTGCAAATTATTTATACGATAATCCTTCTAAATCGCGAATTGCAGAATTATCAATTTGCAAAATTAATCATCAATTTTTGAACTTGTATTTTGATTTGCAAGTATTGATAGCAGTATACAATTATGCAGATTTTAATTATGCTTCAAAGATAGAAAATTTACTTGATAAACTAAAAATATATAATTTAGAAACTATTGAAGAAAAGGAAGCAAAGCAAATTTCCGATATTCTTACTCAAATTTTGAATAATGAGAATACGGGCGATATGTTTACCCTATCAAGTGTAGGATATACACATATCAATATTGCAAAGATGTTGCCTATTAGAGAATCTATACGAATGGCATCAAGGGTGTTTGCAAACCAACTTAGATTTTTAGGTGCATATCCTGATTATATTACTGGTTCATCACAAGCTCAAGTGTATAAGTGGATGCAGGAAAAATATCCAGAATTATACAAACAAATCAAAAAAGCCGTACTTGATGATAGGTGGGAGATTCTTGGTTCTACTTGGGTAGAAATGGATACTAATCTTATTAGTGGCGAAAGTATGATTAGGCAAATTTACTATGCAAAAAGGTACTTTGATAAGGAGTTTAACAAAGAGCCTAAAATTATGTGGTTGCCGGATAGTTATGGTTTCTCTCCTTGTTTACCTACTGTAATGAAACAGGCTAATGTGCCATATTTTTTAACAAGTATATTATCCGAAAATACAAACAAAATACCATACAATACTTTTAATTGGAAGGGTATTGATGGTAGCACTGTTCTTACTCATATTTTGCCAGAGGGTACATATTCAGGTTCTATGAAAGCAAACGATATAGAGTTTGCAATGAATAACTATCACGAAAAGGCTAAACACTCTAATGCTTTACTAACTTTTGGTACTGCGATTGGTGCAAGTTTTGAGCATATAGAAAGAGCTACAAGACAAAAAAATGTAAAACCTTTACCTCGTGTAAAAATGGAAAAGGCTATTGATTTTTTTGATAGAACAGATAAAATTAAACATAAATTTGAGGTGTACGAGGGAGAATTGTATCTTGAAAAGTATCAAGGTAGTTATTCTTCTAGGTATATTGCAAAATGGTATAATAAAAAGATTGAAATATTACTAAGAAACTACGAATTATTGCTTGTTCAACTTGGTTTAACCGATAGCGAGAATGTACCTATTACCTTACAAGAGCTTGATGAAATGTGGCAGGAATTACTAACATATCAGTCACATGACATTTTATCAGGTGCTTCAATAAATTCTGTTTATGATGGAATTTATATAAGGTATGATATAATTTACAATAGGTTGGTTTATTCAATATGTGAGTTGTTAAGCTATGTAAAACAAGGCAAGATTTTTTACAATCCAAACTCATTCGATTGCGAGCATATATACAAACTTGATGACAAATGGTATAGTGTTGAAGTTCCTCAATTTTCAGCTGTAAAAGTGGATAGTGGTAAGGAAATTACTGCTTATTATGGTCTTGCAGGGGATAACTTTATCGAAAATAAGATGTACAAACTTACCTTCAAAAATGGCGAGATTGTGTCGTTGTATGATAAATTTTACAATAAGGAGTTTGTTCCAGAGGGACTATCTATGGCAAACTTCAATGTATATACCGATAAAGGCGACATGCTTAATATGGATAGCAACTATATCAGTTCAAAACATCGTTTGAATTGTAAATCGTTTGAAACCCACAAAGATGGACCAACAGTACATGCAAAAATTGTATTTGGTTGTCATAATATTAGGGTTGAGGAGATAGTATCTATTACTGATGGATATGAGGGTGTTGATATTGCACTAAAGGTAGGATTATTCAACAAAAACAAAATGCTTCGTGTTAATTTTGCTACTAATATAGAAACAAAAGAGTGCATTTATAATACACAATTTGGACACTTCAAAAGAAGTACTATGGATAAATCTTCAGTTGATAAGTATGCCTTTGAAGTTCCTAGTCAAAAGTTTGTAGATTTATCTAATAGTATGTATGGTATCTCATTTATTAATGACAGTAGATATGGTTTTAGGTGTAAAAATGGTAATGTAAGTATGTGCCTTGCAAGAACCCCAGGTGGAAACAAAATTGATTATGGTAATTTTGAGGTAAAAATGAAGATTTTACCACACCATTCATATATGGATAATGGCACATATAAGCAAGCATACCTATTTAATAATCCTATTATTGAGGGTGTTGGTAGTAAAAAACAATCACTAAAAAAGATTATGATTGATAATGAGAATGTGATTGTTGAAACAGTAAAACAAGGATTAAATGGTGGTACAATTATCCGTATTTATAACAGCAGTGAGGAAAAACAAACAGCACATGTAGTGTATGGTAGAAGAAGTACTTGTAAGATTGTTGATATTATGGAGAATATTGTTTCCGAGAATAAAGGAGCAATCACACTTACACCTTTTGAGCTTGTAAACTTGTATTTTGATTAATTAATACTATATTTGTAAAATAATACTTTGTATAAAAAAGGCTAGATTATTCTAGCCTTTTTTAATTAACAATTATTTATAAAAAGTGTATTGTGATATTAATATTGCTACAATGCTAATATTTTAATTGATTATCTATATTTTGATTAAAAAAAAGACCACTGAATAGTGGTCAATTTTTTTATTTATCATTTTTTCCGGTAAATACATCTTTTACTGGACGAGCAACAATTTTCATAGCTCTCTTTACAACATAAGGAGCAAGTTTGATTGGTAGTTGCTCAAATGTACAACCATCTTCATTGTACTTTCTCTTTAAGTGGATAGCATCAAATTTACATCTTACTACACATTGTCCACAACCTAGGCACTTTTCTTGATTGATTTGAACAGCACCACAACCAAGACATCTATTAGCCTCTTTCTTAAGTTGTTCTTCAGTGAAAGTAGCTCTAGTATCCTTGAATGTTTTTTCATTTTCGGCAATATGTAATGGTCTTTGTCTTGGGGTAGTATCGAAGCCACCATTAAGTTCAACTTCGTCGATGTTGATAGCATGGTAATCTCTTCTATCACGACCGATAATCAAACTTTGACCTGGCCATACAGAACGGTGTAGTGATTCAGCACCAGCTTTACCAGCAGCAATTGCATTGATAGCAAAGTTAGGACCTGTTACACAATCGCCACCTGCGATAATGTTTTTGATATTTGTAGCAAAGGTAAATCCATCAGCAACAACTGTTCCGTTTGGTCTACGCTCTAGGTCAACACCATCTAGTAGGTTGCCCCAAACAATAGATTGACCAATAGAAAGTAGTACAAAGTCAGCTGGTACGATAATTGTATCGTTTTCATCGTATTTTGGGCTGAACTTGTGATTTTCATCAAATACTGATACACATTTCTTAAATTCAACACCGGTTACTTTACCATTTTCAAGAATGATTCTCTTTGGTCCCCAAGAATTGTTAATCTTGATTTCTTCAGCTTCAGCCTCTGCGATTTCCTCATTAAGAGCAGGCATTTCGTTTCTAGCCTCTAGGCAGAACATATTAACAGCACTAGCACCAGTTCTAACAGCAGTTCTAGCTACATCAATAGCAACATTACCACCACCGATAACAACTACATTGCCATTAAGTTTTGTAGGGTTATCAAGAGCAACAGCCTTTAAGAAGTCAACACCAGAGATAACATTTTTGGCATCTTCACCCTCAATGTTTAGTTTTCTGCTACCTTGAGCACCAATTGCGATATAGAAGCCTTCATAACCTTGGTTTTCAAGTTCTTTGATTGTAACATCTTTACCAACTTCAATGCCAGTCTTAAATTCAACACCTAGTTGTTTGATAACATCTATTTCTGCATCAATAATATTTTTTTCTAGACGGAATGCAGGGATACCAAGTGTAAGCATACCACCAAGTTTTGATTCCTTTTCAAATACGGTTACTTTATATCCGTGAACAGCAAGGTAGTAAGCACAGCTTAAACCAGCAGGACCAGAACCAATTACAGCAATCTTCTTGTCGTAATGTTGAATTTTTTCTGGGATAAAGCGAGTTTCAGCATTTAGCTCTTGGTCTGCAATAAACTTCTTAATCTCATCAATAGCTAGTGGGTCATCAATCTTGTTTCTAGTACAAGCATTTTCGCACTTGTGTGGACAAATTCTACCACAAACAGCAGGTAGAGGATTTTCCTTTTTGATAAGTTCTAGTGCATCAAGATATCTGCCTTCGCTAGCAAGTTTGATATAACCTTGAACGGCAATGTGTGCAGGGCATTCTGTCTTACAAGGTGCAGTACCAGTTTCTGCTACATTCTCACGATTTGTTCTATATTCGTGGTTCCATCTATCTTGGTTCCACATATGGTCACGAGGAGAAATTGTTTCTTTTTCTTCAGGTTTTAGGTTGTCGCAAATTTTTTGACCAAGTACTAGAGCATTAGTATTACAATACTCAACACATTGACCACAAGCAACACAGTTTTCAGGCTTAACTTCAGCTACATAGTTACTTCTAATAACATCTGGAGCATTCATCATAGTAGCAACTCTCATACTAAAGCAAGAGCAACTACAACAGTTACAAATAGCAGGAGCATTTTCTACACCATCAATATTTGGAACTTCGTGTACAAGTCCATTGATTTCAGCCTTATGCATTAATTGATATGCTTCTTCACGAGAGATTTCTCTACCTCTACCAGTACGGATATAGTATTCAGCTGTTTCGCCAAGCATCATACAAATATCGTGCTCAAGGTGACCACAACCCTCATTCATATGTCTTCTAGTTTTTCTACAAGTACAATCGGTTACACAAAATCTATCATTTAACTCAAGATAATAAGATATTCTTTCATAATCCTTTACACCTTCAATGCCTTCAAGTGCAGCCTCAATAGGTACTACACGAACAAGACCTTTACCAGTTTTCATAATAGGAGCTAGAGGTTCAATTCTTATACGGGTATATTCCTCAAATGCCTTACCAATAACAGGGTATTTTTCTGGTAGAGTTTTATGATTAACCATATACTCAAGCATGCCGGGAGCAAATACTTCCATCATATAAGTATCTACACCATTTTTGGTACAAAGTTTGAATACACCTAGGTCGGCAAGTTGTGTAGCAAGTTTCAAAGTTTCTTCTCTTGATTTACCACATTTTTCTACTAGATAGTCCAATGTCCTTGGTTTTCGTAGTCCTGCAACGATAGCAACATCAGCCATGTCGTCAGTTACCATAGCATCTAGTACATAATACTCGGGTGCATTTTCGTCAATTTTGTTAAGCATACCGGTAAGACCACCGATAACTTTAGCAAGCTTGACAATTTTTTTTCTTAAAGCCATAATATTTCCTCCAAAATCAATTGATTATTTTTTAACTAATTTATATTCTACAATATTATAATATATATATCAATACAATCATTAAATTATGTTGTATAAAAATGGATAAAAAACGACAAAATAGACATTTGTATGTTATTTCAAGTTCTATTATAAAAAAATAAAGTAAATACTAGATGTTGGACAGTTAAAATAAACTGTCAAAAATTTGTTAAGTGCTGTAAAAAATAGAAAAATGAATTATTTTGTTATTAATAAATAAAAAAATCATATAAAAAAAGAACTTCTATTGACTACTAACTTATACAATGATATAATACAAAATATGGTTATTAAAGAATCGGAAGAAATGTATTTAGAAACTATTTTGCTCTTAAAAAAAGAATGCAGTAGTGTAAGGTCAGTTGATATTGTAGATAAGCTAGGTTATGCAAAATCTAGTGTTTCTCGTGCTGTAAATTTACTTGAGAAAAAAGGATATATCACTATTAATAGAGAAACTGGAGTAATTAATTTTACTGATGATGGCAGAGAAAGGGCACAAAATATTTACGAAAGACATAGGGTTTTTACCGAGGTTTTAATGAAAATAGGTGCTTCAAAGGAACTAGCAGAGGATAATGCTTGTAGAATTGAGCATGTTATTTCTGATGAAATGTATGATTT
>JAHHUG010000069.1 GCA_020024085.1 Christensenellaceae bacterium | reverse complement strand
CAATTGTATTTTCATTATATACTAAATAAATATTTATTTCAAGAATAGATATATCATATTTACTTTAAAAACAAAAAACCGTCCAACTGGACGGCTTTAATTTTATTTTATAATGGTAAATCCTTTTTCTTAAATACCTCTGCACCTGCAACATAGGTAGCAATACCAATAACTAGCAATATTGCATACATCCAAATGAAATCCAATGTGCCAGCAAAAATAGAATTAGTATTAACAAGTGTAATCAATGTCATATAGTCAAAAGCCTTAAGGGCTGCAACACCCATACCTGCTTGAGTATAACTAGGGTCTCCAAACAAACCAATAACCTTATTGATATAGAATATAACCATTAATCCACCACCAGCAGCATATGAATATTTTGCAAGGTTAAAGTATGATGCAAAGAAGAAACAAATTCCACTAAGTGCAAACATTAATAAGAATAAACCAAGGTTTAATTCAAATATTTGCAAATAGTTTATACTGCTAGCACCTATTGCAAGAGATGTAAAAATATCTGTTAAAAAGGTGCAAATAAACATACCAGCAAGAGAAACTATAAGATATATACTTTGTGTTGCAACTACTGATGACCTTTTGGTTGGAGTAGACAAAACAAATGCCATTGAACCACGGTCTACTTGAGATGCTAGTAGGTTATTTGCAACTATTACTATATAAATCATAGGAACAATTACACCTGCTAAGTTGTAGAACATATTGTTTATCATTAAGTTCATATCAACACCTTGCATATTTTGCAACAAGTTTTCACTTAATCCCATAGTACCAAGCAAGTCTTGGATTGTAAGACCTTGTTTCATTAACGCTACAATAAATGGTGATAAAGCATCCATACTTATAGTGAAATTTTCAGCATTAGATGTAGTTAAAACTATTTTCAAAATAGCTATAATTATACACACAATTATAGTAGTAGCAAGCCATAGCACCCAGTTTGCTTTTATAGATTGTTTCATTAAGGGTTTACTTACCATTACTCATCTCTCCATTTTTTACTAAATTATCAAAATATTTACTTAAAGTGTACTTTGTTTCAGATATAAACTTAACTTGTAAGCCATCTAAAGCAAGGAATAACTCGTGTATTTGCTCATCTTTAATATTAACTATTACCCTTTTATGTTGTGGCAAAAGCTCCTCAAACACAAAATTTTTGGTAACAAAATTATTATAACTTTCCTCTGTTAAAAACTCTATTTTGTATGTCCTTACATCATTATTTGTAATTTCACTCATCTCGGTAATTTTAACAAGGTGTCCATCTTTAATCAAACCTACCCTATCGCACGCAACCTCAATTTCCTCAAAAATATGTGAAGACATAAATATTGTTTTGCCCTTTTTCTTCTCATTTATGATTATATCCATAAATGATTCCCTCATAAGTGGGTCAAGTCCTGTTGTTGGTTCATCAAGAATAAGTATAGGTGGGTCATTCATTAAGGCTGCAACAATAGCAGTTTTCTGTTTCATACCCTTACTCATTCGTTTAAGGTTAGCAGATGTATCTAGTTGCAAACAGTTAATTAGGTAGTTAGCATAGCTTAAATCCTTCATACCCCAAAACTCTGCTTGTATTTTAAGAAACTCATCTCCCGTATTTACTCCAGGAAATGCAATCTCACCTGGAACATAACCTATATATTTTTTTATCTCCATAGCATTTTGCCAAGAGTCCATACCAAGCACCGATACCGAGCCAGTAGTTGGCTTCAAAAAGCCCATAATATTACGGATAGTAGTAGTTTTACCACTGCCGTTTGTACCTACATAGCCTACTGTTTCTCCCTTAAAAATATCAAAAGATAAATCAAATATTCCTCTACCGTATCCATAATCCTTGGTAAGATTTTTCATAGAAATAACAGGTGCATTATCAAATGTAGAAAGGTCAATTAATTTATTTTTTTCTAAACTTTTTCTCATTTACCTCTACACCTCCATAATGTCTATTCTCATTGTAGAACTTCATAAAGAAGTCTTGTAATGAAAATACCTCTTCTGTGAATGATTTTACATTCATATGTTCAAGCACAACCAAAAGATTATTGATATTGCTATCATTAACATTCGCTTTAACCGTTAATTTATTGTCACTTTTGTATTTAATATCATAACCTAATGTCAAAAATTCGTTATAGTCAAGTACATTATTAAAAACAATTTGATATACCTTATTTACATTATGTTTAAGGTCGTCAGCTACAAACTCCGACACAATCCTACCATCTTTAATAATTGCAATCCTATCACAAGTTTGGTCAATTTCGTGGAAAATATGACTAGACAAAAGTATTGTTTTGCCTCGTTTTTTCTCCTCCTTGATAAAGTCGATAAAAACATTTTGCATAATAGGGTCTAGTCCACTTGTTGGTTCATCAAGAATAAGCACTTTTGGGTCGTCCATAAATGCAGTAACAATAGCAAGTTTCCTTTTGTTACCTAGCGACATTCTCTTCATATCGCCTGTTGGGTCAAGCTCAAACTTATCAAGCAAATACTTTAGGTAATCATTTTTGTTAGACTTCCTAAGTCCTTGCATCATTTTAATAAATTCGTCACCCTTAAGTCCAGAAGGAAGTGCTACCTCTCCTGGAAGATAGCCAACATCTTTAAGTATTTTATAGTAATTTTGCGAACTTTCCAAACCTAGAACGGAGGTGAAACCTTTTTGTGGTTTACTAAATCCCATAATATGCCTAATTGTAGTAGTTTTACCTGCACCATTTGGACCTAAAAAACCAAAAACCTCACCACTTTCAACATGGAAACTAACATCAAAAATACCTCTGCCATGTCCATAATCTTTGGTAACATTATTTACATCAATAACTGACATTTCAATACCTCTTTAACAATATTGTATTTTGTTTTAAACCATATGTCAAGGCGAAAAATTAGTTTTATTTGTAATTTATTTTATTATTTTTTATTATTCATAAATCGACCTTTTGTTTTTTTAAATATCCATTATTTTTACACAATAATCTCAAAACTCCCTTTGCAAAATATATACATATGGTATATAATAAATGATAATAAGTTTAATTTAGGTATATTATGAAAAAAACATTTACAAAAAATTTACAAAGGATTATTGTTGCAAGTTTGGTTGTTTGCATGTTGGTTTCGTGCTTAGTTGTTTTTGCTGGTTGCAACAAAACAACACAAGAAGAATATCACTACAAATACGAAGCTCCTATTTACAACAAAACTAATGAAGCAAAAAAAGCTATCATTATTTTGCCAGGAATTTTGGGAAGTAACCTAATTAATGCCCAAACTAACGAACCTGTTTGGAGTGGTGGTGCTTTAATGAATAACCTATTTATGACACGAGATAGGTTAACAATGAACCAAATAATCGGCTTTTTCAATACTTTTATGGGTAAAGACAAAAATGGTAATGCAATCACACCTGTTCGTGCTGCTAATATGAACGACCAATATCTACAATATGGTTTGATTGATGAATATCGTAACCTATATAAGTACTTCAACAACAACTATGGTGCAAATTCAAAGTT
Source organism: Christensenellaceae bacterium (assembly GCA_020024085.1). Classification (GTDB taxonomy): domain Bacteria; phylum Bacillota; class Clostridia; order Christensenellales; family CAAEEZ01; genus HGM11377. The sequence goes on along the minus strand of JAHHUG010000069.1, from coordinate 3,629 downwards.
ACCAGATAAGGATAAGTACGACGTAATGATTTATCAATACGACTGGACAAAATCTGCACTTGACTCTGCACTAGAACTTGAACAATTTATAAAAGCTAATAAATACGAGCAAAACATTTTGGTAGGTCATAGCCTTGGTGGAGTAGTAATTGATTATTATCTAACCAAAGAGGAAAATAGGCAAAATACCGATGGTTTTATCTCTCTTGGTACACCACACTATGGTGCAGTAGATACCTTACTTATGGCTTTTGCATCAACCGATTTGGCACTTGGCGATTTGCCTAGCATACTTGATTTGTTAGGTATCAAAATGGAAGATTTAAGCTATATTTTAGAATCTATGGGTGGACTTAACCTTGAAAATAAATTACCATTAGAGTTTAAGGACGATGCAATCAAGTTTGCTACAACTCTTACTAACGAAATGTTAAAAATGGTAAGAAAAATGCCAAGTATCTACGATTTGTTGCCAAGCGAAGAATTGTTTAATGATAACAACATTAAAATCAATGGTACACCAGTAAGCTACAACGACTTTGTTGCAAAGGTACAATTAATACCTAGCGTTAAAGATAACCCTGCCGTGCTAAACGCTTTTAATACTGCAATTAATAATAGGAAATCACTATATATTGGCACTGAAAAAACCTTTGTAAGCGATGTACTTGGTTACAATTCATTCTATATCGCTGGTAATGGTAAAAAAGAAACTCAAACTACTGTTGGACTAAACTTTACAATAGCCGAAGATAATAGTTTTAATATCAAACCAAATAAGGATAATATTACACGAGGCACAAGTTTTAAGGAAAACAAAGTAGAAATTGATGGTCAAATTTATGTAAACTATCTTCCAAACTATGTTGGCGATAGTATGGTGCTTGTAAAATCTGCTACTTTAGGTAAATCAATGGACGAATTGAATGTACACTATCTAAAAGGTTTCTACGACCATATTGACTTGTACTCTCCTGTATCTATTAAAGATGGTTCACACTTTTTACCAATTATGGAACCAAACGAAATAGGCGAAGCACTTAAAGAAGCAATGGATACAATTAGAATGTAAATTTACAACATAACCAAACAAAAAAGTCTCTCAATTAAGAGAGACTTTTATTTTACAATTTTTATTATTTTTTAGCTTGTGATTATTTACTACAACCACCACAGCAACCACCTTCACAGCCACCATTATGGTCACAGCCTTTATGGGTGCTACCACACGAACATTCAACACCATCTCTTGTAACATTATACTTATTATCATTGTTACAAGCACAATCCTCGCCCTCAAATCCTGTTGATAAATCTTCAAGGTCGTCGCCGTCCTCTCCATTCATTTCGGTATTCATTTTTGGGTCATATTCTAGCTTGTTATTGATAAAATCTTCTACAACTTGGTCGCAGTTACCCTTTACGCCAGCAAACAAAATCATACCTTCTTCGTACACCTTTTCTCTTGCTGAATCGCCTATATTTCCACAAATAATCACATCTACATTATGTTTGTACAAATGCTTTGCAACTGTTGTTGGAACAAGTTTGTAAACAATCAAAACTTCCTTATTTACAACCTTTTTATTCTCAATATCATACAACATAAATTGTTCAGCTCTGCCATAATGTTGATATACGGTATTATCTGTTTTATAACATACTGCTACTCTCATTTGTTTTCCTCTTTTTTCTTTTTATTTTCCACATTGCAACTTGTGCAACTGCCACAACTAGAACAGCCACTACAACCACCACAGCCGGTATCCTTATGTGTCAATTTTTTGTATAGCCAATTTCCAAAAACCGAAACAACTACAAGCACACTAACTACAATTACTGCAATTTCTACTGGTTGCATATAAACCTCTTATTAGTCTTCGACTTGTCTTTTCCTTCTTTTAATTTTTAATTTGCCTAGGTTAATTTTACCTATATTGTTAAAGTGTATAATTAAACCTACAAGCACTGCTAAAACAATAAATATTGCTACTGTCCAAGGCCAACTTCCTACTAGGTAAACCATAGTGCCTACTAGATAAGATGTAAGTACCCAGAACAAAATTGTTGACCTAAATTGCTTTTTGGTAAGTTCTCCTTTTGCTGTTGCAACAGTTGCAAAACAAGGGATTGTAGTCATATTAAAGATAATAAATGCAATAAGTGCTTGAGAAGTAACTCCTGTTGCTGCAACCATTGCAAGCACTGCTGAACCCTCTGCTTCGGCTAAAATACTGCTAGGTAGGATTGCTGCGATTGCAGAGAATGTTGCAATTACATTTTCCTTTGCAATTAAGCCTGTTACTGCTGAAACTACAAATACCCAACTATATTCTGGGTTTAATTGACTACCAAATCCAAGTGGTGTAAATAATGGAGTAAAGAACTGACCAATATTTGCAAGGATACTCATACCGATATTTGGTACTAACTCTCCAGTTATAGGGTCCTCAATGTTAGGAACCATTTGCCATTGCCAAGTAAAGTTAGACAAGAACCAAATTATTATCATTGTTGCAAGGATAACTGTAAATGCTTTTTTTAGATAATGCTTTACCTTATCCCACAAATGAAGTGCTAGATTTTTTGGTTGTGGTAAGTGATATGCAGGTAATTCCATAATAAATGGTGGAGTTTCGCCCTTTAGGGTGGTATTTCTCATAAGAAGTACACTTGCAATAGCTACAAGTATTCCACCAAGGTACATTCCGTATGTGATTAAATCTGCACTAGGAAGACCAAATCTACTTACAAGTACACCAGCGATTGCTGTTAAAATAGGTAATTTTGCACCACAACTAAAGAATGGTATTACCCTAATTGTAGCAACCTTTTCCTTTTCATCAGCAAGGGTTCTTGTATTAATCATAGCAGGAACAGAACAACCAAAGCCCATTATCATAGGCATAAATGCTCTACCTGACAAACCAAACTTTCTAAACATTCTGTCAAGGATAAATGCTACCCTTGCCATATATCCACTATCTTCTAGTATGCTCAAGAATAGGAATAGTACCATAATTTGTGGAATAAATGATAGTACTGCTGCAATACCTGCCCACACACCATCACAAATTAGTCCAGTTACCCAAGCAGGAGAAGTAGCTAACGCTCCACGCATTGCCTCATCTATAAGCCCCGTGATACCTTCCATTACCTTTTGCAAGAATACACCAGGTGCATTTACACCGTGACCATTAAGTACTAAACCTTCCCAAACAGTACCCTCCAAAGTAACTTGTCCACCAAGTGCTGCACCTATAAACAAGAAATTCTCACTGAAAGTTAGGTGATACACCACGAACATAATTATTAGGAAAATAGGAATACCCCAAAACTTGTGGGTAAGTACCTTATCTACCTTATCTGACTTTGTAAGGTTATCATTCTTTTTATGTCTTGTTAATGCTGAAGAATAATATTTTGAGATATATCTATATCTAGCATCAGCAACAAGAGCCTCAAAGTCATCGCCAAAAACATCATTTTTGAATGTTGCCTTGAACTCGTCAATCATTTTGACTGTGTCCTCGTGCATTGCAACCTCAATTTCGTCCTTTTCAACAAGTTTGATTGCGTGGAATAATGGACTATCAATGCCCTTATATTTTAATGCAATTCTAACATCT
>JAHHUG010000007.1 GCA_020024085.1 Christensenellaceae bacterium | reverse complement strand
TAGCCACAACCTCCTTGATTGAAACCACAACCACCACGATTTAAGCCATAACCTTGATTGTAACCACAGCCATTATTATAACCACAACCATTATTATAGCCACAGCCACCACGATTGTAACCATAACCATTGTTATAATTTACATAGTTGTTACCACAACCATTACAACATGGGCAATTTCTATTAAGTCTTTCAACATCAACTACACCTCTTACAAGGTAATAATCGTGATTTACACATCTACCACATCTTCCATAGCCAAAAGGTTGACAAGTATATTCAGTATCATATCTGCCAGAACCCATTTGATAATCATTCCATACACAACAGCTCATAATAAAACCTCCTAAAATTTTTATGTAAAAGTTTTATTAATTAACATAAAACACTGTTTATATGTATATTTTGATACTTAAAGTATTATTTTTGGTTATAAATGCATTTTTAATACTGAACAACTATCTACTTTAATCTATGCAAATAATAGTTAGTTTGTTCGTAATTATCATTGTTTTATTTTATAAATAACCTAATTATTAATCAATCAAATAGGATATAAGGTAATAGAACTTTCAAGCAACATAAATCAGATATTTGAAAAGATTTATTTATATTTTCAAAGAATTGTAACACCAAAAGAGTATAAAAAAAAGGAAGGAACAAACCTTCCAAAAATTTTTATTGATTATACAAACAATTTGTTCAATTTGAAATACTCTTAAACAAATACAAAAGATTAATACTCCACTTTCATTAGATACAATCCCTCCGAAGTTAGTCTTTTACCCGACTTGCTTCTATCCTTACTTTCAAAGATTTGTGGGATATCTTCCATGCTGATTCTGCCTTTACCTACATCAATAAGGGTTGCAACGATTACTCTAACCATATTGTACAAAAAGCCATTACCTTTTAATAAAACCTCAACTTCATCACCATTTTGTGTGATTGAAACATTTTCAAGAGTTCTAACAGTATCTTCTTTATCACTTTTTGAGCTAAATGCATAAAAGTCGTGTGTGCCTACAAAATATTTGCAAGCCTCTGCCATTTTTGCAACATCGACCTTTCCGTACACTTGGTGAGCATAATTTCTTCTAATTGCACTTGGAATATCACTTAAGTACAATTTATATACATAGGTTTTACTTTTCGCATCAAACCTTGCGTGGAAGCTGTCACTAACCTTTTCTGCTTTTAGCACCCTTATATCTTCAGGAAGATACATATTCATTGCTCTTGGCATTTTGTATGGCAAAATATCGGTATCCATATCGAAATGTGCCACTTGACCATAGGCGTGAACTCCCTTATCCGTTCTACCACTACCAACAAGGGAAACAGGCTTCGAAAACAAGGTTGAAAGCGACATCTCCATTACATCTTGAATGGTATTTCCATTAGGTTGAGACTGCCAGCCAGAATATTTTGTGCCATCGTATTCAATTGTAAGTTTGTATCTACTCATTAAAAAATACCTAACCACATATATTTATCTAACATAACTACTGTTGTAAAGCCTGCCACAAACAAAACTGCGACAAGGTCTCTCCAACTCAATTTATGCACTTTCATTTTAGTTTTAGCCACATCAGATTTATAACATCTTGCATCAAGGGCAAGTGCAAGCTCATCAGATTTTCTCCAAGCACTGACAAAAAGTGGTACTAAAATTGGTACAAGAGCCTTACATCTTTTTATGATATTACCCTCATCAATACTACTACCTCTTGCCTTTTGTGCCATCATAATTTTATCGGTCTCATCAATTAAGGTAGGAATAAATCTAAGTGCAATGCTTATTACAATTGCAACATCGGCAACAGGGAACTTTACCACTTTAAGTGGCGATAACATACTTTCAATACCATCAGTCAAATCCATAGGCGAGGTAGTCATTGTAAGAAGTGTACTACCCAACACAAGCAAGAACAACCTTAACGACATTTTGATTGCAAAATCAACCGAACCCTCTGTAATTGTAAATATCCACCAGCTACACAAAACCTTTCCTTCACGAATGGTAAATAGATTAATTAATCCCGTTAACAAAATGATAAATATAACAGGTTTTACCGTTTTAATTGCATTCCAAATTGGAATTTTGCTTACCAAAACGACAAACAAAACAACTGCTATTGTGATAACATACGAGAAATAACTTTCGCAAAACAACACCGTAATAATATATAGTATCGTAAGCAAAAGTTTTATCCTTGCATCTATTTTGTGAACGAATGAATTTGTAGGATAAAGTTGTCCAAAGGTAACATTATTTTTCATTGCTACCTCCGTGTAGTTTTTCCAGTTTATAGTTTACTATACCATCTACAAACTCGTCCACCGTAACTGCATTTATTTTGGTATCTATACCATTATTTTTTAGGTAATTTTCCAGTTTTACTACAACGGGTAAATCAAGTCCCATTTCAAGCAGTTTTTTCTCATTGCAAAACAGCTCTTTTGGAGGCAAATTGTAAATAAGTTTACCTTTATCAAGCACAGCAATCCTATCTGCAAAGCCTGCAATTTCGTCCATATTATGACTGATAATCACAATAGTAGGGGTACACTCATTTTTTACCCTTTTAATAAGTTCATACATCTCCTTTCTACCTCTTGGGTCAAGCCCAGCAGTTGGCTCATCAAGAATAAGAATTTTTGGTCGCATAGCAATTACTCCAGCTATCGCAACCCTCCTCTTTTGACCACCTGAAAGCTCGAATGGAGACCTATCTTTTATTTCTTCAAAATTTAGTCCAACCAACTCAATCGCAGTTTTAACTCTCGATTCTATCTCATTAACCTCGATTTTGAGATTTTTAGGACCAAATGCAACATCTTTATAAACCGTATCTTCAAATAGTTGGTACTCTGGATATTGAAATACCATACCCACTTCACTTCTCAGTTTTACAAGGTTTACCTTTTGTCTTTTTTTGTTTGTTAAAGTAATTTCTCCAATAGAAATTGTACCCTCTTGCAACCTAATAAGTGCATTAATATGTTGGATTAATGTAGATTTTCCACTACCAGTGTGACCTATTATTCCTTGTATTTCGCCCTCTTTTATTTCCAAATTAATATGGTCAAGAGCCTTTTTTTCGTAAGGAGTTTTTTTCATATAAGTGTAGGAAACATCTTTTACAATAATTGACATAATGCCTCCTTCAACTCCTCTTCGGTAAGGATATTTTTATCTATATTTAGTCCATTTTCTGCTAATTTTCTAGCTATTTCTGTCACAACAGGAAGCTCAAGTTTACACCTATTTAGTAGCTCATTATCCATAAAAATTTCTTTAGGCGAACCCACCTTTTCTATCCTGCCTTCGTTTAGTACAACCACCTTATTTGCAGGCACAACTTCCTCCATATTATGAGTGATAAGTACTATTGTAATATTGTGTTTTTTGTTAAGTTTTGTAATGGTATCAACTACCTCTTTTCTGCCTTTTGGGTCAAGCATAGCAGTAGACTCATCAAGCACCAAAACCTTTGGCATAAGTGCTAAAACTCCAGCAATAGCAATCCTTTGTTTTTGACCACCACTCATTTTAAAAGGTGTAGCATTTTTGTACTCTTGCATATCCACAACATCAAGTGCCCAGTTCACCCTTTTAATGATTTCCTCTCTGTCAAGACCAAGATTCTCTGGACCGAAAGCTATATCATCTTCAACTATACTCGCAATCATTTGGTTATCTGGATTTTGGAAAACTATGCCAACATTTTTACGGTTGTCAAACTCATTTTCTTCATCTTTAGTATTTTTTCCGTACACAAAAATATCCCCCTCGGTAGGCAACAACAAACCATTAAATAGTTTTGCCAAGGTGGATTTTCCACTACCATTATGACCAACTATTGCAACAAAATCGCCCTCATTAATCTCAAGAGAAACACCATTAAGTGCAGTATGTTCATCGTTCGTATTTGGATTATATACAAATTTTACATTGTTTACAGAAATTGCTTGCATTTTACCTCTTTTATAGCTATTAGGATATCATAAAACCGTATTTTTAGCAAGAGTTTTTATATTTTACAGCCTTAATGCAAAAGCCTAATTTGACTTGCAAATCAGATTGTTTGTTGTTTGATTTCTACATTTTGTTAAAATAGTTGATTAAATTGCCATTTTACAAAAAAAATCATACTATCAGCCCAAATACATTGACAATATTAGGTTATAAATATATAATTTATATGTTATATTAAGAAAAATTTATACAAATTTAATTTTGGAGGTTTCTATATGAGTACAAAAATGACCATTGATGGTAACACTGCTGCTGCACATATAGCATATGCACTTAGTGAAGTTGCTGCAATATATCCTATTACACCATCTTCTCCTATGGCAGAAAATGCTGATGAGTGGGCTGCTACTGGTAGAAAAAATATTTTCGACCAAAATTTAAGACTTGCAGAAATGCAATCTGAGGCTGGTGCAGCTGGTGCTGTACACGGTTCATTAGTTGCAGGTGCTTTAACCACAACTTTTACTGCTAGTCAAGGCTTACTATTGATGATTCCTAATATGTACAAAATCGCTGGTGAATTACTACCATGCGTATTCCATGTAAGTGCTAGAGCTCTTGCTTACCATGCACTTAACATTTTTGGCGACCACAGTGACGTTATGGCTTGTCGTCAAACAGGCTTTGCTATGCTTGCTTCTAATAGTGTACAAGAGGTAATGGATTTAGCACTAGTTGCTCACCTATCTACATTAAGAGCAAAGGTTCCTTTCCTACACTTCTTCGATGGTTTTAGAACTTCTCACGAAGTATCTAAGATTGAAATGATTGATTACGAAGATATCAAGAAAATTGTTGATTTAGATGATATCAAAGCATTCAAGGATAGAGCTCTTAACCCAGAACACCCAATTCAAAAAGGTACTGCTCAAAACCCTGATATCTACTTCCAAGGTCGTGAGGCTGGTAACAAGTACTATGAGGCTGTTCCTGCAATCGTTGAAGAAATGATGGCAAAGGTTGAGTCTATCACTGGTAGAAAGTACAACCTATTTGATTACTATGGTGCTGAAGATGCTGAAAAAGTTATCGTTATCATGGGTAGTGGTGCTGAAGCTATTGAGGAAACAGTTGATTTCTTAAATGCTAGAGGCGAGAAAGTTGGTTTAATCAAAGTTAGATTATATAGACCATTTGCAATTGATAGATTTGTTAAAGTATTACCAAAAACTTGCAAATATATTTCTGTTATGGACAGAACTAAGGAATCTGGTAGCTTAGGCGAGCCACTTTACCTAGATGTTGTTGCTGCTCTTGCTGAAGCTGGTGTTCAAGGTATTAAAGTTCTTGGTGGTAGATATGGTCTTGGTTCTAAAGAATTCAACCCATCTATGATTAAGGCTATCTACGACAACATGGGTTCTACAAACAAGAACCATTTCACAGTTGGTATTGTTGATGATGTTACAAATTCTTCACTTCCAGTTGTAGAAAAAGTTGATGCTGCTCCAGTAGGTTCTATCAGCTGTAAATTCTATGGTCTTGGTTCTGATGGTACTGTTGGTTCTAACAAAAACAGTATTAAGATTATCGGTAACCACACAGACAAATATGCTCAAGGTTACTTCGCATACGACTCTAAGAAGTCAGGTGGATTAACAGTTTCTCACTTGAGATTCGGTGATACTCCTATCAAGTCTTCTTACCTAATTGATGCTGCTGACTTCGTTGCTTGTCACAACCCTTCATATGTAACAAAATACGATATGGTTTCTGACATCAAGGAAGGTGGTACATTCCTACTAAATAGCATTTGGACTCCAGAAGAGATGGATAAGCAATTACCAGCTCACATGAAGAATGTTATCGCTAAAAAACATATCAAGTTCTATACAATTGATGCTATCAAGATTGTACAAGAAATCGGTCTTGGTAACAGAATCAGTACAACAATGCAATCTGCTTTCTTCAAGCTTGCTAATGTAATGCCTTATGAAGATGCTGTTAAATATATGAAAGAAGCAGTTGTTAAATCATTCAGCAAGAAAGGTGAAGCAGTTGTTAATATGAACTTTGCTGCTATCGACAATGCTGTTGCTGGTTTAATCGAGGTTAACTACCCAGAATCTTGGGCTACAACAACTGAAGGTGCTGTTGTTAAACCTGTTACTGATGACCCATACTACACTGCATTCGTTGAGCCAATGCTTGCTCAAAAGGGTGATGAACTTCCTGTATCTATGATTGAGGCTGATGGTCACGTTCCAACAGGCACAACAAGATTTGAAAAACGTGGTGTTGCAGTAGCTGTTCCAAGTTGGGATATGGACGCTTGTATCCAATGTAACCAATGTGCATTCGTTTGTCCTCATGCTGCTATCCGTCCAGTACTTCAAAGAGAAGAAGTTCTTGCTGATGCTCCAGAGTCATTCAAGACAAAAGATGCTATCGGATACAAGGGTTATAAATATAGAATGCAAGTTTCTACAATGGATTGTACAGGTTGTGGTTCTTGTGCTAACATCTGCCCTGCTAAGACAAAGGCTCTTACAATGGTTCCATTTAATGAGTCTGTTCAAGAAGGCAATGCTGACAACTGGGATTACGCTATGAACTTACCTGCTACCGATGCTGTAATTAAGAGTATGAATGTTAAGAACAGCCAATTCAAACAACCTTACTTCGAGTTCTCTGGTGCTTGTGCTGGTTGTGGTGAAACTCCTTATATCAAGGTTATTACACAATTATTCGGTGACAGAATGGTAGTTGCTAATGCAACAGGTTGTTCTTCAATCTATGGTGGTTCTGCTCCTACTTGCCCTTACTCAAAGGATAAAGATGGTAACGGTCCTGCTTGGTCAAACAGCTTGTTCGAGGATAACGCAGAGTTCGGTTATGGTATGAACCTTGCTTATGCTACAAGAAGAACAAAGTTAGTTGAAGATATGAAGGCTTTAATTGAGGCTGGTATTGATGCTGACCTACAAGCTGCTTTCGAAGCTTGGATTGACACATACAAAGACCTAGAGGCTAACAAAGTTGCTAGCAAAAAGGTTAAGGAAGTTCTTGCTACTGCTAAAGTTGATAGCGACAAACAAGAATTATTACAAAGAGTTATCGACAACCAAGATTGCCTAATTAAGAAATCTATCTGGATTTTCGGTGGTGATGGTTGGGCTTATGATATCGGTTTCGGTGGATTAGACCATGTACTTGCTATGGGCGAAGATGTAAATGTACTTGTACTAGATACAGAGGTTTACTCTAATACCGGTGGTCAAGCTAGTAAATCTACTCCAACAGGTTCTATTGCTAAGTTCGCTGCTGGTGGTAAGATGACAAAGAAGAAAGACCTTGGTAGAATCGCTATGAGTTACGGCTATGTATATGTAGCACAATGCTCTATGGGTGCTGATAAGAACCAATTTGTAAAAGCTATTTCAGAGGCAGAAGCTTATGATGGACCATCTCTAATCATCTGTTATGCTCCATGTATTAACCATGGTATCAACATGAGCAAATCTCAATTAGAAATGAAAGCTGCTGTTGATGCTGGATATTGGCAATTATATCGTTACAACCCAGCTCTAGACGAGAACAAGTTCAGCCTAGACAGCAAAGAGGCTAGTACCGATTATAGAGAGTTCTTACTTGGTGAAAACAGATACCGTCAACTTGCTAAAGCTAAACCAGAAGTTGCAGAGAAGTTATTTGCATTGAATGAAGAACAAGCAAAAGCAAGATATGCTGGTTACAAAGAGTTAGCTCATAAAGAATAATTTATAGATTAAAAGCATTGCTTAATTGCAATGCTTTTTAATTTTAAAATTTTTTTTGAAATTTTTAAAAATAATTTAATCTTGACTAGCATTTTGACTGATAATTTGCATTTTTTGTTGTAATATGGTAATAGTACAATTAATTCGATTGACTTATTACTTTATTTGCGATAAAATAATTATTTAAAAAAAATTTAACAAATGAGCCAATTGAAACATTAACATTGTACTAAGTAGCAAAAAAAGGGAGAAAGTATATACTAATATACATTTAGCAAAATATTACAAATATTAATAACGGACAGTAGAATTATGGAAAATGTTTTTATGTATCGCATCAAAGAATTGCGATTAGAAAAAAAGCTAAATCAAACAAGCTTGGCAAAAATTTGTAGTGTTGAACAAAGTTGTGTTAGTAAATGGGAAAGAGGCATTACACTACCTTCAATTGATACAATTATTGTTCTATGCAAATACTTTAATGTTTCTAGTGATTATTTAATTGGCTTATCTGATTTTTAATCATAACATTAATCTATTTACATTTTTTTAATTATAGTATTTATTCATACTATATCTTTTTGTAGTGCATTTTAGTGTATTTTTAACCAAGAAAAACAAGAAGCAACCTTTTTAGGTTGCTTTCTTTTATTATATTAATATTTAATATACACATATTTGCTTGTAAATTTAATATTATTTACTTATTTTTAAAAAATTATATAAATAGTGTAAAATAATTTTTACTATTTTACAAATATTCTGGTACTAGGTGCATTACCCTCTAAAATATCTTTTAATGAATATTTACTATTTGCAATAAATACCTCTGTTCCATTTTGAACTGGTGCCTTGATATATTCTAGTTTTGCTTTTGCACCATTTGCACCCTTTCTGCTTGCACCATTACAAAATTGTTGATAATTATTGATATTTTCAATCAACTCATAGGTATCCTTGCCACAAATTTCTGTTACAAGGCTATTTTTATCCTTTGGGTCAGTATAAATTCCATCAACACTGGTAAGTATAACAAGTCTTTTTGCTTTAACTAGACAAGCAATTTGAGAGGCTGTTTCATCATTATCCACACACTCTACAATATTTTTCTTTTTAGCTTTCAAGTTTTGGATTTCCCACTTTCTATTTTCCTCATAGCTAACTGGGTCATTATAGTTGATAATAGGGATTGCATTTTGACTTGGGCATCTTAAAAGCATTTTTCTTAAATACTCTCTTTTTGAGTCGTCATTGAAATGATTATGCTCAACCAAAATTTGTCGTACACTATAACTACTACTGATGTATTGTCTATAATTTTGCATCAAAATAGATTGACCTTGGCTAGAGTAATCGGTTTTATTTTCCTCATCACTACCCTCTAGTTCCTTACCTGTCCTTTTGATGTAATCAAGCCTACCAATCTCGGTAGCACCACTTGTTACCCAAATATAACCAGGCTTTAGTTCCCTTGAAAGTCTTGCTATAATATTATAATTTATGTCGTGGTATTCCTTATTAATAAGGGCAACCGAACCAACTTTTCCTACAAGTTCAATATCAAAATTTTCCATTATATCCACCTATTATATATTTTATCTTTCAATTTTAACACTTTTAAGTACTGATTATGCAATTTAATTCTAAACTGCCTCTTTAAGTTCAGTATCAGTAAATACTCCATCTTTATTATAATCAGCAGTAAATTTAATTACACCCGTTGTAGATAATTGCAACTTAATATCGCCACATTCATCAGTACGATATACTTTGTTACCATTAGCCTTTAAGTTATTCATTACATCAATACTTGGGATTCCGTTATACTCACCACCCTTACAGCTTAAGATAGAGTACTCTGTTTTTATCTCTTTAATAAATCCAATATTATTACTATCGTGTGTACTACTACCATGGTGTGCAGCCTTGTAAACATCGAAATCCATATTCTTATTTATATATCTTTTGCGATACATTTTGGTAAAATTATCGTGGCTAGTTCCACAACTATCACCTGTTAAAAGAACTTGTCTACCTTGATATTTTACAAGTACACTTGGAGAAATTTCATTTTTCTCCTTTGCTGAACTAAACTTTTTGTTATATACACTTTCGTCCATGCAATATACTTCTATCTCGTATCCCTCACCCAAAATTGTAAAATAACCACAATTATATGTAATGGCACAATCCTTTCTTGCACCATTTTCAACATATGTTTCATCTTCAGCTCTAGTATAAAAATCATAATATACTTTTGTATTGATTGCACCGAAAGTAGATTTTTCAGGTACATCAGGATACCTATCATTAATTATATTACCATTTTTATCTTTCATTTTATAGCTTGGTTTCAATTTAGGCATATAAATATTTTTAATCTCATAGTTATCTAACACAAAATCCATAGAACCTACATGGTCACTATCAGCATGAGTTAACATCATATAGTCAATTGTTTTAATACCCAAAATGCCTAAATATTCCTTTATGTGACTTTCAGTTGATTTATTGTTGTCGCCTGCATCAATCATCATAATTTTGCCATCAGGCAACTCAATAACAGTACAATCGGCTTGGTCAACATTGATAAAATGCACAGTCATACCAGCTTCGCCAAATTCGCCATCAATGACAGTACCATTACCAGCATTATTATCCATATTTGGCTTTAATACTAGGAAGTAGTATGCAATACCTGCTGCAATTACAATAAGCAATATAATTGCGATAGCTATGTAGAATTGCTTTAGTTTGCCATTCTTTTTAGCAGTTTTTTTAGCAGTATTATAACCTTTTTTTACTGATTTTTTTACTTTTTTTTCAGTCTTTTTATCCATATAAACTCTCTCTATAAATTTATTTATATAACATAATATCTATTTATATATCTATGATATACCAAATATCAAAAAAAGGCAAAATAAAGAGCACAATTTTTTGTGCCCTTTTTAGTTTTATTTTACATAACAGTTTTTATAATATTTTTATCCGTGATTTAGTCTTCTACATCAAAATTCTCTAATACTGATTTTTTTGGTAATGCTCTACTATCTCCGTGTTTTACAAATATTAGCAATACAAGTGAAATAATAAAGAATACAATCGCATAGATAAACATATATTGTCTACCAAACTTCATTATCAAACCAGCAAGGAATGGTGTAATAGCTTGGGCTGACATTGTAGCAGTATAATAAATACCAGTATATTTACCAACATCGGCACCCTTACAAGTCTCTAAAACCATTGGCAAAGTGTTTACATTGATAGTAATAGCAGCATAAGTTACCATAAACCACGAAATAATAAACAACCAGTTAAAGCTTGGTTTTACAAAGAAACCTATAATAAATGCAATAATTGCAAGCACAAGACCGACTAAGATTGTTTTTTTCCTACCGAACTTTGTAGCCATCCAACCAACTGGAATAAATGCAACAGCAGAGAAAATAGTTGCTGCCATTATAATATTACCAGCAGTAGATGTTTCAAAACCAAGGTTTGATGTTAGGTAAATTGATAGGTTAGAGTTTACAGCATTGTGTCCCATAAACCACATAAAGATAGAACCAAGTAGTAGGAAGAATGATGCTTTTTTGCCCTTTGCAAGCTCCTCAACGCTAACACCTTCAGCCTCTGCCTCATCGGTATCATCGTCATCATCAAAACCAAACTCTTGACACAAGTCCTTCTTTTGTTGTACCAGTTTGTTCTCGTTTACGGTAAGCATATACACAACTAGCATTACTGCCATAATGATTCCTACTGTAACCCAAGGCCAAATGTAGCTATCATAAGGACCTTTTGTAACAAACTTAAGCACAATAGTACTTACGAATAACATAACTGATACTTGACCTACACCACCCATAAGATTGATTATTGCATTAGCTTTACTACGAAGTGGTTTTGGTGTAACATCGGGCATAATCGCAACTGCTGGAGACCTAAAACTAGCCATTCCAATAAGAAGCAACAATAGCATTACCATAAATCCAGCAAGTACACCTGGATTTTTTGCTGTATATGTGTGATAAATATAGTCCTCAATAACCGGCTGAACAACATCGTTATATGCGATATTCTTTGCAGATTTACCACTTTCAACAATCTTTTCGGTAGTACGGATAAAATCTGACTTTTGAATATTTGCAGGTTTTTCAGCATCGTAAACCATAGACAATATTTGAACATTCCTACAAGGCAAGAATACATAGTTATATGCTTCAACATTATCCTTTGTAATAGTAAGGAATGCTGCTTTAATATCAGCCTCGTTTGTAAGGTCATAAGCTGAACCATCTGCCTTTTTGCTTGATTTCATATACTTTGCAAGTGCACCCTCAACCGATGTTTCATCAGTAGCAGTAGAAACCTTTGAAGTATCCAAAATTAATCCATAACTATCATTAATTCCATAATCGTATGCTTGCTCTATTGTAACATTAGAATTGTCCATAGCCTTTTTAACATCGGCAGTTTGGATATTTTCTACAAGAGGTAAAGCAACAAGACAAATTATAGAAATAATTGTACCTATAAGTAAAAATGGGGTTCTTTTACCCATTTTTGTATTAACCTTGTCGGATAATGTACCAAACAAAGGCAATAAAAATAATGCCAAAATGTTATCAAGGCCCATTACCAAGCCTCTCATAGCATCTGATAAACCAAATGTTCTGTTAAGCATTAGTGGCATTAAAAAATCATACGCATACCAAAAAGCTGAAATAATTGCAAAAGCAAAACCTACAAGGATAGTGTTTTTGTAATTCAGTTTCATTCCAACCTCGGTACTCTTTTCTTTCTTTTTCCTCATAAAATTCTCCTAGCGATAATCATAATATCATTATACTAATTATTTACTTCATTGTAAATGATATGTACAAAATAATATACTTATTATTCCCTAATTAGTAGTAAAAAGCTTTCATTTTTGACATTTATTGTGGTTTTGTTTGGATATACTACACCACTAAAAATATCCTTGTAGCAATTTTCGACGGTATAAGGAATAGTTTTACCTGTATTGTTAACAATAATTTTGATTTTATCGTTATTTTCTCTATTAAAAACCAACATTTCATTGTCGTATTCTGGGATAATACTTCCACTAAACGCATCAGTACTATTGTAAATATTTCCCATTTTTACATAGAAATCATATAAATCCTTATTGTTTTCCAAAAATGTTGGTCTACTAAGTGGGTCTGCCCAACCTGTGATACCTTGCTCATCTCCATAAAAAATTGTAGGACTACCTGGCAAAGAATATTGTAGTACAACGGCAAGTTTTAGTAAATCACAAGCCTTGTAATACTCCTCTGCTGTGAACCAATAGTTCTGCATTTCCTGCTTTGATTTACCCGACATATCCACTTTTGAAAGTACATTTATTATTCTAAAAGTGTCGTGAGAATCCAACATTGTAAGGGACACATCTAACGATTCACGGGGATAATTGTTGATAATTTTTGAAACAATCTCCCAAAATCTAGTAACATTGCCTGTAAGCATATAATCAACAATGGCATCTTTGAATGGATAATTCATTGTGCCATCAAGCTCATCGCCTAATAAATATGGTCGCCTTGTTGAATAGCTAACTTTAGTACTAGCGTCCTCCCAAACCTCGCCTATAATCACAGCATCATTGTTGATAGATTTTACCTTTTTGCGAAGTTTATCTACAAAAAAACTAGGTAACTCATCTACAACATCAAGTCTCCAACCACTAATACCAAACTTTGTCCACTTATCCAAAACTTGATTAAAAATCAAATCTTGATAGCTTTCACTACGCTTATTTGTAACAGTAGGAACAACCGTACAACCCCACCAACAATCATATTTATCGGGATAATCGGTAAAATTGTACCAATCGTAATACTTCGACTCGGTACTTTGATATGCCCCCACACTATCGTAATGATTGAACTTGTTAAAGTACACACTATCTGCTCCCGTATGGTTAAAAACTCCATCAAGCATTATACCAATATCTCGTTTTTTAGCCTCAAAAATAAGTTCTTCAAAGTCCTCCTCAGTACCTAGGTAACTATCAATTTTTAGGTAATCAGCAGTATCGTATCTATGGTTCGACTGCGACTCAAAAATAGGGGATAAATATATATTTTTTACCCCAAGACTTTTGATATAATCTAGTTTTTGGGTAATACCTTTTAGGTTACCACCATAGAAGTCATTTGCTCTATACACCCCATCGCTATCAACAACGGTAAGAGGTGCAAACCACTCTTTTTTGACACCATATTTTGTAAAAGGCAAGTCTCCTACCTTATTAAACCTATCTACAAAAATTTGGTAAGTAATATTGTTTTTTCTAACATTAGGTACTTTATAGTCGCGTTTTGTAACTGTCAACTGCCATTCTGGTAAAAACTCACCAATAACTGCTCTTCCTAAATTATCAGCACCGACATACATAATACCATCATTTGTTTCTATTTCAAACCTATAAAAATATATGCCTTCCTTATTGACATTGAATGAAAGAGAATAAATATCGTAGTCGTTATTTGTACCTGTTTTTTCAAAATAATAGTCAACACCATTAGTGCTATCAATGTATCGAAGCACCATACAAAGTGAGTTTACTTTAATAGATTTATTTAGTTTTATCTCCATTAAAATGGGGCTATTAGTTCTAACAGCCCCAACTGGATATTTGTCCTTTAATGAATCAAATATAATCATAATTATTTTTTTGGTGCAATAGGACGGATATTCCAAATCCTATCTGCATACTCCTTAACTGCTCTATCACTAGAGAAGAAACCAGCCTTTGCAATATTAATTAAGCTCATTCTTTGGAATTTTTCCTTGTTTTGATAGGTCTTTGCAAGCTCTTGTTGAGTGTATTTGTAGCTATCAAAATCAGCTAGGCATAGATATGGGTCCTTGAATAGCAAGTAATCTGCTATCTCGCTGAAGTCAATACCTTTAATGCCATTTCTCATTTCTGCAATAACTTTCTTTAGGTTATCACTTCTATTATAATATTGTGTTGGGTAATATCCCTCGCGATAAAGTCTATTTACTTCCTCGGTAAGCAAACCAAAAATGAAAATATTGTCATTACCGACAGCTTGACACATCTCTACATTAGCACCGTCCATAGTACCGATTGTAACAGCACCGTTAATCATAAATTTCATATTACCAGTGCCAGATGCCTCTTTACCTGCAACAGAAATTTGTTCACTAACCTCTGATGCTGGCATAATTCTCTCGGCAAGGCTAACAGAATAGTTCTCCAAGAATACAACCTTAAGTTTGCCGTTGATTGACTTATCATTATTAATTACTTCGCCAAGCATAACAATTAATCTAATAATTTGTTTTGCCATATAGTAGCTAGATGCTGCCTTTGCACTGAAGATAAATACTCGTGGTTGCATCTCCATATTTGGATTTTCCTTTAGAGAATAGTATAAATACATAATATGAAGAACATTTAATAATTGTCTCTTATACTCGTGAAGTCTCTTAACTTGAACATCAAATATAGAGTTCGGGTCAACAAGTACACCATTTTGCTTGTAGATAAAATCTGCAAGGTCTTTTTTGTTTTCTAGCTTGATTTTAGCAAGCTCATTTAGAACATTTTTGTCCCCTTGATACTTTAATAACTTCTCAAGCTCCATAGAGTTTGACAAGAAACCATCACCGATAAGCTCGGTAAGTAAGGAAGTAAGTCTTGGGTTTGCAACCTTTAGCCATCTACGGTGAGTAATACCATTTGTTACATTGGTAAATTTCTCTGGTGCAATCTCGTAATAATCCTTGAATAAATCCTCTTTTAATATTTCAGAGTGAAGTTCTGATACACCATTTACGGTATGAGATGCAGCAAGGCAAAGGTTTGCCATTTTGATTTGGTCGTAAGAAAGAATTGCATTGTAGCCAACTTTCTCGTTATCATTTATAAAATGTTTCCACAAAATATCGCAATATCTACGATTAATTTCCTCGATAATTTGATAAATTCTAGGAAGCAAAGTCTTAAACAAGCTAACTGGCCATTTTTCAAGAGCCTCACTCATAACTGTATGGTTTGTATAAGATGTAATCTTTGTAACCATATCCCAAGCATCGTCCCAAGAATAATCGTGCTCATCAACAAGAAGTCTCATTAATTCTGGGATACACAATGCAGGGTGAGTATCATTTATATGAATAGCAACCTTATCAGGTAGATTATCAAGACTTGGATAATTTTTTAAATGTCTTGCAATGATATATTGCATAGAAGCTGAAACAAAGAAGTATTGTTGCTTTAATCTTAAAGATTTACCCTCAAAGTTATTATCAGCAGGATACAAAACTTTACTAATACTTTCTGCCATAGCCTTTTCTTCCATAGCTTTTACATATTCGCCTTGAGAGAAAAGCTCCATATTGAAGGCATTCCTAGCCTCGGCAGACCATAGTCTAATTTTATTTACAGCTACATCGTTGTAACCAGAAATATTCATATCGTATGGAACAGCTTTAATGGTAGTAAAACCAGTATGCTCAATTGTTAGCTTGCCATTATTCCAGTTTTGATGTACTTTACCACCAAGATGTACCTCAAAAGTATCTTCTGGACGAGGAGAAAGCCAAACTGAACCATTTTTCAACCATTCATCAGGCATTTCAATTTGCCAACCATCAACAATCTTTTGTTTGAAGATACCGTAATCATAACGGATACTGAAACCTGAAGCCACATATCCACAAGAGGTTAAACTCTCCATATATGCAGCAGCTAGTCTACCTAGACCACCATTTCCAAGACCTGCATCTGGCTCAACCTCGTACAAATCCTCCATCTCATAGCCGTATTTTTTAACTACCTTTGCGAATACATCTGTCATATCCATATTATTTAAGTGGTTTTTAAGCGACTTACCTAGTAGGAATTCCATAGACATATAGTATACTTGCTTTTGTTCCTCTTTTTTAACTTGTTTTTTGAAGGCAATCCTACGATTAGTTAGGATATCCTTAACAACCATACAAACTGCTTGATATAATTGAGTTTTGCTAACTTCTTGTGGTGTTAATCCAAAAAACCTTGCAGTATTTTCTGCTAATCTTTCTTCAATTTCTTTTGCAGTAAACATTAAATCTCCTAATTGTTTATAATTTCTTCGTATATTTCTAAATATTTTTTAGCCGAATTTTCCCAGCTAAAATCTTGTTTTAGCATATTCTTTTGTACTTGTTTTATCAAATCCTTATCAAAGTATGCACCAAAAGACCTCCAAATAGCATCTAACATATCGTAAGAATTGAATGTCTTAAAGGTAAATCCAGTACCAGTCTTTTTGACAGGGTTAATAGGTTCAACAGTATCAACAAGTCCACCTGTTTCCCTAACGATAGGAATAGTGCCATATCTCATTGCAACCATTTGGCTTAAACCACAAGGTTCAAATTGGCTTGGCATCAAGAAGAAATCTGCACCTGCATAAATCTTTGATGCAAGGTCTGTTGAAAAATTGATAATTACCTTAAGTTTATTTGGGTAAATATCTGCCATAGCTGATAATAAACTCTCATACTTCCAATCTCCTTCGCCAAGTATTACAAGTTGCAAATCAGCTGATAACATCTCCTCTAATCTATCGCAAACAAGGTCCATACCCTTTTGGTCGGTAAGTCTTGTAACCATTGCATACATAGGTGTATTTTCATTATAAGGCAAATTAAGCATTTCGCAAAGTGCTTTTTTGTTCTTTTCCTTTCTTCCAATTGACCTTGCTGAATAATTTACTGCAAGAGCCTTATCGGTTTGAGGATTGTATACATCAGTATCAATGCCATTAACAATACCTCTTAGTTTATAACTTCTCTCGTTAAGGATTGTATGTAATCCAAAACTATAATATGGATAGGTAATTTCGTGAGCATAAGTTTCACTAACAGTGGTTACCATATTACTACACTCGATACCACCCTTTAGGAAGTTACAACAATCGTTAAACTCTACAAGTCGTTGAGAATTCTCGTCAAGTCCTAGCATATCGCCTGCAAGGAACATATCATATTGACCTTGGAACTTGATATTGTGGATAGTCATAACTGTTTTTGTATATGTATAATTATCTACACTTCTATAAAATTTATCCAAAAATACTGGTACAAGAGCTGTTTGCCAATCGTTACAATGGATAACATCAGGTGAAAAATTGGTAATTACACTTGACTCAAGTATTGCCTTTGAGAAGAAAGCAAATCTCTCGCCATCATCAAAGTGTCCGTAAATTTTTTGTCTATCAAAATAGTATAAATTATCCAAGAAGTAGTATGTTACGCCATCTTGAACTAGCTCGTATAAACCACAATATTGATTTCTCCAAGCAAGATTTACATTGAATGAACCTTTTGAAACAGCAGTATTAATGAATTTTTTATCAATACTAGCATATAAAGGCATTACTACTCTAATATCATGTCCCATTTTTGCAAGAGCCTTTGGTAAAGCACTAGCAACATCCCCTAATCCACCTGTTTTGATAAAAGGTGCTACCTCTGATGAACAAAATAATATTTTCATAATTCCTCCTTATACAGTTTTATCCTTTGCAATAGCAATAGGATAACTCTCGTGACCAGACAAGTTTCTATCACTTTTGATAACTACATTTTTGTCGGTAATAGTGTAATTAATGCTACTATTTGACATAATTAAACCCTTTTGCATAACAATAGAATTTTTAACAACAGCGCCCTTTTCTACCGTTACTCCTCTAAATAGGATAGAGTTTTCAACAACACCATCAATAACACAGCCATCAGCAATAAGCGAATTTTTTACACTAGCGTGCTTCAAATATACTGTTGGAGCTGTATCCTTAACCTTTGTAAATACTTTTCCGTTTTTGTTAAAGATTTCCTTTCTAGTATCATAATCAAGCATATCCATACTTGCATCGTAGTATGCTTTGATGTGGTCAATAACGCTAACATATCCATCATATAAATATGTATTGATGTAGTAATTGTTGATATTATTCATAATAATGTTCTTTTCAAAGTTCATTTGACCTCTTGCATAAGCCTCATCAACAAGTTTGATTAAGAATTCTTTTTCTACAACATAAACCTTTAAGTTTACTTGTTTTTCCTCCTCATTAGGAACGGTGGTTAGCATCATATCCTTAAGTCTACCATTCTCGTCTGTTTCAACAATGTTGGTACTTACATGAGAACTGCTTGTTTTGTATGTAACAAGGGTAATATCTGCACCACTCTTGTCGTGCTTATCAATGATATCAACAAAGTCAAGCTTGCAAATAATATTTGCTGGGGTGATTACAACATATTTTTCCTTTCTCTTATTTAGGTAATTTTTGATACCATACAATGCCTCAACTTGACCTTGGAAGTTGGTGCTATTATTAAGTACATAAGGTGGGAACATTACAATACCACCATTTTTTCTACTCAAATCCCAGTCTTTACCTAGACGGATATGGTCCATTAATGAGCTATAATTACTACGAGTAATAAGTCCAATAGATATTATACCAGCATTAACAAGGTTTGAAAGAGTAAAGTCTATTATACGATATCTCGCACAAAATGGCAATGATGCCGAAGTTCTATGAATAGTTAGTTCATTTAATTTGCTATCTGTTTCTGATGCGTAGATTACACCAATTGCGTTTCCTCTCATCATTAGCCTCCTATCATATCTTTTTCTGTAACAACAGAGTTTTCGCTAAGCTCTACATTAGAGCCAACAACAGCTATTTGCCATTCGCCATTGATGCAATGACCTTCCTTGCTACCAACTTTTGAATTTTTGCCGATAACAGCATTAGAACCAATAATAGAAAAATTAACCTCTGCACCCTCTTCGATAACTGCATCGTTAAAGATTACACTATTTTTAATAGTTGCACCCTTTTTGATAACAGCTCCCTTAAAGACAACGCTATTTTCGATATTTGCATCAATATAACAACCTTCTGAAATAGCAGAGTTTTTAACTACTGCATTATTTCCAACATAGTGAGGTGTTTCGGCAAGGTTTCTTGCATATATTTTCCATGTACTATCGCTAAGATTTAAGCCACTCTTTGGATTAAGTACGTCCATATTAGCTTCCCAAAGAGAACTAATTGTACCTACATCTTTCCAATAACCACTGAAATTGTAACAATATAATTTTTCGCCATTTTCTAACATTTTTGGAATAATGTTTTTACCAAAGTCGTTAGAACTTGTTTTGTCAGCCTCGTCCATTTCAAGATATTTCTTTAATACTGGCCAATTATATACATAAATACCCATAGATGCTTTTGTGCTCTTTGGGTTCTTTGGTTTTTCCTCAAACTCGTAGATACTGCCGTCCTCATTAGTATTCATAATACCAAATCTTGATGCCTCCTCGATAGGAACATCAATAACAGCAATGGTACAATCTGCACCAGTATCCTTATGTTGCTTTAACATCTTTTTGTAATCCATTTTGTAAATATGGTCACCTGACAAGATAATTACATAGTTTGGATTAAATCTATCTATAAATTGAATATTTTGATAAATAGCATTAGCAGTACCCTTGTACCACTCGCCAGCCTTCGCCCTCATATATGGTGGCAAAATAAAAGCACCACCATTCACTCTATCTAAATCCCATGGTTGACCATTGCCAATATATTGGTTTAGTTCAAAAGGTTGATATTGAGTCAATACACCAACCGTATCTATGCCAGAGTTAATGCAATTTGATAAAGGGAAGTCGATTATCCTATATTTTGCACCAAATGGTACTGCTGGTTTTGCTACATTTTGTGTAAGTACACCTAGTCTAGTTCCTTGTCCACCTGCAAGTAACATTGCAACACACTCTTTGCGATTATTGTACATTACCTTTCCTCCTTAATATAGTTACACTATTTTTTGGTATTAGCATCTTAATACTTTGTTCTTGACCGTGATATTTGAATTTGCGAGGTTTATATTTTGCCTTACCCTCTTTGATACTGCCATATTTTGCCTTATCCGAAGAAAAAATGACCTCGTATTCATCAAAATCCGGAACACCTAATACATAATTTTTTCTTGTTACTGGAGAGAAGTTAATTACTATAATGTAGTAATCCCCATTTTTTGCATACCTTGTATATGCAATAATATTTTGAGTTTTGTCCTCAACCACCAACCAGTTAAATCCCTTATAATCGGTATCTTGCTCGTACAAGCAAGGAGAGTTTACATATAGTTCATTCAAGTCCTTAACAAATCGGTTAAACTTTGCGTGCATAGGATAATCAAGTAGTAGCCAATCAAGCCCTTTTTTGTAATCCCACTCTATAAACTGAGCAAACTCATTACCCATAAACGACAACTTTTTGCCAACAAAAGTCATAAAATAGCCGTACAATGCCTTTAGGCTCTCAAACTTTTGAGTGTAGTCGCCAAAATTTTTGTCAATTAGTGATTTTTTGCCGTGTACCACCTCATCGTGTGAGATTGGCAAAATAAAGTTCTCACTAAATGCGTAAGTCAAACTGAATGTAAGTTTATTGTGATTGTCCTTTCTAAAGAAAGGGTCCGTCTCGATATAACTTAGGGTATCATTCATCCAACCCATATTCCATTTATAATTAAATCCTAGTCCACCATCAAAGCTTGGTTTTGTAACCATAGGGAAACTTGTAGATTCCTCTGCAATGGTTATTACACCAGTACCATTAGAAAGTACTGCCTTATTCATATTTTGTAGGAAATTAATAGCCTCAAGATTGTAGTTGCCACCGTTGATATTTGGTTGCCACTCTCCGTGGTTTTTGCCGTAGTCAAGATAAAGCATACTAGCAACTGCATCAACCCTAAGTCCATCAATATGGTATACATCTGTCCAGAATTTTGCAGAGGATATCAAAAAACTTTGAACCTCCGGTTTGCCATAGTCAAATACCTTTGTACCCCACTCCTTATGTTCCTTCCATTCCTCAGCATACTCGTACATTGGAGTGCCATCAAACATACTTAGTCCGTGTTGGTCCTTTGGAAAATGCGATACAACCCAATCCAAAATAACACCAATATTATTTTCGTGGCATTTATCCACAAAATACATAAAGTCCTCTGGTGTGCCATATCTACTGGTAGGTGCAAACAATCCTGTCACTTGGTATCCCCACGAACCATCATATGGATATTCGGTAATAGGTAGCAATTCAATATGAGTAAAGTGCATTTGTTTTAAGTACTTTACCATTTGGTTTGCAAACTCTCTATAAGTGAACAAATTGCCATCAGGATATGTTCTCCACGAACCTAAATGAACCTCATAAATATTCATAGGTTCTTCGTAAGTATTAGATTTTTTTCGTTTGTCTAGCCATTTGCTATCGTGCCAACAATATTTAGAAATATCATAAAGTTTAGATGCAGTACCTGGTGCTGTTTCTGCGTGCAAAGCATATGGGTCAGCCTTGAACACAATCTCACCGTTTGCCCCCTCCACTGCATATTTATAATTGTCAAACTGCTCTAAACCCTCGATAAATAGCCTAAAAATACCTTGGTCGCTGATTTTTTGCATATAATGCGACTCTTGATTCCAATCATTAAAATCGCCGACAACTCTTACCGATTTTGCATGCCTTGCAAATACAGTAAATTGCCAGCCTTTTTTCTTGTTTATTACAGCCTTTTGTGGTGCAAAAAATTTGTACGACTCATAGTTCGTACCTTGAAAAAATAAATAAACTGGAACCTCATCATTCTTGTGTATAAAATCTTTCATAAATATATTATAACAAATATAAATATATCATACAATATTCTACTCAAAAATTTCTATACCATTATTGGTATTATTTACATAGAATATGTCATATTTTTTGTTGCATTTAGTTTGTAAAACCTTTTTGACCAAATTGATACTATTTTCGCTATCAAAATAGCCCAAAACTCCACTTCCACTGCCCGTCATAAAAGCTTTTGCTCCTAAATCCTCTAAAATGTGCATCTTTTTGTCAATGTTTTCATTTAGCAATCTGGAGCTATCATATAATGCATTACAAAAATAATTACTTGCTGTATTATCCCCCTTTTCAAGTTTTTCAATTAGTTTATCGTTTTCAAACCTATTAAATCCATAATTATAGGTTTTGTAGCTTAAAGCTGTATCAACGCCTAAATTATCGGTAAGTAGTACAAAGTTTAGCCTATCCATTTTGATTGGTTTCGATAGTATTTCTCCCGTACCTTGCACTCTGCGAGCACCACCGTAAAGCATATAATATACATCACTACCAATAGATAAAATATCCTCAACCTTTAGCTTTTCAATAGGAAAATTATTAAGTTTGCATAGTCCAAAAATTACACCACTACTATCAGCAGAAGAACCACCCAAACCACTTTTTTCGGGGATATTTTTTTCAATCACAATATCAGCACCAGTAAATCCATATTTTTCAATAAGCATATTTGCCGACTTTATTGCAACATCGTTTTTGTAATTTATGCCACTGGTATATTTTACAGTAACTTTTTTGTCCTCTCTTTTGGAAAAAGTAATCACATCATAAAGATTAATAGATGTCATTACCATATCTAACAAATGGTATCCATCAGCTCTTTTGCCAGTGATATCAAGAGACAAATTTATCTTAGCATTTACTTTAATTTTAAACATTAAATGACCTCGCTTTGAGGTCATTATATACTATATTAATATTAATATCAATAATATAGCAAATAAATTAGATTTTTACTTACATTCCTCAAGATTATTTGCTAATTGTCTATAATAATACAACCTATCTCCAAGGGTAAGTGGCTCTTGCAAATTAGGGTTTTGGCTTGCAAGTTCCTCTGGTGTTGTAGCAAGCATTTTTGCAACATCAAAAAATGTTTTTGGCTTGTCAATTACGATAATGCTAATTGCAGATTTTGGGCTAAGCATACCAGTATCCTCTGCATTTACCACCACATTACAACAGGTATTTTCCTTACATTTTGCACTAAATTTAAGGTAAATATCTAGCATAATTGTATTATCAGTTTTTAACTTTCCAGCAATATCTTGAACTATTGCATCAATGTCGATTAATTCATCAACCAAATCAAGTGCCACCTTGTATGGAGCCTCAATATTAAGTGAACTTACAGCTGATTCTCTTTTGAAAAGTAAGCAGGCAGAAACAACGCCTTCAACAACCGTTTCATCTTCCTTTTTTCGTACGCTTGCCACCTTATTTTTAGGGCAAATTACACCGATAATTTCGCCGTTTAAGTCCTCTTTTAAGGTTGCTTCTACATTGATTCGTTCGCTAAAATTTTTGTAACAACTAAAACTATCAACTTCAATATTATTGTTTTCTAGCTTTAAGTTATTTGTCATAGAGTACATATCGTTGACTACCTCAATTTCAGAAGGATTAAACACGACTGACCTACTATCTACACTCATTTTAACCTTAAGAAGTTTGTCTTCATCGCCAAGTACAACCTTTGTATTATCAACAACCAGTTTTGAGTAGCAATTTGATGTACTTGTGCTTGCACCCTCAATTTCCTCATTAAAAGGAATATTGAACTTTTGTGAATGTATGCCACTTTCTGTCTTGTATGTAACATCGACAATACCCTCGCCGGATAATGTAATTTTGTTGTCACTAGGTACTGCATCTAAAAGATTTACCTTGCTATCAAGCATCAAAATATCAAGAATATTTTCCTTAACTAAAGCCTCATCTTCAAGGTCAAATGGGCTACTAATCGTGGTAACATAATCTTGTTTTTTTACAGTGCTAGTTTTGTAGTAGCAACTTGGCAAATTATTTGCAATAATGTCGTAGTCAACGCTATCCACTTTGTAAATTTTTACTCCCACAATAGCCGACAATCTAATGATGTCAAGCCCACTGCTAGCTACACTTTTGACCTCGCTATCAATAAAAATTTTATCCGTTACATTAACCTTTGCATTGATTGTATCTTCGTAGTCGCATAGGTAGTTCAAAGACCTAATTTCGCCCATATTATCAATGTAAAGTAGCCTATAATTTAGCTTGCCTTTAAGGGTAATTTCGCCCTCCAAAACATCGTAATTATCCACCTTTGAACTAGCATCAAGAGCAATGATTTTTGACACATTTTCATCAAGTAAATCATTTACTCTGCAATCCACTGCAAACTGTTTATTTTCCACCATCACAATATTATCACTTAATAATTTTTGATATTCAAATTCCATAAATCGCCTCCTAAAAGTTATCAATATATGATATTAATTAAGCCTTGCGATTATGCTAAAAATTAAAAATTAATTATGGAAAGCGAAAAATTGCAATAAAAAAAAGGACAATATTGTCCTTTTTCTTTCGTAATTAGATTATTCTTCCTCTTCCTCGTACTCGTCGTCAAACTCGTCGTCTTCCATTTGGTCAAGGCTAAGGTCGTTATCGTCGTCAAGAACCTCTTCTTCCTTGTCGTCCCATTCGTCGTCTTTTTCTTCAGCCTCATCTCTAGCTAGTCTTTCACGACACTCGTCGCACATGTCTTGACCAGGATGAATAAAGTTTTCTTTACATATTGGGCAAGGGATTAAATCCTCTTCATACTCATCTTCGTCAAGAAGCTCCATACCACCAATTCTTAGTTCTGCTTTGCATACTTCGCAAAGTTCTTCTCCCTCTTTAATGTAGTTGATTTCACAACGAGGGCATTTAATGTATTTAGCCATAAGTAAATCTCCTTTATAAATCACATATATTATATTTACTAAATGGCATATTGTAAACTAAATTAATATACTTTTTTTATAAATTTCCATAAAAATTTATTAATTTTACCAATTTATAAATAAAAGATGTCTTTTAAGCACCTTCTATCAACATTTTGTCTGCAACAAGAGCAATAAATTCGCCATTTGTTGGTTTTTCGTTGGAAGAATATACCTTAATTCCAAAAATTTGGTTTATATTTTCTATCTTACCTCTATTCCAAGCCACCTCAATTGCATGTCTAATTGCCCTTTCCACCTTGCTAGGTGTGGTATCAAATTTTTCTGCAATAGATGGATACAATCTCTTTGTAATCGAATTAATAATTTCAGGATTATCAACAGCCATTTTGATAGCCTCTCGTAAGAACTGATAACCCTTGATATGAGCAGGAATACCAACAGAAATGAAAATATTTGCGATTTTTTCATCAAGAGGGCTTCTTTTTACCTTTACTTCCTCTACTCCATTTTCGAACTCTAAAAGTCTATTTTTCAAACTGTTTAGTGTAAAAGGTTTTGCAAGAAAATAATCTGCACCATTTTTCATTGCCTTATTGATAAATCCATCACTTACAAGCTGACTTATCATAATAATTGTTGTCTTTGACTTGTCAATCTTATATTTTATTTCGTTAAGCACTCCAAAACCATCAAGCTCTGGCATTACGATATCAAGTAAAATATAATCTGGCTTCAAACTTTCAATCTTTGCTATACCATCAAGACCATCATTTGCTACTGCAACTACTTCAAAATCGTTATCTTTAGAAAAAAACTCTGTAATCTCTTTTGTTAAAGTTAAACTATCGTCAACTAGAACTATGCTTTTCATTGTTTCCTCCAAAATTTTTATAAGATTAGTATAACAAAAAATGCCATTATTTTGGGAATTTTTAACCGAATAAAAGCCCTATTTATATACAGTTTTTGGGCATTTTGTCGAATATCTTTTGTTGAAATAATTTGACATATAAAAAGATAGAAATTGGTGTAAAAATATATTAAAAAGCAATTTTTAATAAAAAAATGCACTCATTTAGAGTGCATTATCATTCAATATTTTGCATTTACATTTTAGTTGTAAATAGCAATATCAATATGTACATAGATATATCATACAATAAATGTACTTGCATTAATTAATATGGTTATCTATAAATAATTTACAAAACACGAAATTTATAAATTACACATTCACCTATTGTATTTTTGTTGCATACCTTTATTGTATATTATTTATATATAAATTATTTATTATATAAAAAAAGAGGGCTAACCCTCTTTTAATTATTTATTTTCTTTTTCGGCTTTTTCAAGTTTTTCCTTATCGGCACCATTCATAAAACCAACAAGTTCTGGATTTACCCTTGTGTCGCCCTCTTCAAGCTTACTAGAAGTATTTTCCTTTGTAACATCTACACGATATACATAATCATATTTTGTAGAGTTGCAGAAGTAGAAGTAGCCATCAACAATCTCATTACCAAATACATTTGTACCAACACTTGAATCGTAAATTCTTTGGATTGATTTAGTATCAATCTCTACACTCTCTACCTTATCAACAATTGCAGTATTTATTTTAACTCTAAATAAACCAGCACCTGTTGTGTAGTACATAAATACTTCATTAGCTTCTTTTTCAAGTTTTACAAAAGTTCCATCAAAAGTACCTTGGTTGTTCTCGCCAACAAAAGTTAAAAGTTTTTTAGCATCATTGTTGTATGAGATGATTGTTTTATCGCTAATCTCAAGTACAGTTTCAGCACTAAATGGGATAATTGTACCAGTTGAGTTGGCATAAATTAAAGTTTCTTTTGAGCTATCAAAATATACCTTATCAGCACTTGTTAAGCTAGCAGTTGTAAATGTATATGAATACAATTTTTCAACACTACCTGCAACATCACTTTTTCTATTGTAGAAAATTGTAAGGTTGTCGCCATCTACTAGATAATCTTTAAGAGTGATTTGATAATCATTTTTAGCACCATTGAATGTTGTATCAGCATTAACAATTTCGATAGGATTTGTACCATCGCATTTAATTGCACAAAGTACATTGTTTCTGCTACCGATATGTTGTTCACTTTCCTTTTCGGTAAGATTTCTTGTATAGAATATATAGTCGCTTACATACTCCTTACCGTTTTGGTAAGTTTCGGTTTTTGGCATCAACATACCAGTTACATCGTTAATCTCTTTTACAACAGGCAAATTGTCTTCAAGTTTCAAAATGGTAATTTTTTTACCATCGAATGCAACTAGATGATTTTTAACGAACTTATATTCGTAATCAAGAGAAATAAATGGTGTACCTAATTTTTCAGTACCAGTACCATCAAGTTTTACCCTCATTACATCAAGTCTATCGTTAAGCAACTTATCGTTTTTATCAATTTCGTTATTTGGAGTAAGATAATAAATGTAGTTATCAAAAATATAGATACCACCATTTCTACCATTTTCTCTGCCCTTAGAATAAACATTCTTTGGAACGATTGTCTTAAAATCAGAAAGTTTGCCGTCAGCACCGATTGTACCACGAACAATAGCACCCTTAACTACACTACCAAAATCATTACCTGCTTTTTCATCGGTTTTGCCATTTACAAAGTAAAGTTTGTCGCCTTGCTTTACAACTTGACCACCGTTTGACTCGGTTGGTTTGTTAGGTTGACCACCTGGAACAGCAGTAAATTTGTAGCCATCGCTACAAGCAGTTAGTGAAAATACAAGTATTAAAATACTACTAATTAATAGAATATATTTTCCAAATTTTTTACCAAATTTTTTCAAAATTTTTTCTCCTAGCCTATCTTTATAAAACTATTATATTATATAATATAACAATAAAATTTGCAATATTAAACTACAAAAATAATTATTTTGTTTCCTCTTCGTTTTTACTAGCTTGTTTCTTCATTTTGTCGTGTCTTTTGTCTTGGAAAAAAGCATACAAAAGCCCTACTAATGCAAGACTACAAGCACAAAGTCCAACATAGTTTGTTAAACCCATACCAAAGCATACTGCAAAAGCAATTACTGCAATAGAAATACCAACCAATGCTATACAAAAAACTTTATCCTTCATATTCATAAACAATATCTCCGTATTATTTATTATATATTTAATAATAATTATTGTCAAATAC
>JAHHUG010000068.1 GCA_020024085.1 Christensenellaceae bacterium | reverse complement strand
CTATAAAATTAGATTATAATATTTTTAGAGAGGTAATTATGAATTACGATGTAATTGTTATCGGTGGTGGTAATGGTGGAATTGCATCTGCTGCAACCCTTGCCGAGAAAGGTAAAAAAGTAATCCTATTCGAAAAACATAATATCGCAGGTGGATGTGGTACAAGTTTTAGAAGAGGTAGATTTGAATTTGAAGTAGCATTACACCAACTTAGTTCTATGGGTACACCAGAAAATCCAGGTGACCTTAGAAAGTTATTTAGAAAATATGATATCGAAAAGGATATTGATTGGATTGAAATTAAAGACTTATTTAGAGTTAATTTCCCAGATGGAACAGGTGTAACACTTCCTGCTAATAGAAAAAAATGCGAGGAGCATTTAATCAGCCTATTCCCACAAGAAAAGGAAAATATCCTTAGATATTTCAATGATGTTTATGAGTTCCAAAAGGAATCTATTGAGTTTGCTGCAAAGAGTGCAAAAAGTACTGGAGAGGCAGGCGAAATCAAAAAGTTCATTATGAAAAAAGGTTTTCCAAAGCTATATCCAGCCCTTGCAAAGTATGCTTTAAGGTCTACTCAAGATGTTCTTGACGAGTTCTTTACCGATAAAAAGTTACAACTTGCACTTAGTGCATATTGGTGCTTTATGGGTATGCCTCCTGCAAGATTCCCTTGGTCAATTCTTGCAAAGTGTACTGCAATTTATATGGAAGATAAGCCATTCTACCTAAGAGGTACATCAATGATGATGAATCAAGCATTAGTTGAGAGTATTCTTCGTAATGGTGGCGAAGTAAAGGTAAACGATGCCGTTAAACATATAATTATGGAGGGTGGTAAGGCTGTTGGCGTTATCGACCAAAATGGTGTAGAGTATCGTGCAAAGAAGATTATTTCTTCAATTAGCCCTAACGCAACATATGGTAACCTTATGGATAAAAAGGATTTACCAGAAGCTGCTGTTGAGTATCTAAAGCCATATACAGTTGGTATTTCTGCTTTA
Source organism: Christensenellaceae bacterium (assembly GCA_020024085.1). GTDB lineage: Bacteria > Bacillota > Clostridia > Christensenellales > CAAEEZ01 > HGM11377. The sequence goes on along the minus strand of JAHHUG010000068.1, from coordinate 6,497 downwards.
ACTTGCTTTATTGGACTTGATATCACTCCAGAAGAGCTTGGATTTAAGACATCATTTACACTTAACTACGACAGTATGAATGCAAATGAGGATTTCAAGGGTGCATACGAGCTTATGCCAGAGCACGACCCAATTATTGCTACTTGCTATACTGTTGATGACCCTAGTGTTTCTCCAAAGGGAACAAGTATGATAACAGCTGGTACACTAAAGTATGCAGAGCCTTGGGAAAAACTTACTCCAGAGCAATACTACGAGAAGAAGTACGAAGCTTGTAATATGATTATTGATAGGCTAGAGAAGCAATATCCTGGCTTTAGAAGTCACATTGAAGAAATTGAGATTGCAACACCTCTTACTCATATGAGATTTTTACATCACCCAGGTGGAGCAATTTATGGTTACGAGCAAGACTTAAAGTCTAGTGTATTCTTCTATCCAAACGAGAGCAAGGTAGAGAATTTAGAGTTTGCAAGTGGTTGGGCAAATGTTTGTGGATTTGGTCCTAACTATATGTATGCAGATAAGATTGCAAGCAAAATTGCAGAGGAGGTTTAATAATGAGTAAATCACTAAAAGAGACATTACTTGGTGCTTGTGTCAATGGCGAAAATGTACTAAACGAGCTTGCTGTTGCAAGACAAATGGGCAAAGATTTTACCATTAATAAGGATAGTGTTGATTGTACTATTAATAGACTTCACCCAAGTAGATTAAACCTAGTTGTAACCGAGATTAATGAGATTTCACCTATTGCAAAACAAATTAGATTTGCTTCAAAGGACGGCTATTTGCCACCATTCGAGGCTGGACAATTTATCAATATATTTGCCGAGGTTGATGGAGTTTGTACTTCAAGGCCATATAGTATTTCTTCATCTCCAAGACAAAGAGCTTATTATGAGATAACTGTTGCAAGAATTGCTACTGGTTTTGTATCTGACTATATGCTTGATAGTGTTAAAGTTGGCGATGAGTTTGTAGCTACATCTCCATCAGGTAACTTCCACTATAACCCTGTTTTCCACTCTAAAACTTCAGTATTTTTAGCTGGTGGTTCAGGTATTACACCATTCAAGAGTATGGTATCAGAAATCCTTGATGCTGGATTAGATAGAGAAGTTTATTTGTTGTATGGTGTAAGAAATACAGAGGTTGCTTTATATAATGATTTATTTGAGGATTACGCTAAAAAGCACGATAACTTCCACTATTACCTTGTTGTTTCTAATGATGAAAAATACAATGGAGAAAAGGGATTTATCAACGAGCAACTTATTAGAAAACTTATCCCTGATGTAAATGCTGTTACTTACTATATTTGTGGACCAAAGGTAATGAATGAGTTCTGCGAAAATGAATTGCTTAATATGAATATCCCTATTAAGAAAATCCGTAGAGAGATGTTTGGTGCTAGTGGCGATGTTACTAAAGAGGTAGGCTTCCCAACTGATTTAACAGGCGAAGAAGTATTTAAGGTAAAAGTTGCTGGTAAGGTTATTGATGCAAAGGCTAATGAGAGCTTACTTACATCACTTGAAAGAGCAGGTATCAAGGTTAATGTTTGTTGCAGAAGTGGTGAATGTAGTATGTGTAGGGTAAAACTTGTTTCAGGTAAGGTTTTCCTATCAAAAGGCACATTGCTTCGTCAAGCTGATGAGAAGTTTGGTTATATCCATTCTTGCAAGGCTTACCCACTTACCGACCTTGAAATTATGCTTTAATTTGTAGGTTTATTATAATTATTAAAAGTCCAACATTTTAGTTGGGCTTTTTATTTACTTGATTGAAAATTTTTCAAAATCAAGTTATAATGAATTATCACATTATTTGAGGGAAATATGGAAGTAAAATTTTTTAAGGGATTAACCGATGATAGTAGAAAGATTAGAGAAGAAGTTTTTGTAGTTGAGCAAGGCTTTAAGGAGGAGTTTGACGAGCTTGATAATTTTGTAGATACTATGGTTATATACGAGGATAATAGACCTGTTGCAACGGGTAGACTATACGAAATTGATAGTGTGAACAAGGTGTTTAAGTTGGGAAGAATTGCAGTTGTAAAAGATAAACGAAAGAACGGTCTTGGCAGAATGATACTTACAGAACTTGAAAGAAAAGCAAAAGAACTTGGTGCAAAAAGTTTTTATCTTTCAGCTCAGGTGGTAGCCGTTCCATTTTACAATAAATGTGGATACACTAAGTATGGAAACACCTACTATGAGGAACATGTAGAACATATTTCTATGAAAAAACTTGCAGAGTAATATCATTGTGATATTAGTAAAAAAATAAAAGGTACTCATTTTGAGTACCTTTTTGTATTGAATGTTTTATCGTTATTTTTCTTCAATTTTGACCTTTGAGATAGGTTTTTCAATGGATTTCATTGCCTTTCTAAATTGGAATGAGAATAGGATTAAAGTAAATGTTACAGCTATTGCATCGGCAATTGGTTCTGCCATATAAATCATTGTTGTAGGGTCTGTTGCTCCTATTGGTAGTAAATAAATCAAAGGTAGCAAAAGTACAAATTTTCTAACAATAGCAACAATTATTGAAGATGGTGCATTGCCAAGAGATACAAAAGTCATTTGGCAAGCTATTTGAGCACCGAACATAAACATTGCACCAAAATAAATCCTACACATTTTTGCAGTAAATGTAATTAGTTCTGGATTTGGAGAGAACATTTTTGCAAAAATTTCAGGAACAGCCATTACAAGTATCCACAAAAAAGTAGAGTAGAAAACGCAACTAATTAGTAGTAGTTTGAATGTCTTTTTTACTCGGTCTGCATTGCCAGCACCATAGTTATAGCTTTCTATTGGTTGTGCACCTTGACTAAGTCCTTGTAAAGGTAGCATAGCAAATTGCATAATGCTACTTAGTATAGTCATAGCTCCTACTGCGATATCTCCACCATATTTTAGTAGTGAAGAGTTAAAGCATACAAAAATTACGCTTTCACTTGCTTGCATAATAAATGCAGATAATCCAAGAGCCAAACAAGGCAAAACAATTTTTGGGCTAACAAATAAGTTTTTAAGTTTAATTTTTAGTAGTGTCTTTTTGCTACATAAAAATGTAACTACAAATATGCTTGAAACTGCTTGAGAAATAATTGTAGCAAGGGCAGCACCTCTTACACCCATTCCAGCAACATAAATAAATATCGGGTCAAGGCATATATTTAATATTGCACCGATAAGTACTGCATACATTGAGAATTTTGAAAAACCTTGAGCAGTAATAAAGGCATTCATACCAAGTGTAAGTTGAACAAAAAGTGTACCTATTGCATATATGTTCATATATTGTACTGCATATTCAATGGTATTTTCACTTGCACCAAATACAAGCAATAAATCTCTATTCCAAATTAACAATATTGTAGTAATAATTATAGATATTACAATTTGAGTAGTAAAGCAACCACCTAGAGTTTTTTCTGCTTTTTCCATATCATTCTTGCCCATATATATTGATGCTCTAGGTGCACCACCCGATGCAATAAGTGCAGCAAAAGCCGATACAAGCATAATTAAAGGTAAGCAAACTCCAACACCCGTTAAAGCGAGTGAGCCTTCTGTTGGTATATGTCCTATAAATATTCGGTCAACAATGTTGTAGAGCATATTTATCAGTTGTGCAACTACTGTTGGAATAGATAATTTTATTAGTAATTTCCCAACTGGTTCAGTTCCTAGAATCTCTTTATTCATTGTTCCTCCTATAATCATTTAGGTTATCTTTTATATTAGAATTAATTATACCTATATATTCGTTCATTTTTTCTTTGTCGCTTACGGATAGTCCTTTATGTAAGGTGTCGATAAAATCGTTTTGTGCTTTTTTACCATCTTTTATAATTGGGTTTGATAGTTTAGTTAATTTTAGATGTTTTGTTCTTCTGTCGTTTTCAAGGTAGGTTTCCTCAAGTAAACCTTTATTTTCAAGTGATTTTATGGAAACAGAGATATGTGACTTTGCTATACATCTATATTTTGCAATATCGCTTGCAGTGTCGTAATCATTATTTGCAAGGAACATCAAAACTGTAAATTCCATATATGTTAAGTCATATTTCTTAAAAACAGTTGATACGACTTGTTCATATAGTTTTTCTCCAAGCAGATAATGTTCAAAAATATTAATCATCAATTCTCCAATTGTTCTATTTAGAACAGTTTTTTATTTAACTATATTTTAACATTTTGATAATATAAGTCAAGCAGTATAGTGCTGATGATTAGTGCTTGAATGTAAAAAAGAATTTAGAAAGGCAAAATATTAATGTTGGTGGTATCAATACATATTTGTGGGTAGGTATTTTCTATTGAATAGAAGAGAACTGTGCTAAACTTGAAAATGATATCCAAAAAGTTTTACTATGCTGGGTGGTAAGGAAAGATACTGAAACCAAGTTGCTTTGGAATTTTGCAAAAAGTTTACAAACATTTAAGGATAACAACAATACCAAATAATTGAGTGTGTTAGATAAAATTAATATTTATTTTTAAAATTTGTATTCCCTACTTGACATTGTTTCATAACGATTATATAATAAAAACATAATCATGGGTGCTGAAAGGCTGAGATTCTCATTAGAGAGGACCATTTAACCTGATATGGATAATACCATCGTAGGGAGATTGGAATAGTTTTATGTAATTATAAGAAGCCCATATTGTTGGGCTTCTTTTATTTTTTATAGGAGAACATATGAGTATTTTTGATAAATATGCAACCGAATATGATAGTTGGTTTATAGAAAACGACTTATTATACGATGCAGAAGTTACAGCGATTAGTAAATTACTAGATAAGGATAAAGATTATATAGAAGTTGGTGTTGGGACTGGCTTATTTGCTACAAAATTGGGTATTAAAGCTGGTGTTGAACCATCTAAACCTATGGCAGAAATTGCAATTAAACGAGGAATTAAGGTTGTTGATGGTGTTGCTGAACATCTTCCTCTTGAAAATGATAGTACTCAAGGTATATTGATGGTAACAGTTGATTGCTTTATTAAGGATATTTTACCAGTTTTTACCGAGGCATTTAGAGTACTACAAAATGGTGGTAGCTACATTATCGCTTTTATTGATAGAGAAACTCCATTAGGTGAGGGTTACGAAAAAAACAAGGAAGATAGTATCTACTATAAGGGTGCAACTTTTAGGTCAAGCAACGAAATGAAAGAACTTCTATCTAAGGCAGGCTTTACAATAGTTGAATCAATGCAAACTGTATATACACTAAATAATGAAATACAGCCTATAAATTGTGGAAATGGCGAAGGCGTTTTCGCAGTAGTTAAGGCAAAAAAGGAGATATAAATATGAATGCAAGTATAGCACTACAAATTTTACCAGAAACACTAGATGATGAGCAAACAATAAGGGTTGTTGATGAAGTTATCGCATATATGAAGTCTAGTGGATTAAACTGTTATGTTGGTCCTTTTGAAACTTCAGTTGAGGGAGATTTAGATGAACTTATGGATATGCTTAAGGAATGTATGCATATTGCAGGTAGGTCAAATAGAGCTGGTGTAATGGCTTTTATGAAGGTAAGTTATCGACCTGAAGGTGAGGTTTTAACAATTGAAAAGAAAGTTACAAAACATCACATTAATGACTAATTCAAAAACTAAAAAGGCTTTAAGTTTATTATATAAAATCATAGTTCCTATTGTCTTTATAGGTTTGTTTTTTGGTATATGGCAAATTTTATGCGAATATAGCAGTATTCCTAGAATAATATTGCCAACACCAGCTGAAACATTTAATGCGTTTATAGCAAGAAATGCATTAATTATGTATCACACAAAAATTACATTAATTGAAGCATTATTAGGACTTGTATTTGGAGTGTTGGTTGGTTTTGTACTAGCTCTTCTTATGGATTCATTCAAATTGTTTTCATATGGATTTAAGCCTTTACTTGTAATATCACAAACCATTCCAACTATTGTTATCGCACCATTATTTGTAATGTGGTTGGGTTATGGAATAGAACCAAAGGTGCTTATTGTTGCATTAACTACATTTTTTCCTATTGCAATAGGTCTTAATGATGGATATCAAAGTGCTGATAAGGATATGATTGATTTAATGAGGGCAATGGGTTCAAATAAAATGCAAGTATTTTGGTATCTAAAAATGCCTAATGCATTACCTAACTTCTTCTCTAGCTTAAAAATTTCTGCAACCTATGCAATAGTTGGTGCAGTTATTTCCGAGTGGGTGGGTGCAACAGCAGGACTTGGTTTTTATATTCAAAGAGCACAAAGGGTATATGCCTACGATACAATGTTTGCAATTATATTTTGGATTATAACACTTAGCTTATTACTAATGCTATGTGTTGAAATATTAAAAAAATGTTTAATACATTGGGAAAAAAAGGAGAATTAAAATGAGAAAGAAATTTTTAGCAACATTGCTAGTTTTAGCAATGGTCGTAAGTTGTTTATTTGCATTTACAGCTTGTG
>JAHHUG010000067.1 GCA_020024085.1 Christensenellaceae bacterium | reverse complement strand
ATTCGATATTCTTCTTTAGCTTCAAATAATCTATTTTCTCTATCTTTTACAACATCTTTATCAAGCATCTTATATTTTTTATAAGCAACTGTACCCTCTCTTGCAGAATAAGGGAAAATATGCACATTGTAAAATTTAACCTTTTTTACAAAATCAATAGTATTATTTATTGCAGTTTCTGTTTCGGTTGGAAATCCAACAATAATATCAGTTGTAATACTTGCATTAGGAAAGTATTCTCTAATTAGACATATTTTAGAATAGTATTCATCGCAAGTATAATGCCGATTCATACTTTTTAGAACACTATCATCTCCATTTTGCAAACTCAAGTGAAATTGCGGACAAAAGTTTTTTAGCTTTGATAATGCTTCAAGTAGCTCTCTACTGATTACTCGAACCTCAAAAGAACCAATCCTTATTCTAAAATCTACATCTACTAACCTATTAATTAACTCAGTTAAACTTGTACCAATATCCAGTCCATAACTAGAAATATCAATACCTGTTAGCACTATTTCTTTTACATCTTTAAGGTTATTTATCTCACTAAGAATGCTATCAATTTGTCTACTTCTACTCCTACCTCTAAGATATGGTATAATGCAATATGAGCAAAAATTATTGCAACCATCTTGAATTTTAATATAGCTTCGTGTTCTATTTGATTTTGCAATACCATCTTCAAAAATGGTTGGCAACTCCTCTACATTATTACCTTCTTCAATTAGATTTACAAGCTCGTATTTGTTTGCAATGCCTTTTACTGTTACAACATTATTTTTAGAAATAAATTGCTCGGAGTTTTTTTGACTAGCACAACCACAGATAAAGATTTTTGCATTTTTATTAAATTTTCGTACTCTTGATATAGCTTGTCTTGATTTCCTTTCAGCCTCATTAGTAACTGCACAAGTATTAATAATATAGCAATCTGCATATTCAAGATTGCTACTTACTTCGTGACCTCGTTGTTCTAACAAATTAATCAAAACATCACTTTCATATTGATTTACTTTACAACCAAAGTTAAATACTACAATTTTCATTTGTCAAATTCACCCAATTCGTACATAAGCAATGATGTTGCAACAATACTTGCAGTTTCTGCCCTAAGTATTCTATTGCCTAAAGTAACACTTTTGCCACCTAGTTGTTTTACTTTTTCAACTTCTACCGAGTCAAAACCACCTTCACTACCAATAATTAATGCAAAGTCGCCATTATTTTCAAGGTTTAAGTTGCTAAAATTATTTTCATCTTCATATTCGTATGGAATTACGATATTATTATATTGTTTAATATCTTTTAGCATTTCATCAAACGATAAAACACCATTAATTTTAACAAGGTCTGCCCTACCACATTGCTTCGATGCTTCTTTGGCAATTTTATTTAATCTATCAATATTAATGTTAGTTTCATTTGTATTTTTAGAAAAGAATAATGTGATAGAATGTACACCAAGTTCAATCGCCTTTTGTATCACAATATCAAGTTTAGCATTTTTAATTACTGCTTGATATAGATTAATATTTGTCTTTGGCTTGCAACAATTTGGTATTCTACTATCAATTTTTGCCTTTGCATAATCTTTTTTAATCTCTGTAATAGTTGCATTATAATCGTAATCATCACTACAACAAACTACAATTTTATATCCAACCTTATGTCTTAAAACAGTGGTTAAATGATAAAATTCCTCCCCTGTTATAGTAACTACATCGTTTACAATATCGCTTGGGCTTACAAAAAATCTTTTAATTTCCATAATTATTTTTCAAGTAGTAAAGCGTACCACTCGCCATCATTAATTTGCTTTAAAATCTTTAATCCTGCATTTGTATAGGTATCAATTACTGTTTGTAAAGATATATCAAGTATTCCAGAAAGCACAACCTTGCCTCCATCTTTTACAAGATTATTAATGCCTTTTGCTAGTATTACAAGTACATCAGCTGTAATATTTGCAATAGCAATATCAACCTTTTCTATATTCTTTTCAAACAAATCGCAACATTCAATTTTGCAATTTTTTACTTCATTTAGTTCAGCATTTTCGTTGCTTGTAGTAATACATTGCTCATCAATATCAGTCATATAACAGAACTTTGCACCTAGTTTACTTGCACCTATTCCAAGTATACCACTACCTGTACCAATATCAGCAACGACTTTATCTTTAACATCAATTTCAGATAATAATTTTAAAGCATTTTTTGTGGTTTCGTGTTCGCCAGTTCCAAATGCCATACCAGGCTCAATATATATAGGATACTCACCATCAGATATCTTGTAGTCAATCCATTTTGGGATAACAACAAATTTACCTATTTTGATAGGTTTATAGTATTTTCTCCATACATATCTCCAATCTTCCTCAACTATCTCCTTTGTATCAATATCCAAACTACCCAAATCAAATGGGCAATTCTCTTTCAAAACTTGAAGTTTTTCATTGATTAATGCAATTTTTTCATCAAGTTCTGTTCTTAATACACCAGTTTTTACATAGCAAACTTCGTCAATATTAAACAAACTATCATCTATGTAGTCCCAAGTTTCTTTGTTTCTATATAGGTCTAGCAAGTCATTTTTATCAATAATACTTACTGCATCTGCACCTATTTCAAATAAAACATTAGCCACAAGGTCACATGAAAGTGAAGTTGTGGCAATAGTAATTTCAATATATTTAGAATTCATTTAAGCATTCCTTTTTACATTATCATTATATTTTCTTACCTTATCCAATTGAATATCGTTAAGAGTTGACTCAAATTCAGTCATCATTTTCTTTTGCTTTAATGTTAAGTGTTTTGGTGTATCTACGATAATTTTAAAGTACAAGTCACCAACTTGCTCACTCTTAAGGTACTTAACACCTTGACCTTTTATTCTAAAGATTGTACCACTGTCGGTACCCTCAGGAATATTGTATTTTACTGGGTTTGTAAGTGTTGGAACATAAATAGTTGTACCAAGTGTAGCTTGAGCGATACTGATAGGAATATCAATGTACAAATCATAACCTTGACGAGTAAACAATTTGCTCTCATCAACCTTGATTACGATAATTACATTACCATTTTGACCACCATTTCTACCACAATGACCTTCGTTATAGTAAGTCATTTGTCTGCCATTATCAATACCAGCAGGAACTTTTACTTTTAGTGTTCTTACCTTAACTTCTACACCCTTGCCACCACAGTTTGGACATTTATCGGTAATGATTTTACCAGTACCACCACAAGCGTGACAAGTTCTAGCAGTTTGGATTCTACCAAAAGGAGTATTTTGAACGATAGTTTCTTGACCTGTTCCGTGACAAACATCACAAGTTTTGATACTAGATGCATCTTTTGCACCAGTACCACCACAAACAGTACAAGTTTCGTACCTTTTAACCTTAACTTCTTTTTCTACGCCAAAAGCAGCCTCTTTGAAAGTTAAGTTAAGTGTTAGTATGATATCGTCGCCATCTACTGCCATACTTTGTCTACTGCCACCACGACTTCCACCACCAGAAAAGGCACCATTAAATAGGTCAGAGAAAATGTCGCCAAAGTCAAATCCTGCACCACTGAATCCACCACCACCAAAACCACCTTGGAAGCCTTCTTCACTACCAAATTGGTCGTAGTTTTGTCGTTTTTGTTTATCAGAAAGTACACTATAAGCTTGATTTATTTCCTTAAAAGTTTCCTCTGCTTGCTTTTTTTCTTCATCAGATTTGTTAGCAAAACGGTCTGGGTGATACTTCATTGCTAATTTTCTATAAGCACTTTTAATTTCATCATCGGTTGCAGTTTTGCTGACACCTAATATTTCATAATAATCTTTTGACATATTTCTCCCAATTATTAGCAAATTCTCACTGCTAGAGTGAGAAAATGCCTAATAAAATATTTTTAATTATAATTATTTGATATCTGGGTCGCTGTTGATGTCACCATTTGGATTTGGTTGACCTTGACCTTGATTCTTTTGAGCAGCAGCTTGATACAATTTTGTAATTATTGGCTCTGTTGTCTTAGAGAACTTATCAATTGCAGCATGGATTTTATCCAAATCATCAACTGCTGTTTCCTCTTTAGCTACCTTGATAGCATCTTCGATAGTCTTCTTTTCATCTTCAGATAGAACTTCAGGATTATCGTTTACCATCTTTTCCATACCATAGATTACTTGTTCAGCTTGGTTTTTAGCATCAATCAATTCTTTCTTCTTTTTATCTTCTTCAGCATATTTTTCAGCATCTTTAACAGCCTTATCAATATCTTCGTCGCTTAGATTTGTAGAAGCAGTAATTGTGATAGATTGCTCTTTGTTTGTACCCATATCTTTAGCCTTAACGCTAACAATACCGTTTGCATCAATATCAAATGTAACTTCAATTTGAGGTATTCCTCTTGGAGCTGGTGCAATACCAGTAAGTTGGAAATTACCAAGTGTTTTGTTATCCTTTGCAAATTCTCTCTCACCTTGTAGAACATGGATATCAACTGCTGTTTGATTATCAGCTGCAGTAGAGAAGATTTGAGATTTTGATGTAGGAATTGTAGTATTTCTTTCGATAAGTTTTGTGCAAACACCACCAAGTGTTTCAATACCTAAACTTAATGGAGTAACATCAAGTAGTAAGACATCGTTAACCTCACCTGCAAGAACACCACCTTGAATAGCAGCACCAATAGATACGCACTCATCAGGGTTAATTCCACGATATGGCTCTTTACCTGTAAACTTCTTAACAGCATCGAATACAGCTGGGATTCTTGTAGAACCACCAACGAAGATAACTTTAGATAAGTCGTTGCAAGTAAGTTTTGCATCTCTAAGAGCATTTTGCATTGGAACTAAAGTTTTTTCAATTAGGTCAGCTGTTAAACTATCAAATTTAGCCTTAGTTAAGTCCATATCTATATGTTTTGGACCATCAGCACCAATTGTGATAAATGGTAAGCTAATCTTTGTAGTAGTTACACCAGATAAGTCAATCTTTGCTTTTTCAGCAGCTTCCTTAATTCTTTGCATTGCCATCTTATCAGTAGATAGGTCGATACCCTCTTTTGATTTGAAATCATTTACTACATAATCAATAATTCTGTTATCGAAGTCATCACCACCAAGTTTTGTGTTACCGTTTGTAGATAATACTTCAAATACACCATCACCAATTTCTAGGATAGATACATCGAATGTACCACCACCAAGGTCATAAATCAAAATCTTTTGGTTTTTGTTTTCTTCTTTATCAAGACCATAAGCAAGAGCTGCTGCTGTTGGCTCGTTGATAATTCTTAAAACCTCAAGTCCTGCAATTTTACCAGCATCTTTAGTTGCTTGTCTTTGGCTATCTGAGAAATAAGCTGGAACTGTAATTACAGTTTGAGTTACTGGTTGACCGATATATGCTTCAGCATCAGCCTTCAATTTAGATAGAATCATAGCTGAAATCTCTTGTGGAGAATAGTTTTTGTCATCAATTTTTACCTTATAGTCAGTACCCATCTCTCTCTTAATTGAGCTGATAGTTCTATCTGGGTTTGTAATTGCTTGTCTTTTTGCAATTTCACCAACAAGTCTTTCGTTATCTTTATTAAAACCAACTACTGAAGGTGTAGTTCTATGACCTTCTGCACTAGCAATTACTGTGGCTTCGCCACCTTCCATTACTGCTACACATGAATTAGTTGTACCTAAATCAATACCAATTATTTTTCCCATTTTTATATCTCCTTAAAATTTATACTCTTATTTATTTTGCTACCCTAACGGTTGCATATCTTAGCACTGTGTCGTTAATCATATAACCCTTTTGAAAAACCATTGTAATTTTGCCAGCTTCCTCTGGATTATCTTCTTGCATAATTGCATTATGGAAATTAGGGTCGAATTCCTCGCCAAGTGCATTAATTTCTGTTACATCGTATTTTTTGAAAATACTTTGAATTTGATTCATAACAAGGTCAATGCCTGCTTTTGTACTTTCGTCGGTAATCATATCCATAGCTCTTTCGATATTATCTGCTACAGTAAGTAAATCGGTAAGTACATCTTTTTTTGTTTCTTCTCTAGTTTTAGAAACAACACTAGCATTTCTTTTTCTGAAATTATCAAAATCAGCTTGCAATCTTAAAGATTGGTCTTTTAAGCTAGCAATTTCACTTTGAAGTAATTCTTCTTTGTTAGGCTTATTTTCCTTAACCTCATTTGTTTCTTGCTCTTCTTTTTCTAGGTTTAAATCTTTTTCTTTTTTTGCCATATCTCACCTATTAATCTTTATTTTCATCAATCAATTCTTTAGGTCTATTAACTTTATGTTGTATAACCTCATCGACTGCTTTGCTCATATAATTTAGAACAGATACAACTTTGTTATAGTCCATTCTTTCTGGGCCAATAACACCAACTTGACCAACTTCCTTACCGTTGATTTTGTATTTTGCAGTAACAATAGCACTATTTTCTAATCCACCTTGCTCGTTACCAATCTTTACATTGAACTCAATGTCATCATTGTTTTCGATAAGTTTAACTAAGTTATCCTTTTCGTTTACAATGCTTAGGAAGTTTTTAGCTTTGTCAATGTCGTTACATTCTGGATAATCCAAAATCTTAAGTTCGCCTTCCATGAACACCTTTTTGTCATCTTCCATATAGCTTGAAATTACATCAACTAACTTATCTACAAGCTCCTTAAAAGTATCCATTTCGCTATCAATTAACTCGTCAGGTATTTCAATTTCATCAACTGATTTACCCTTAAAGATGTTATTGATAATATTAGTAGCTGTACCAAGATAACCTTCTTCCATATTTTCAGGTAAAGCTATTGTTTTATCTCGAAGTACTCCACTATCAGTAATTACAATAACAAGTGCTTCATTAAAACCGATATCAACAAGTTTGATTTCTCTTATTTTGACCTTGCTTACATCATTGATAACAATAACCGAAGTATAATTTGTAACATCACTGATAATTTTTGCAGTTTGTTTTACAATATCTTCCATTTGAACAATCTTGTTTTCGAAATAACTATTAATTGTTTGCTTTTCTTTGATTGTAAGTGGTTTTTTGTGAACAAAAATATCACAATACATTCTATAAGCTTTAGCAGAAGGTATTCTACCTGATGCAACATGAGGCTGAATTAAATAGCCCATTTCCTCAAGTGCAGCAAGTTCACTACGAATAGTAGCAGAACTAATGTCGTTAATGTATTTAGTTTTAATTTCTCCACTAGAAACCGGTTCGCCTGTTGCGATATACTCCTCTACAAGAGCCTGTAAAATTTTTTGTTTCCTTAAGGAAAGTTTATCCGAATAATCCATCATTAGCACTCTCAGTCTTTATTTGTTAGCAATCATTTCTTTTAACTGCTAAATTTATTATACAACAATAATTTCATTTGTCAAGGGTTTTTGGCAATATTTTATATAGATTGCTAAAAAAAATACCACCCCACTAGTATTAACTAATGTTGTGATATTATTTATATGTTTTGTATTTATTTTTTGCGAATATATTTTAGGTATATTATAAATATAATAAATAGATATAATAAACTAATCTTCCATAAATTCTAATATAATTGAATTTGATATTTCAAAATAATCATCTTTTTTAAGAATATCATTTCTATCATATACAGCTTG
>JAHHUG010000066.1 GCA_020024085.1 Christensenellaceae bacterium | reverse complement strand
GAATAGGATTTTTTATTGATTTTTGCAACTTTTATACAATATTTATAAATACTAAATTTTAAGAATTTTTAGTAAAAAAAAGAGAGGTTACCCTCTCTAATTTTTATTCTTCTTCAAAGCTTGTATTACTACAACTTGGACATGGTGGCATCTTATCGTATTCACCTAAAGAAACTTCACAATGACATCTTGTACAACAATACTCGCCCTTACCTGGCTTATCACCTGTGTGAACAACTTTGCTCATAATGTACCTCCTATTCGTGATACTATTATTTTTGACAAATGAGGTAAAAATATTCACTTTTTGCTAATTTTTTACGATTAATATTTTAGTTATTTTCTATTTAGAAAAGCCTTACAAATATAAATAATTTATTTTACATTTTTTTACATAATATCACTTTTTATTTTGGTACAAAAAAGAGAGCTGATTTTCAACTCTCTAATTTTATAAATTATTAAATTATTCAAGATTTACTACATTTTTGTAGGAGCCTTAATACCGATTAGGTTCAAACCTGTTTTGATAACATCTTTTGTGCAAGCTGTAAGAAGCAATCTTGCATTCTTGATGCCTTCTGGTTGGTCAATAATTCTATGATTAATATAGAACTTGTTGTATGCTTGAGCAATAGAAATAATATGTCTTGTTACCATACTTGGCTCGTTTTTGTTTGCAGAATCCTCAATGATTTGTGGGAATCTCTCTAGTAGTTTAACTAGCTCAAATGCTTCATCGTTTGCAAGTCCTTTGTAATCAATTTCGCTACCCATATTGCCCTTTTCAAGAACAGAACAACATCTTGCATGAGTGTATTGAATATATGGTGCTGTTTCGCCATCGAAGTTAAGTACCTTATCGTAACTAAAACTGATATCCTTGATACGATTATTTGAAAGTGCACTAAATACTACTGCACCAACACCAACTTCCTCTGCGATTTGCTCCTTATTTTCAAGGTTGGCATTCTTTTCGCAAATGATACCATATGCTTTTTTTACTGCATTATCCAAAACTTCCTCTAGGAATACAACATTACCTTTTCTTGTAGAAAGTGATGCACCCTCAAGTGAAACCATACCAAATGCAACATGGATAAGGTCCTTTGCCCAAGGATAGCCCATAAGTTCTACAACCTTGAACCATTGTTTGAAGTGTAGGTTTTGTTGATATGCAACTACATATAAGCATTTATCAAAATCGTATGTCTTTTTACGATAGAAAGCAGCAGCAAGGTCACGAGTAGCATAAAGTGTAGCTCCATCAGCCTTTTTTAGTAGGCAAGGTGCCATACCATATTCCTCAAGGTCAACAATTGTAGCACCCTCACTCTTTTTGCTTAAGCCTTTTTCCTCGATTTCGTCAAGGATAGGTTGCATTTTGTCATTGTAGAAGCTCTCTCCGTTATAGCTATCGAACTTGATATCTAGTCTCTTGTAAACCCTTGAAACCTCTTTTAGTGTGATATCCTTAAACCATTCAAATAGACCTAGTGCCTCTTGGTCGCCGTCCTCAATTTTCTTGAACCAAGCACGAGCCTCATCATTAAGACTATCATTTTTTTCTGCTTCGGTGTGGAACTTTACATATATTTCAAGCAAAGCTCTAATACCATTCTTTTCAATCTTTTCCTTGTCGCCCCAAAGTTTGTATGCAACAATCAATTTACCAAATTGAGTACCCCAGTCGCCAAGGTGATTAATACCTACGGTGTTGTATCCTAGGAACTTGTAAATTCTATATAATGCTGCACCTATAACAGTTGTTGAAAGGTGTCCAATGTGGAATGGTTTTGCAATATTTATAGAAGAATAGTCAATACAAATTGTTTTGCCATTGCCTAATGTACTGCTACCATAATTCTCTTTTTCGGTGTTGATTTTCTCCAAAGTTTCCTTAATAAAAGGTACTTTACTCATAGTAAAGTTTAGGTATCCAGCTACACTTTCTACCTTTTCGATTAACTCACTATTTGGGATTGTATCCTTAAGTTCGTTAGCAATAATTACTGGAGCTTTCCTTAACACTTTTGAAAACTTAAAGCAAGGTAAAGCATAATCGCCCATACTGCTATCCTTTGGGAATGTAATTAAGTTTTCGATATCTTCTGTTGAAAACCCTTCAATATTAATTAATTTTGCAATTTCGTGTTTATAATTCATAACTAACCTCAGTTAGTTTATTTTAGCATAATAAATATAATTAATCAATTATTTATATTAATAAAAGAACAATAGGATAAAGCTAAGTAAAATTAAATACACACCAAAATACACAAAGCTACCTTTTTTGATGGTTTTGTATAAAAGAGACAAACTGATTACACCACCCAAAAAGCTGAAACACATTCCACACATAAGTGGAAGTAACTCTACTTGCACATTGATATTAAACGGAATAAGTTCACTTATTGCACTCGCTATAATTATAGGGATACTTAGCATAAACGAAAAATCCGATGCCTTTGTTTTATCCACCCCTAGTAGCATAAGAGTGCTTATGGTAAAACCACTTCTACTAATTCCTGGCAAAACTGCTATACCTTGCATAACGCCTGTTAATATGCTGTTTTTGTACGATAAACTCTTGTTTTGGTTGGTATAATAAATATTTGAAAAAATTAACATACACGCTGTTAGCATAAAACAGATAGGCAAAAAGTCGCCAGTAAGCAAACTTTTTCCGTACAATTTTATAAGTATCGCTATAATTCCTGTGGGTATAGTTGCAACAATTATGTACCTTAAATCACTCTTTATTGGGTGCAAAATCATATTGAAAATTTGCTTGTAAAATACCAAAATTACACTGAGCAAGGTGCCTAAATGTAGCATCACATTAAAAAATATACTGACTTCACCCACACCTAATCGTTCAAGCAATATTAGATGTCCACTACTTGAAATTGGTAAAAATTCTGTAAATCCTTGCACTAATCCTAAAATAATTGCCTTTAATGGTGTCAAAATTCGCTCCTTATTTTGTATAAAATTTTGTCAATTTTTATTTACTTTTGTATTTACTTTACTATTTTACCTATTTAATATATAATAATGTTATTCAAAAATTTTTATTTTTATTCGTTGGAGGCAGTATGAAATTAGGTGTTGTAGGTCTTCCTAATGTTGGCAAAAGCACACTTTTTAATGCTATCACAAAGGCAGGTGCACAAAGTGCAAACTACCCTTTCTGTACTATTGAACCAAATATTGGTATTGTAGATGTACCAGACCCAAGGCTTGAAAACCTTGCTAAATTATATAATTGCAAAAAAATCACTCACACTATGCTAGAGTTCGTTGATATCGCTGGACTTGTAAAAGGTGCTTCTCGTGGCGAGGGACTTGGTAACAAATTCCTTTCGCATATCCGTGAAGTTGATGCCATTGTGCATGTTGTAAGATGTTTTGATGATGACAACATTGTCCATGTAGAAAACACCGTTGACCCTATCCGTGATATTGATACTATTAACTATGAGCTTATTTTTGCCGATATGGAAACCCTTGAAAAAAGGATTGCAAAACTAAACCAATCTGCAAAAGGTGGCGACAAATCTTTCCTAAAAGATGCTGCCGTTCTTCAAAAGGTATATGATAACCTTGAAAAAGGTATCCCTGCAAGGCTAGTTGACCTTGACGAAGAGGAACAAGCCCTTGTAAAAGAACAATTTTTGCTTACCACAAAGCCTGTTATTTATGCTGCTAATATCGGCGAAGATGATATCGGCACCGAAAATGACTATGTAAAAAGAGTTAAAGAGTTTGCAAAAAAGGAAAATAGTGAAGTTATCGTACTTTGTTGCAAGGTGGAGGAAGAACTTTCTACACTTGAAGATGATGAAAAAGCAATGTTCCTAGATGAACTTGGCATTCACGAAAGTGGTCTTGACCAACTTGTTACTGCTTGTTATAGTTTATTAGGTTTAATCAGCTACCTAACAGCAGGCGAAAAGGAAACTCGTGCTTGGACTATCAAAAAAGGTACTAAAGCACCTCAAGCTGCTGGTAAAATCCACTCTGACTTTGAAAAAGGCTTTATCCGTGCCGAAATCGTTGACTACGAAGTATTACTTGAATGTGGTTCTGTTCAAAAAGCTCGTGAACTAGGAAAAGTTCGTAGCGAAGGAAAAGACTATGTTATGAAGGAAAATGATGTAGTTGAGTTCCGTTTTAATGTGTAGGATATAGAATATCCATTGCAGGTATGTTATAAGTAATAGTTATATACTTTATTCTAGGAAATGAATAATACTTAATATAAATTATTTTTATTTAATGTGATTTGAGGATTGTGTTTACAATCCTCTTTTTTTTTGAATTTATATAAATGTATAAATATATCAATATATCAATGTATCAATGTTTAAATGTATAAATGTATAAATATATATTCTAGCATTCAATTTTTAACACTCTTGCCCTCGAACTATCAAATTTTGGCAAGTATTTATAAATAATTCTAAATGATAATGTACTCTATATAATAAGTGCATTTCTTATAAAATTCCAAATTTACGGGCAGAAAAACTGATTTTACGGGCAGAATTTGATATTTTACCAAAATAAAACACTATTATACTTTATAGATTAAACCAAATTTAGTTATTTATATATAAAAAAAAGGATAGAAAAATTCTATCCTTTTTATATGTTTATACTAATATTATCATAATATTTTTAATGCAAATTTTATACCGAAACCATTGCAATATATTATACTTATACCGTTGAAACTGATGCAAAAATTATAAGCAGATACAAAACAATAACTGCAATGTAAATGCCAAACGACCACCACCAACCTTTGACAAAAGTTTTTCGTGCAATGGTATTAGTAGGATAAATTAGAAATCCAACTACCAAACCTACTAAGTTAAAGAAAAATCCCATTAAAAAGCCTGCCCAAAATTTAGATTCATTATAATTAGAAATCAAATCTTTAATAGGTGGTTCAGAGTTTTGTTGAGTTTGTTGATAATTTGTTTTTGGCTCATCAAAAGGGTTATACTCCTTTTTTTCATTAAACGGGTCGTAGTCAGTACCATTTGTATTATGACTTGTACTACTTTGACTAGCACCACAATATGGACAAAAGTTTACATTTTCATCTATCTCTTTACCACAATTTTTACAGTACATATTTTCTCTCCTTATTAGATTATTTTCATATTATCAAATATAATTATGATAGTCAATACTATTCTTAAAAATAATGTCAACTATTGTAAATACTATTTGCTAGCTGTTTTAACAATTAAAGCGATTTTGATATTATTACATTAACAAAGGTTAATGTATCAATTTGAATGTATAAAGTGCCTATTGTGTTATTATATTTTAATTTTAATTTTTTATACACTTTATAGTTTATGTAATTAACAAAATAAAATTTACAAATTATTACTATATTTTGACAAAAAAAAGGACTGCTTAACGCAATCCTTATTTATTATTAATAGGTATATTTGTACTCGTAATTATTATGGCTTGAACTTTTTTACAAGTAGTACAATTACAAGTATTTGCAAAAGTGAACCGAAGAAAACTCCCCTAATATATGAGTTTTTATCAGCTAGAGGATTTTTGATAAACTTAAGTCCTATCATACCAAACAAATTCACAATAAGACCAACAAGCAAACCAGTTTGAGTTTTTTCAATCTTCTTTTCGTGCTCACCCACTACTGCTGCCATATCAGAATAACCAATTTCTTTACCACAATATGGGCATACTTTATCGGTATATTTTATTTTTTTACTGCATTGTGGACAATATAACGATGCATTATTAAGGTCTAGTTCCTTTTTAGGTTCTACCACTTCAACATTTGCATCTGTTTTGGGTTGAGACTTAAACTTTTTTTCTTTCTTTTTCACTTAATTTCCCTCTATATATAAAATTTTATATACATCAATATATATTTATTGTATCAAATAGTTTTAACTAAGTCAATAAGGTTTGAAAAACTATTAAAATAAATAGACTCTTGCCTCATAAGGCTTTGCAATATAGGTATTGCCACTTAACTCATTATGGTCAATATATGTTGACATAAGCAATGTACCCTTGCTTAAATCGAACTCTTTTGGCACTTTTGCTTTAATTTCCTTATTTGTAAAGTTGCAAATTATTAGTGCTTTTTTGCCCTCAAATTCCCTAGAATATACAAACCATTTTTTGCTATTTCTATAATATAATGTAAAGTCGCCGTAGATTAAAACATCATTTTCCTTACGGATTTTTAGCAATTTTCTATAACAATTTAGTATGCTATCAGGATTTTGTTCCTCTTTTTCAACATTAATTTCTTGATAATTAGGATTAACTGTAAACCAAGGCTCGCCAGTAGTAAAACCTGCATTTTTTGTGCTATCCCATTGAACAGGGGTTCTTGCATTATCTCTTGCACTGTAATGCACCCTCTTCATTGCAAATTTATCCGAAAAACCGAACTTTCTAAATGCTTTGTAGAAGGTTTGAGAATTTACATCGGGGTAACTCTCAATATTTGGTAATTCAAGGTTAAGCATACCGATTTCTTGTCCTTGATAAATATATGGATTACCACTTTGCATTATGTACATTGTTGCAAGCAATTTACCACTTTCTGTTCTATAATTTACATCTCCATAACGGTTGATAATTCGTGGTTGGTCGTGGTTTTCCAAGAACAAAGTATTCCAACCCTTACCATACAATGCGCGTTGCCATTTTTCGTATATTTTTTTAAGTTTTGGTAGCATAAAGTGAGTATGTGCCCAACTTGCCTTGATGCAATCACCCTCTAGTTGCTCAAAATTGAACATTGTTTTTAACACTTGGTTATCTTCGCCGATAAACTCCAACATCTTTTTTTCGTTTACAAGTAGAACTTCGCCGACAGTCATAACCTCGGGATATTCGTTGTAAACCTCATTGAACTCCTGAAGATATTCAAACAAATGTGGACCGTTGATATATTTTTCCATACCAGTCATAACAGGAAGTGGAAAACCATTTGGAAGCCCCTCCACCTTGCTGATATAGTTGATTACATCTTCTCTAAATCCATCAATGCCAAGGTCTAGCCAAAAACGAATAATACCCTTTATTTCCTCACGAACAGCTGGGTTATCCATATTCAAGTCTGGTTGACCTACATCGAATATGTGCAAATAATACTCATCGCACTCTGGCACATATTCCCAAGCAGAACCAGGGAAGTTTGATTTCCAGTTATTAGGTGCTTTTTTACCATCTTTGCCCCTACCTTTTCTCCAAATATAATAGTTATGATAAGGATTATCTACTGATTTTCTTGCCTCTTTGAACCAGTAATGCTCATTAGAAGTATGGTTAATTACAAGGTCCATTATGATTTTCAATCCTCTTTTATGAGCCTCATTAATAACCTTTTTCATATCTTCTAGTGTGCCATACTCACTATTGATATTTTTATAATCTGCAATATCGTATCCGTAGTCGTTATTTGGAGATACATATAGTGGACTAAACCAAATACCATCTACATTCAAAGACTTGATATAATCCAACTTCTCTAGTATGCCACCTAAATCACCTATACCATCTCCATTAGAATCCTTAAAACTTCTAGGCCAAATTTGGTAAAATGACATTTCCTTGTACCAAGCTCTTTTAATTTCCATATTCACCTCAAAATCATTAATTAATTTTATTATAAATGTTTATATAAAAAATACAATAGTTTAC
>JAHHUG010000065.1 GCA_020024085.1 Christensenellaceae bacterium | reverse complement strand
ATTAATAATATCACCTCACATTATTATATGCTTATGATATTTAAAATATAAAAAAAGACACTAAAATGTGTCTTTTTTATAAAAGTATTCTAAAATACAAATTAATCTAACATAGATGTTATAAGTTTTACATTAGTTTTCTTAAGCAAGTTTAAGGTTTCTTCAGGTTTATCTGCCTTGAAAAGAATTATTGCCTTGCCTTGTTTTGTACGAGCAAATGAATATAGATATTCAATATCAATATTGCAATTTTCAACTTCTTTAAGTACATTAGCAAGACCACCTGGTACATCTTCAACTTCGATACCAATCATATCATTATTTGTTACAACAAAACCTGCATCTTTAAGCACTTTGATAGCCTTTGCATTATCACTTGTAATAAGTCTTACAATACCATATTCCTTTGTATCTGCAATACTCATTGCAATAAGGTCAATTTTATTTTCTGCAAGTGTAGAAGTTAAACTATAAAGTCTACCTTTTTTGTTTTCTAAAAAAACAGCTAATTGATTTACTAACATAAGATTCCCTCCTTATTTCTTTTATCTATAACTCTTTTTGCCTTTCCTTCGGTCCTTGGTAAAGAAGAAGGAGAAACAAGTGTAATTTTTGCATTGATACCAATACTTGATTGCATATCTTGAGCAAGTTGTTTTTGAATTGTCTCAATCTTCTTGATTTCATCAGAGAACATTTCATCTTTAAGTTCAACTTGAATTTCAATAGTATCAAGAGAACCAACCCTATCAACAATTACTTGATATTGAGGTGCAATATAATCGCCCAACTTAAGTAAAACAGTTTCAATTTGGCTAGGGAATACATTTACACCACGAATAATAAGCATATCATCACTACGACCTTCAAGTCTTGAAATACGAGCAAATACTCTACCACACTTACACTTTTCGTGAGTAATTGATGTGATATCCCTTGTACGATATCTAATTAGTGGAATACCTTGCTTATTAAGTGTAGTAAATACAAGCTCACCTTTTACTCCATCTGGAACAGGCTCAAGTGTTACAGGGTCGATAATTTCTGGATAGAAGAAATCCTCAAACACATGTGAACCATTTTTTTCAGAACACTCCATTGCAACACCTGGACCACTAATCTCGCTTAGACCATAAATATTATATGTATCTACACCCAAATCTTTTTCAATACGTTTTCTCATTTCTTCTGTCCAAGGTTCAGCACCTAAAATAGCAGTTTTTAATGAAAAATCCTCTTTTTTATAACCGTATTTTTCGATTTCCTCAATAAGATATGTTGCATAAGAAGGTGTACAACAAATAGCTGTTGCTCCGAAATCCTTCATCAACATAAGTTGTCTTTGAGTATTACCTGTTGAACAAGGCACAATAGCTGCACCAAGTTTTTCTGTTCCGTAATGGATACCAAGTCCACCGGTAAATAAACCATATCCGTATGCATTATGAATGATATCCTCATCACTAAGTCCAGCCATAACAAGAGCTCTTGCAACACACTCCGACCAATCTTCAAGGTCCCTTTTTGTGTAGCCTACAACGGTAAGTTTGCCTGTTGTTCCACTACTAGCGTGAAGCCTTACAATATCTTTCTTTGGAACTGCAAATAGTCCAAATGGATAGTTGGCTCTAAGGTCGTGTTTTTCGGTAAAAGGTAGCTTTGATATATCTTCGATAGAATGTATATCCTCTGGCTTTAAGCCGATAGCGTCCATTTTTGCCTTATAATAAGGTACATTTTCATATACATTTTTGACTACATTTCTTAATCTTTCACTTTGTAGTTCGCTAAGTTGCTCCCTACTCATTGTCTCAATTTTTTCGTTAAAATATTTCATATTAGTAGTTATATCCCTTTTCCAAAGCTTTCAAATTAATATCTACAAATTTTGGTTTAACAATTTGAAGTAATGCTTTTTTAATATCCTCGAAATCAATATCAAGTTTTTTAGCAAGTAAACCAAGCATAACAACATTTGCACATTTTGCATTGCCAAGTTCTTCAGCAATTTCTAGTGCGTTAATTGTAATAATCTTTTTACCACTATTTTCAATCCTTTCTATGATAGCTTCTGGATATTCAGCCTTTCCAATTATAACTGGCATTGGCTCAATTTGTTGTAAATTGCATACAATTACACCATCTTTTTTTAGAAAATGTTGCCATCTAATAGCCTCAAGCTCCTCAAAAGATAGAATAATATCGGCATCGCCTTGAGCAATAATTGGAGAATAAACCTTATCAGCAATCTTTACATGAGTAACTACACTACCACCTCTTTGGCTCATACCATGAACCTCACTAAGTTTACAGTCCAAATTTTTAATGCTAGCAAGTCCACCAAGCACACGGCTTGCAAGTAATGTACCTTGTCCACCAACACCTACAATAAGTATATTCATATTAATCCTCCTGTTTGATACAACCGAACTTGCACATTTGTTCACAAAGTCCACAACCTACACATTGAACAGGGTTAATTACTGCTCTACCATTCTTCTTTGAAATTGCAGGACAACCAATCTTTAAGCACATACCACAATTTTTACAATTATCAATCTTGTATGGTGCTTTTGCCATTTTAATCTTTAATACACAAGGTCTTTGAGCGATAATAACTGATACGCCATCATATTCGCTAGCATGCTTTACAGCACTTTCAATAGCTTTCATATCGTATGCATCTACAATTTGTAAATCATCTACACCACAAGCTTTGATTACATTATCAAGAAGAAGTTTTTTTGTAGTTTCTCCCTTTAAGGTAATACCTGTTGCTGGGTGGTCTTGATGACCTGTCATACCAGTTGTAGAGTTATCAAGTATAATAAGTGTTGTATTAGTCTTATTGTAAACAGCATTAATCAAACCTGTAATACCACTATGCACGAATGTAGAGTCGCCAATAACAGAAACTACATTTTTAGAGTACTCCTTACCTCTAGCATGCTCGAAACCTTGACCAACTCCAAGGCTTGCACCCATACATATTACTGTATCAACAGCAGAAAGTGGTGGTTGAGCACCTAGTGTATAACAACCAATATCTGCACAAACAACCTTTTTTAATTTATGTAATACATAGAATACTCCACGGTGAGGACAACCTGCACACATTACAGGAGGTCTACCTGGTAAATCCTTTACATTTTCCTCTACATCTTCATTTAGAAGTGCTTTTTTGATAATAGCAACATTTAGTTCGCCTTGAATAGAGAATAGGTTTTTACCCTCGCACTCAATACCATTAGCTTTAAGTTGATTCTCAAAGAATGGCTCCAAGCTCTCTACAACAACAAGTCTATCAACCTTTTTGCTAAACTCTTTAATCTTTTCAATAGGTAGTGGGTAAACCATACCAATTTTGAAAACAGATGCATTAGGTAATGCTTCTTTAATGTATTGATACTCAATACCACTACAAACAATACCAAGGCTTGTATCGTTGATTTCCTCAAAGTTGATAGCAAAATCGTTACAATCTGCCTTAAGCCTATTTTCTCTATCCTCAACAACGATATGTCTATGAATAGCACTAGCAGGCATCATTGCATATTTTGTAATATCCTTTTGATATTCCTTAAGTGGTACATCTACTCTATCCTCTAATTCTACAAAAGATTGTGAATGGGCAACACGAGTTGTAGTACGAACTAAAACTGGAGTATCGTATTTTTCGCTGATTTCGTAAGCAAGTTTAACATAATTCTTACATTCAGAGCTATCACTAGGCTCAAGCATAGGAATATGTGCTGAACGAGCATAAAATCTGCTATCTTGTTCATTTTGAGATGAATGCATACCAGGGTCATCTGCAACAACAATAACCATACCACCATTAACACCAGTATAACTAAAGGTAAATAGTGGGTCTGCAGCAACATTTAGTCCTACATGCTTCATACAAGCAAGGCTTCTAGCACCTGCTATTGATGCACCAAGCGAAACTTCTAAAGCTACCTTCTCATTAGGTGCCCACTCGCAGTAAACATCATCATATTGAACCAAATTTTCACTAATTTCTGTACTTGGTGTACCAGGATAAGCACTACTAACAGTAACACCTGCCTCATATACACCTCTTGCAATAGCCTCATTTCCAAGTAAAAGTTTTTTCATATGTTCCTCTTATTTATATACATTTCTTAGGTCTGTAACCCTTTTTGCCTTACCCTCAAATCTCTTTAAAGATTGTGGCTCGACAAGTTTAACAATAGCATCAATTTGAAGTACCACTCTTAAGTTCTTTTTAATCTTATCTTGCAATTGCTCTAGTTTGTGGTAATCGGTAATTAAGTTTGCATCAGCAACCTCAACATGAACTTCAAGTTTATCAGTGTAACCTTCCTTGTATACGATAATTTCGTAACCATTACCAACTTCAGGCATCTCCATAAGTACACCCTCAATTTGACTAGGAAATACATTTACACCACGGATAATTAACATATCATCAACACGACCTCTAATTCTACCCATACGAACAGTAGTTCTGCCACACTTACATGGTGTATGGTCAAGTGATGTAATATCCTTTGTACGATATCTAAGTACTGGCATACCCTCTTTAGTAAGAGTTGTAATTACTAGCTCGCCAAGTTCTCCATCTGGAACTGGCTCAAGAGTATCGGTATTAAGTACTTCCGGATAGAAATGGTCTTCATTAATGTGCATACCACATTTGTATTCACACTCGCCTGAAACACCTGGTCCAATAATTTCACTTAAGCCGTAGTTATCGGTAGAAAATAAATGCAACTTTTTATCAAGTTCATTTCTCATTTCTCTACTACTTGCCTCGCTACCAAATAGACCATACTTTAGTTTGATATCCTTATCCATATCGTAACCAAGTTTTTCTAAAGTTTCAGCAATATACATAGCATAAGAAGGAGTAGCAACAAGACCTGTTACACCCAAATCTTTAAGTAGCATACATTGTCTTTCGGTATTACCACTACTTGCTGGGACAACAGTTGCACCGACCTTTTCAAGTCCTTGATGTAAACCTAAAGCACCAGTAAATAAGCCATAACCAAAACTAATTTGAACGATATCTTTCTTTGTGATACCGGCTGCAGTAACAATACGAGCAACATTTTCTGACCACATTTCAAGGTCATTTTTTGTATAGACTACAACTGTTGGTTTACCACTTGTACCACTACTAGCATGTACACGAACTGTTTCGTCCATTGGAACAGCGACTAAACCATAAGGATAATTATCCCTTAAATCTTTCTTCTCAGTAAAAGGAATCTTCCTAATATCATCAAGAGTTTTGATATCACTGGGCTTCAACCCAATTTCATCGAATTTTTTCTTGTAAAATTCTACATTTTCGTAAGCATATTTAACAATGTGTTGTAATCTTTCAAGTTGTAAAGCACTCATATCCTTACGGTTCATTGTCTCATATTTTTCGTTATAAATCATTTTTTTAAACCCCTTAAAAGTTTATAAATAAAATTAAAATTGTTTAATTGATAACTTTTTAATTTTAACATAAAAGCGAGTCTTTATCAATACAAAAACTCGCTTTTTATTATGTTTATATTAAATTATATTACTAATTAACTTTATAATAGTTAATTAAGCAACCATCTTTGATAATTTGTCTTTCATTATCGGTAAGTGCATCAATTTTTAATTCATCTTTGATTACCTCATTACCTCTAACGATTGTTACAGGGAATACAAGGTCATTATTTACTAATTTTTCCTTTACATTTTCAATAATAACGATATCATTAACCTCAAAGATATTTTCCTTTGCGATAAATGGTAACATACCCCAGTTGATTAAGTTAGAACGATATCTCTTTGTAGCATATTCTTTAGCGATATTACCAACACCACCAAGAACTCTTTGACAGCTTGCAGCTTGTTCTCTTGCACTACCATCACCTGGTTTATTAGCATAGATTACACTACCGATAGATACAGAACCCTTTAGGTTAATATTTGCAGTATTTAAAGCATCAATATATTCTGCATCAAGACTACCATTTCTTCTATTAAGTTCACTTTCCTTAACAGCCTTGGCACGAGGTACATAGTTTGGCTCTTTTCTGCTTAGTGCAAACTCTGCAAGGCGAAGTGGGTTACTTCTATAAGAAGATGTTTCGCCACTTGGGATAAGTTCATCAGTTGTAGTTACGGGATCATCAATAACAGCAACCATTTTCATAAGTAAGTTATCTGTTAGGTTAATCATTTCTGGCCAATCGCAAATATTTGGTCCATAGATAATTTCCTCATTCTCTTGAGCTTTACCAAATCCATTATAAACTCTATTTGAATAGATGTTTTTGTCATAAGTAAACTCAGGAACTTCGTTATCATAATCAATACCTAATGCAGAGGTTAATACACCACCATTTGCAGCTGTTGCAGCAATACTTCTTGCATCCATAAGAGCAACTGAAGCAAGTTGTTTTTCGTTAGGCTTGCTACCCTCTCTATTTTCAAAGTTTCTTGTTGTATGACGGATACTAAATCCATTGTTGCTAGGTACATCACCTGCACCAAAACAAGGACCACAGAAAGCAGTTTTAATAATTGTACCTGTCTCAATAAGTCTTTGGAATGAGCCATCTTTTACAAGTTGCATATAAACTGGTGTACTAGATGGATAAACACTCATAGTAAATGTGTTGCTACCGATAGATTTATTATTCAAAATTTGACTTGCTTCGTAAATATTATCATAAGTACCACCTGCACAACCAGCAATAATACCTTGATTAACCATAATTTTACCATCAACAATTTTGTCTGTTAATGTGAAGTTTTCATTTTTAAGTAGTTCTCTACCCTCAAGTTCTACCTTATGCAAAATCTCGTATGGATTAGCAATAACATCAGCAAGTTTGTAAACATTACTTGGGTGGAATGGCATAGCAATCATAGGCTCAACTTTTGATAGGTCAATTTCTACTGCACCATCATAGTAAGCACCCTCGCCTGCTTTTAATTCCTTGTATTCACACTCTCTACCTCTTTTTGCAAGATATTCCTTAACCTTACAATCGGTCTCCCAAATAGAAGTCAAGCAAGTGCTTTCAGTTGTCATTACATCAATACCATTTCTAAATTCAACACTCAAATTTTTGATACCATCACCAACAAATTCAAGTACCTTATTTTTAACAAAACCAGACTTAAAAACCTCACCGATTAAAGCAAGAGCCACATCTTGAGGACCAACACCCTTTCTAACATTACCAGTTAATTTAACGGCAATTACATCAGGATATTTTACATCATAAGTCTTTGAAAGTAGTTGTTTAACAAGCTCTGGACCACCCTCGCCGATTGCCATAGTACCAAGTGCACCATAACGAGTGTGAGAGTCGCTACCAAGAATCATTTTGCCACAGCCTGCAAAATTCTCTCTCATAAATGTATGAATAACTGCTTGATGAGCTGGAACATATATTCCACCGTATTTTTTAGCAGCAGAAAGTCCAAATAAATGGTCGTCCTCATTAATTGTTCCACCAACAGCACACAAACTATTGTGACAGTTTGTAAGTACATATGGAACTGGGAACTTCTTTAGGCCAGATGCCTTTGCAGTTTGGATAATACCAACATAAGTAATATCGTGAGAAGCAAGAGCATCAAATTTTATTCTTAAAGGTGCATTTTTTTCGGTTACATCAGCTTGATTATGATTTTTCAAAATAGAATAAGCCATAGTTTTTGTATAACCATCAGTGCTTGTCGCCTTTACAAATTTAGAATCAACATAATTTACTGCATAATTAATTAATTTAATCATTGTAAACTCCTTACTATTTTTGTACTATTAAAATATATAACTAATATTGTATATTGTCAAACTAAATGTTTACAAAACTGAAATTGTAAATAATAATTAATTGATTTAGTATTACATTTATGCTAACATTAAACTAGAGGTAAAAAATGAAATTTAAATTTAATCTAAAAAATTCACTAAAAATAATAA
>JAHHUG010000064.1 GCA_020024085.1 Christensenellaceae bacterium | reverse complement strand
TTTTAATGTTTGCTTACTTAGTCCACTAAAATTAGTTAATATAAAATCTTGTAATTTTTCATTTCTAAATTGATTGAATATATCCAAATTATTATTAATATCAAAAATACAAGGCTTGGTGTTTTGAGGTAAAAATTGATACTTTATACCATTAACAATTGGTCTTTTTTGATTTTTGTCAAAGGGGATTTGCCTAATTGAACTTAAAATCATATCATTTTCATTTGTAAAAATAATATTGGAATATCTATTGATTAGTTCCACATATATATTAAATGTTCTAGAATATTTTAATTCATCTTTACTTTCAAAGGTAAGTTTGATAATTCTGTCACTATTCTCCAAACTAATGTTTTTTATAATAGAATTGGTCAAATACTTCCTTAATAGCATACAAAAATTAGGGCAGACTGTTGGATTTGTTTTTTTAGAACTTGTCAAATTAATCCTTGGATTATTGGGATTAGAAGAAACTACAAGGGTATAATTTTCTCCATTATTCCTAATATTAAATCTTATTTCGTCATTTTCTGGTTGATTAACTTTAAGAATTTTACCCATAATTAATTTTGTAGAAAGTTCGTTTGTAAGAATGCTTAATGTTACTAAATCTATTGACATATTATCTCCTTTTGAAATCTATTATACAATATAGCAATATAATAATCAAGATAATGTTTACTAAATACATTATTAAATAATTTTATAATATACTAAAATTATTGCAATATTGTGTTTTGTATGTTATACTTTTAAGGTGCAATTCACTATTTTGGAGGATAGATTTATAATGGATTACAAGAAAGAACTATTAGAAAACAAAAAAGTAAAATTTACTGCTACTATTGAAGCAGAAAAATTTGAGGCAGCAATCGAAGAAGTATATCAAAAGAACAAACACAAGTTCTCTATTGAAGGCTTTAGAAAGGGCAAAGCTCCTAGAAAAGTTATTGAAAAACAATACGGTAAGGGTGTTTTCTTTGAAGATGCAATAGATATTCTTTTACCACAAGCATATTCTGAAATCTTACAACAAGAAAAAGATTTAGAAGTAGTTGCAAGACCTGATGTTGATATTACTGATATCACTGATGATGGTGTAGTAACAGTTACATACGAAGTTGCAGTAAAACCTGAAGTTGAACTTGGTAAATATACCGGTATCGAAATTGATGGTGTTGACACAAAAGTAACAGCTAAAGATGTAAATGCTGAACTTGACAAAGCTCTTGACAAGGCTAGCAGAATCGTAGAAGTTACTGAAGATAGAAAAATCAAAAAAGGCGAGACAGCTAACATTAACTTTGTTGGTTCAATCGACGGTGTAGAGTTTGAGGGTGGCAAAGGCGATAACTTTGACCTTGAGCTAGGTAGTGGTATGTTTATCCCTGGTTTTGAAGAGCAAGTAGTTGGTATGAAAGCTAATGAGACAAAGGATATCAAGGTAACATTCCCTAAAGAGTACGGTGCAGAAGAAGTTGCTGGTAAAGATGCTATTTTTAAGGTAACTCTAAACCAAATCAAAGTTAAGGAAGTTCCAGCTCTTGATGATGAATTTGCTAAAGATGTAAGCGAATTTGATACACTTGCTGATTATAAGAAAGATATCAAAGCTAAATTAAAGGCTGAAAAAGAAGCTAATGCTATAAGACAAAACGAGGATAACTTAATCCAAGCTATCGTTAGCGAGTCAAAAATTGATATCCCAGCAGAAATGATTGAGTATCAAGCAGAGTCTATGGCTCAAGAATTTGAATATAGACTACAAAGCCAAGGTATGAAACTTGAAGATTACTTAAAGTACTTAAATATGACTGTTGAGCAATTTATCGAGCAATACAAGCCAGCTGCTGAGCAAACAATTAGAGTAAGATTAACTCTTGAAGCTATCATTGCTAAAGAGAATATTGCTGTTACCGATGAAGAAATCGAAGAACAAGTTAAGAAGTATGCAGAAATGCAACAAAAATCTGTTGAGGAGTTTAGAAGCTCTATTGATGCTAAAGAATTATTCTACATCGAAAGCGACCTTAAGACAGAAAAAGTATTAAAATTCATTAAGGACAACAATAAAATTAAATAGTAGGAGGTTACTATGAACTATATACCTACTGTCATTGAACAAGATGGCAGAACAGAAAGAGCATACGATATTTACTCAAGACTACTTGAAGACAGAATTATCTTTTTAACAGGAGAGATTAATGATGCAGTAGCCGATAGTATCGTTGCACAATTAATTTTTCTAGAAGGTAAAGATCCTACAAAAGATATAGCATTGTATATTAATAGCCCCGGTGGTAGCGTTACTGCCGGAATGGCTATTTATGACACCATGAATTATATTAAATGCGATGTTTCAACTATTTGTATAGGCCTTGCTGCATCAATGGGTGCATTCCTTTTAAGTAGTGGTACAAAGGGTAAAAGATTTGCTTTACCTAATGCAGAAATTATGATTCATCAACCTTTAGGTGGTGCTCAAGGTCAAGCTAGTGATGTGTTGATTCATGCAGAAAATATTTTAAGATGCAAGAGAAAACTTACAAAAATTTTGTCTGAAAACACCGGTCAATCTATTAAAGATGTCGAAAAGGATACCGATAGAGATAACTTTATGACTGCTGAACAAGCTAAAGATTACGGCTTAATTGACGAGATTTTTTATTCAAGAAAATAGTTTGAGGTGAAAATGGAATTTGATTTTGATAAGGAAATGACTTGTTCTTTTTGTGGCAAATCTGAAAGCGAAGTTGAAAAAATCATTGCAGGACCAAATGGTGTTACTATTTGTAATGAATGTATCGCTGAATGTAATGCTATATTAGACCAAGAAGAAAAAGTTTCTACAACAGAATTAAAAGAATTTAAATTATTAAAACCACAAGAAATTAAAGCTAAACTTGACCAATATATCATTGGTCAAGATGAGGCTAAAAAAGTTTTGTCTGTTGCAGTTTATAACCATTACAAAAGAATAAACAATATCAAAGATGTTGACGATGGTGTAAAACTAGAAAAGAGTAATGTATTACTTTTAGGTCCAACAGGTTGTGGTAAAACTTTGCTTGCTAAGACTCTTGCTGATATTCTTAATGTTCCATTTGCAGTAGCAGATGCAACCACTCTAACTGAAGCAGGTTATGTAGGTGAAGATGTAGAAAATATTCTACTTAAACTTATTAATGCTGCTGATGGAGATATCAAAAAAGCTGAAATCGGTATTGTTTATATCGACGAAATTGATAAAATCGCAAGAAAAAGCGAAAATGTATCTATTACCCGTGATGTATCTGGCGAAGGTGTACAACAAGCATTGTTAAAAATACTTGAAAGTACCATTGCTAGTGTTCCACCTCAAGGTGGTAGAAAACACCCTCAACAAGAAATGTACCAAATTGATACTACTAATATCTTGTTTATTTGTGGTGGTGCATTCGTTGGATTAGATAAAATTATCAAACAAAGACACGATAACTCTAGTTTAGGCTTTGGTGCAAGTATTAAAAAGGATAATGAAAGTTATTCTGAACTTATTGAGGGTATTCAACCTAATGATTTAATTAAGTTCGGTTTGATTCCAGAATTTATAGGTAGATTACCTATTGTAGTTGGTATTAACGACCTTGATGTAGATGCATTAGTGCAAATACTTGTTAAACCAAAAAATTCACTTATTAAACAATATCAAAAATTATTTAAATATGATAATGTTGATATTGAAATTGAACCTGAAGCATTAAAAAAAGTTGCCGAAAAAGCGATTGAATTAAAAACAGGTGCAAGAGGTCTTCGTACAATACTAGAGGATACAATGCTTAGTGTAATGTATGAAGTTCCAAGTGATGAAACTATTGAAAAAGTTGTAATTACTGCTAATAGTATTGAAAAAAAGGCAAAACCACAACTTATTAGAAAAAAAACTGAGGAAACTGCATAAATATTTATGGTAGAAAACGAAAAAAAGACATTACCAGTCATTGCAATGAGGGGACTTACAGTATTTCCTAATACTTCCCTTCATTTTAATGTTGGTAGAGAAAAATCAATAGAAGCTTTGAAATTCGCTCTTAAAAATGAGGGCGAAATTCTTCTAATTAGCCAAAAAAATATCAACGACGAAGTACCAAAAATTGAAGATTTAGAGGAAATTGGTACTCTTGCCGTAATTAAGCATGCCATTCCAACAAGCCCTGTCGAAATGAGGGTACTTATTGATGGTGTTAGAAGAATTAGAATTACTAATTTTACTCAATACGAGCCATATTTAATGGCAGAATATGAGAACTATGAACAAGTTGATGAAGAGGGACTTGTTATTGAAACTTTAAAGAGAAAAGCTATTGAGTACATAAAAGAAATTAACTCTGTAAATCAAATTGCAAATAATGATTTACTTGTTAATCTAATTAACGAAGAAGATAATAGACTATTTATAGATAAAACTGCAAATGTTTTTGGTGGCAAGCACCAACAAGAAATCCTTAACGCAAAGGAAACTGTTAAGCAACTTGATATATTAGTTGAAGTACTTGCTAACGAAGCAGAAATTGCAAAAATTGATAAAATCATTTCTCAAAAAGTACAAAAGGGTATTGATGAAAATCAAAAAGAATTTTACCTACGAGAACAACTAAAAGCAATTAGTGATGAACTAGGTGAAAACGACGATGTTGATGCTCTTGAAGAAAAAATTAAGGCTTTACCAATAGAAAATAGCTATAAGGATAAACTACTTAAAGACTTAAATAGAAGTAAAAAAATGCCTGCAATTAGCCCAGAGTATTCTATATTACGCACTTATTTAGAATTCATTACCGAATTACCATGGAATAAGGAGAGCGAGGATACTATCAATCTTGTTGAGGCAGAAAAGATTTTGGATAACGACCATTATGGACTAGAAAAAATAAAAGATAGAATACTTGAGTTCCTTGCTGTTAGAAGATTATCAAACGATAGAAAAGAACCTATTATGTGTTTTGTTGGTCCTCCTGGAGTTGGTAAAACAAGTATTGTTCAATCAATCGCTAAAGCTATGAATAGAAAATATATTCGTATGAGCCTTGGTGGAGTTCGTGATGAAGCAGAGATTAGAGGACATAGAAAAACTTATGTTGGTGCTATGGCAGGTAGAATAATTTCTAGTATCAGCCTTTGTGGCACATCTAATCCAGTATTTTTACTTGATGAGATTGACAAACTTGCTAGCGACTACAAGGGCGACCCATCTAGT
Organism: Christensenellaceae bacterium; assembly: GCA_020024085.1. Classification (GTDB taxonomy): domain Bacteria; phylum Bacillota; class Clostridia; order Christensenellales; family CAAEEZ01; genus HGM11377. The sequence goes on along the minus strand of JAHHUG010000064.1, from coordinate 2,783 downwards.
GCATTATTAGAGGTTTTAGACCCTGAACAAAATTTCTCTTTTAGAGATAACTATCTTGAAATTCCTTACGATTTGTCTAATGTATTATTTATTACAACAGCAAATTCATTACAAACTATTCCAGCTCCATTACTAGACCGTATGGAAGTAATTGAAATGTCTGGATATACACCTGAGGAAAAGGAACAAATTGCAATTAGACACCTTATTCCAAAGCAAATTAAGGCTAACGGTTTGGAAAATGTAAATGTAACTATTTCTAATGGTGCGATAACTAAAATTATTGAAGATTATACTGCAGAAAGTGGCGTTAGAGGACTTGAAAAACAAATCTCTAAACTACTTAGAAAGGTTGCTAAAAACTATGTAGAAAAGCAAGATAAAGGCATTGAAACAAAGAAAATTGCAATTACTTCTCAAAATGTTGAAAAATACCTTGGTACTGCAACTAATAGACGAAGTGAACTTTCTCATAAATCTAGTATAGGTGAGGTAACAGGTTTAGCTTGGACAAGTATTGGTGGCGAAGTACTTACTATTGAGACAACCATTTTTGATGGTAAAGGCGATATTATTCTTACCGGAAAACTTGGCGAAGTAATGCAAGAAAGTGCTAAAATTGCAATCAGCTACATTAAGAAAAATGCTAAACTATATAATATAGAAGATTTTAGTAATAAAGATATACATATACATGTACCAGAAGGTGCTGTTCCTAAAGATGGTCCATCGGCTGGCGTTACTATTGCAACAGCTGTTTTATCTGCACTTACAGGAAAAAAAGTAAGAGGAGATATTGCAATGACTGGAGAAATTACTTTAACCGGCAAAGTAATTGCTATTGGTGGATTAAAAGAGAAATCGCTTGCTGCACATAGAAACAAGATTTACGATATTATAATACCAAAAGAAAATGAAAGAGATATCAAAGATTTACCTGAACTAATAAAAAAATCAGTTACTTTCCATCTTGTTGATAGATTAGAGCAAGTTTTTGACCTTGCTTTTGAGGATAAGTTATGCAAATAAAACAATCTAAATTTTTAATATCTGTTGCTAATTCGGGTAAACTTCCAGAATATGATGCTCCCGAAATCGCGATTGCTGGTAAATCTAATGTAGGTAAGTCTACATTAATCAATTTTCTTGTAAATAATAAGAAAATGGCAAAGACTTCTTCATCTCCAGGTAGAACAAGATTACTTAACTACTTTGAAATAAACAACGGCGAGTTTAATATTGTAGATTTGCCAGGATATGGTTTTGCAAAAGCTCCAAAAAGTGAAATTGAAAAGTGGGGCGAAATGATTGAAGGATACTTTCAAAATAGTAATAAATTAAAAAATGTATTCGTACTTGTAGATAGTCGTCACGAACCAAGCCAAGATGATATTCAACTTGTAAGTTATTTTTATTACTACCATATACCATTTACTATTATTGCAACAAAAACTGATAAGTTATCAAGGTCTCAAATTGCAAAGAGTAGAAAACTTATTGCAGAAACTTTTAGGATTGGTATTGAAAATGTTATTATGTCTTCATCTGAAAACCATACCGGCAAAGAAGAAATACTTGCAAGAATAGAGCAAGTTTTGTATCCAGAAAAAATTGAATTAAATTAATAATTAATAGGTAACTTCGGTTGCCTATTTTTTTAACCTTTTATGTAGTAATAGCATAATATACTATATAACTAAAAGGAGGGTAAACTATGTCGTTTTGTAAAAATCAAAAACCTGAACAAACTCCAGGTCCTATATGTGGTAATCCGATAAATAACTTAAAAGACAAAATTTGCATTGAAGTAAACAAAGTATTCGATGCTTGCTTGAAGCAAGTTCCAATTGAAGATAAAGTTTTGGAACTAATTAATATTGAGCCTTGTACAGCCCCAAAACCATATACATTTGTATCTGCATCAAGCAACAATAATAGTAAACTAAGAAACATTCAAGTAATACCTATCAACGATGGTTGTGGTTGTTCAAGAGTAAAAGGTAATATTATTATTTGCTTTGATGTTGAAATGAAGGATAAATGTGGTAATAAAGTTACTGCAATAGCAAAACTAAATATTCCTATTGATATAGTAATGTTTATTCCAAAAGGTGCAGTAATAGATACAAGTATTTGTGCAACAATTAGTAGTATTGTAACAAGTGGCGAAATAATTAATGATGAAAAAATTAAGTTAAGTGCTTGTATTACAATTATAATAAAAGTAATTGCACCAGTTGATATTTTAATACCAACTTATGGATATTGCTACATACCACCTTGTCAGGAATATCAAGAAGATATTTGCAGTGGAGTATTCGATATGCCATTATTCCCAAAAGATAGAGAATAAATAGTTAATATATAGTATTTAGTATATATTTAGCATAATATCTTATAAAAAAACCATCGAAAAGGTGGTTTTTTTTAGTAAATAAAGAAAAATAAAAAAAAATAAAAAAAGTTTATAAAAAGTATGATTTTTTGTTGACATTTTTACTTTTATATTGTAGTATATATAAGTCGCATGCAAGTGCTGTTCGGGGTGTAGCGCAGTTTGGTAGCGCACGTGGTTTGGGACCATGGGGCCGGGAGTTCGAGTCTCTTCACCCCGACCAATAATTTGGGCCTTTAGCTCAGTTGGTCAGAGCGGTCGGCTCATAACCGATTGGTCCGCGGTTCGAGTCCGTGAAGGCCCACCAACACATTAAAAACTAAATATTTATGGTCCGGTAGTTCAGTTGGTTAGAACGCTAGCCTGTCACGCTAGAGGTCGTGGGTTC
>JAHHUG010000063.1 GCA_020024085.1 Christensenellaceae bacterium | reverse complement strand
CGGCTTGACCGAGCGAAGTAGCTATAGAGTTGAAATTCTTCACCACGAGTGATACGGGCTGTGAGGCTTCGCAAAGAGGTTACATTATATAGCCTCTTTTTTTATTCATTATCAAACAAAAAGAATAGTTAGTAGCCTCACTATAATCAACTAATTCTTGGCTATGTATTAATTTGTTTATTTTTTATATCAAATTGTAGTCTTTTGCAAGTTTTTCAAATGCAGGCAAACTTCTTTTTATCATATCATTACTTACACAATACGAAATCCTTACATAGCCTGGACAACCAAATCCATCGGCTGGAACAAGTAACAAATCGTATTTTTTTGCATGATTGCAAAACTCAACTGCATTCTCTATTGGAGACTTTACAAACAAGTAAAATGCACCCTCTGGTTTTACACAACTAAATCCTAAATCATTTAGTCCATTGTAAATCAAATCTCTATTTTCCTTGTAATATTTGATATCGGTAGTTTTACCAATACACTTTGCAACAACCCTTTGATACATACTACTTGCACATACAAAACCAAGTGTTCTACCTGCTCCACATACTGCAAGATATATCTCATTAGAGTGTTCCATTTCTGGATTAACTGCGATATAACCTATTCTTTCACCTGGTAATGAAAGTGACTTTGAATATGAATAGCAAACGATTGTATTCTTATAATATTTTGGTAAATATGGTACTTCAACATCGCCATAAACAATCTCACGATATGGTTCATCTGCAATCAAGAAAATATTTGTACCATACTCAACTTGCTTTTTATCTAACAAATTGCATAGTTTAACTATGGTTTCTGTCGAATAAACCTTTCCTGAAGGATTATTTGGAGAGTTTACAATAATACCTTTTGTGTGTTTAGTAATTGTTTTTTCAAGCTCATCAAAATCAATCTCAAAGTTAGGAATATCTGGTTTTACTACCTTTAGCACACCACCAGCACCCTCTGCAAATACCTTGTACTCTGGGAAGTATGGAGCAATAGCAATAAACTCATCTCCCTCCTCGCAAAGAGCATTAAGTGTAACGGTTAATGATGCTGCTGCACCTACTGTCATATAGATATTATCTGCTGAAAAATTAACACCGAATCTTGAGTTGATATCCTCTGCAAGTAGTCTACGAACCTCAAAGTCACCTTGAGCAGAAGTGTATCCGTGTAGCTCTGTTGAATCCATTGTATCAAGAAGCTCTACAATACTCTCCTTAATGCAATCTGGTGCAGGCACATTAGGATTGCCTAAACTAAAATCGTAAACATTATCTTTGCCAACCTCTTGAATACGGGTTTTGCCATACTCAAAAATATCTCTAATTACTGACCTATTGTTACCAAGGTCAAACATTTTTTTATTATACATAATTTTACCTCAATGGTAATTTTAACATATATATTGCATTTTATCAATAAGTTATTTAACTATATTAACACTAATAGTATTCAAGTATTTGAAAAAATACACAGTTTGTGATAAAATTAAAAAAAAGGACTAAAAGAGGACAAATATGAAAGCAATAGTTTCTGTTATCGGCAAAGACAAAACTGGTATTATTTACCATGTAACAAAAGCACTTTTTGAAGAAGATATCAATGTAGAAGATATTTCACAAACAATTTTGCAAGACTACTTTACAATGATTATGCTTGTTTCATTAAAGGATAATGCAAATATTGATTTGATTAATGAAAAATTGAGTGCCTTATCTAATGAACTTAATGTTCAAATTAGAATACAACACGAAGATATTTTCAATGCTATGCATAAAATTTAGAGGTAAAAAATGTTTGGTAATAATGAAATATTTGAAACAATACAAATGATTGACCAACTTCACCTTGATGTAAGAACTACTACTCTTGGTATCTCTCTACTTGACTGCATCAGCGAAGATGTCAAAACAACTTGCAATAAAATTTACGATAAAATCACACTTAACGGTAAGGACCTAGTTAAAACTGCTAACCAAATCAGTAGCGAACTTGGTATTCCTATTGTAAATAAAAGAGTAAGTGTTACACCAATCAGTATTGTTTGTGCTGCAAATCACGGTCAACTAGAGGTAATCAAAACTCTTGACAAGGCTGCAAAGGCAATTGGAATCGACTTCCTTGGTGGATATTCTTGTCTATGCCAAAAAGGTATGACCGACTACGAAAAAGAATTTTTACTATCTATTCCAGAGGCTCTTGCTAGTACCGAAAAGGTTTGCTCTTCAGTAAACATCGGTTCTACAAAAGCTGGTATCAATATGGACGCTGTTAAACTAATGGGACAAGTTGTAAAGGATACTGCATATCTTACAAAAGATAACGACTCTATCGGTTGTGCAAAACTTGTTGTATTTTGTAATGCTGTTGAGGATAATCCATTTATGGCTGGAGCATTCCACGGTGTTGGAGAAAAGGACTTAACCATTAATGTAGGTGTATCTGGTCCTGGTGTCGTAAAGCACGCACTTGAAAGAATAGATGGCGACTTGCTTGAGGTTGCAAACGAAATAAAGAAAACTGCATTCAAGATTACCCGTGTTGGTGGACTTGTTGCAAAAGAGACTGCTGAAAGACTAGGTGTAAACTGTGGTATCGTTGACCTTAGCCTTGCACCAACTCCAGTTGTTGGCGACTCCGTTGCTCATATCCTTGAAGAAATAGGACTAGAAAGTGTTGGTGCTGCTGGTACTACTGCTTGTCTAGCTATGCTAAATGATGCTGTTAAAAAAGGTGGCTTAATGGCTGCATCAAATGTTGGTGGTTTGTCAGGTGCATTTATCCCAGTAAGCGAAGATGCAGGTATGATTAGAGCTACCGAAACAGGTGCACTTTCTATTGAAAAACTAGAGGCTATGACCTGTGTTTGCTCGGTTGGTCTTGATATGATTGCAATCCCTGGAGATACTCCAAGCGAAGTAATTTCTGGTATTATTGCTGATGAGGCTGCTATCGGTATGGTAAACACAAAGACTACTGCTGTAAGGGTTATCCCAGTTTATGGCAAAGGTGTTGGCGATTATGCAGAGTTCGGTGGACTACTAGGACAAGCTCCTATTATCCCTGTTTCAAAATATTCTCCAGCTAAGTTTATTAATCGTGGTGGCAGAATCCCTGCTCCTATTCATAGCCTAAAGAACTAATGCTTGATTAAATGTTCATATATCAATATAGATGGTTTATATGCTCAAATTGACATATTAAAACACATAAATACAAAAAATAAGGTGATAAGTTATTTCTTATCACCTTTTTTATTTACAAGTTATAGTTTTATTTTATCAGCACTTAAAATTTTACATATTAATAAGTACATCAAATTTTACAACACAATACTCTTTTATATACTAATCAATATTGCCATCTTGTCTAACTGGAATTTCTGCTGACACCATTTTATCCTTATTAAGCAATCTATTTCTTAAATTGTCTGCGTCCTTTCTAACAAATATCATAGGTAAAATTACAACAAGTGCAACTATTGCTGATGCAAGGTAAATTTCAAATGGTGGTGTTAGCATTACTGTATCTTGACTATCAAAACTATTAATGCCAATCGCAAGTGAAATAATAGGTCCAATAATCATAGGGATTAAAACAGCAAACACCATTCTAATACCTTGAAACCTACCCTCGTAGCCCTCTGGAATATAATCTTGAAATGATGCCATAAGTGCTGCAAAAAGTGAAAGTGAAGTACCTAGCATTATTCCACCAAACACAACAAACACACCAATATAAGCTTCTTTTGTCATAAATTTCATTAAGTAAATAATAAATGTACTCAAAATGTTTGCAACAAGTAGTGGCATATAGAAGTGCTTTCTACCCTTTTTATCATACAATACACCAACTGTCGCAGTAATTATACCTGCAACTACAATCAATCCTGCTGCTGGCAATAGGTAGTCAGTAATACCTAGTGTTCGTTGGATAAAGTTAAGCAAGTACGACATATAAACTTGTTGACTAACACCTAATAAACACAAACAAGTAAGTGCTATGTACATAAATTTATTTTCTTTTATTACCTTAATGTTAAAGCCATAAAAAGTATCTTTTAGGTAAGAAGAATTACTATTTTTAACAATATTTGGCGAATCTTTAAGGGTAAAGATTGAGATAATACCCACCACAATTGGCAATATACCAAGTATTATAAAAAATAGTTGATACATAAATGGGTCTTCCTTGCCCTTATCAAAGGTAAACATTGCAACCAAAACTGCAATTACCAAACCCAATACTGGTAGCATTGACAATACGGAATCTACTTTACCTCTATTGGTAACATCGGTAATATCTGTTATCCAAGTATTAAATGCTGCATCATAGGCAGTTGAACCAAAAAATGTCATAATACAGTCGAATATGACAAGCATCGCCATAACTCCACCTGCTTTGTCACTACCAAAAATGGTTGGAATCAAAGCAAATATCATAATGGTAACACCCCATAAAATATAGCCGAAACTGATAAATACTTTTCGTTTACCAAGTCTATCGACAAGTCCACCAATAAAAATTGTGGTTATTGTGGCAGTTAATGCCGAAAAAACAACCATTAAAGTTGTAGCTACATAGTACATATTGCCAAAAGATGGATTATCAAATAAGTTTTGTGCAAATGTGGCAAAATACATATTTTCCACCATCCAAGCAATTTGACCAATAATACCAAACAAAAGTATCTGCAACCAAAGTTTAGAACCAAGTTTGGTAGATTTTGTATCTTTCATAGTTTACCTCACATATCAATCTAAATTTGATTATATCATAATAAATTGCTTTTTTTAATATTTTGCTAAAAATAATATATGGTATATTTTATAAAAAAAGGATAAGAAAAAACTCTTATCCCGTTATTATATTCTAATAGAAAGTAGCATTAACTGTTTTACCAGCCTTTTTCAAGTATTTTATAAGTAATCTTATATTTTTTTGCTTGTCCTCTACACCTAATTTAGAACCCTCATTTGCAACATTAATTGCTTGTCCAATAAGCAAATTAATATCAGTTGATTTATTGATTAGATAATCAAGCAGTAAACTAACTCCGTCATTTTCTTCAAAAACTTTACCCTCTAGGCTATTGTGGTTGTTATAAACCTCTAACATTTTAACCACTTCATTAATAGTGATTGCACCCTCTGTAACAAGGTCTATCCCTTTAATACTTGATATCGGTGGCACAGCTTCCTTTACAATAGAATAGTTCATATCAATTTCAGCATTAAGATATTTTGCAACAAGTTTTGCAGTAGTTCCACCACAAACAATTTTATATCCCGTACTATCTAGCAAGGTTTTGCATACTGTACTATCCACTTGCTGTTTGCTAGGTGGACCAATCATAACAGTAGCAACTTGCTCCTTTACTAGCCCTACTGCCATACAAGTAGTATCATCACTAGGTTCATTAAGATACAAGTCATTGCAAGCCGATGTTACAAGCAACGATAGTTTGGTTGCTGTGGTATCCTTACCAATATGCCTATCAATATGTGCCATTATAGCTTCCCTTGACCAACCAGCATCAAGAGTAATGCCAACCCCTGCGTGAGTTGCACCATCACTCATTACAACTATATAGTCGCCCTCAACAAGATGTACTTTTGTTTCGTATATTTTTTTGCCGTAAATTACAATTTCCTTTCTTTCAAAGTCGTAACATTTGCCATTTCGTACAAGAAAAGCAAAGGGATTGTCATATTCAATAATATAGCCTTTTCCCTCGTTATTCATACAAATTGATGTAAATGTAGAATAGGCTACATCAAGTTGTTTATTTACTGGCAATGTATTTGCAATAGTCTCGACACACTCTTCAATCGACACATTTTCACTAAGCATTGTAGACAGAATTTTGCTTGTAAGTATCGACAAAATATTCGCCTTTACACCACTGCCAAGTCCATCAGCTAGGGTAATTACGACATTATTTTCATCTTGCTTATACGATATGTTATCGCCACAAAGCTCCTCTCCAAACTTATTAAGCCCTATATAACCTATATCAATTTTGCTCATTTTCCTCGTCCTTTAAGGTCTTTTTTAAGTTAAATAAAGCCACCTTTGTTTCTGCTGTTGTTTCACCCAAAAGCGATGCAATTTCTTGTGCAACTCTCATTTGCTTTTCGATTACCTCATCTACTGTATTAAGGGTATCAAATCTCATTTTCTTTAGTTTTCTGTCTTTTAATACTGTGTCAGTAATATCAATAAGTATTGCAAACATTATTTTGTATTCTGGCAAACAAATAATGTTGGAATATGCCACAATCGACGTTTTATCTATCATAACATCAGTTTTAACCTGCTGTTTTGTCGTCATAGCCGTAATAAAGTCGGTTGGATTATAGTAGTCAACAAGTGGTTCTCCCTTAACAGATTTCTTGTTTATGCCTAGCATATCCATAGCCTTTTTGTTCATATCAATTATATTAAGGTCGTAGTCAACAACCATTATTCCATTAGGGCTATTATGTATTATTTCGTAACTCATATTTTCTGCTTTTTCCCTCATATAAGGCAAGCACATTTCCACATCAGCATAACCACAAGCAACAGCATAAGCCTTTTCTCTACAACTAGAATATCCACAAGCTCCACAATTAAGTTCATCTTCCTTTTTAACCTTTCCAGTAAGAGCAAGTATTCTCTTTATCTCATCTTCGGTTACATGCTTTCCTACAAAGCCTGAGTTGTGAACCTTGTTAATATCCACATCAGTATCAATAGTGATTTCCTCGCCACTACACGACCTTGCATACTGTCTTACCTCACTATTACCAAGTATCGAAGAAACTTCCTCTTTAAGTGAACAAGGACCATTGATGCAACCATATTTACAAGCATTCATTTCAAGGAAAACACCCTCTACATTGTTAATATTTTGAAGTATTTCCATACACTTGTCTAGTCCATCTACTGCTAAATACTCATAGTTTGGGTTGAAATGGTCAAACGACTTAATAATTCCACGGTCAATAGGATAGTACCTTGCTTTATTAGAAATACTTTGAGTACCCTCTTTATTAACTAGCTCAATTCCATTGTCCTGAAGCATTGCGTTAAGGTCCTCGTAGGTAAGCACACCATCTATAATACCACTCTCGTATGCCTCTTTCTTCTTGGCAATACAAGGACCGATAAATACAATTTTGCAATCTTGATATCTTTTTTTGATAAGTTTTGCGTGGGCAACCATTGGGCTATCAACAGTAGCAAGATACTCTAATGCGTTTGGATAATATTTACTGATAAGATTATTTATTGCAGGACAGCTTGATGTAATATAGTTTTTATGCTCATTAGTATCTAATTGCTCCTCGTATTTTTGGGTAACAAGTTTTGCACCAATAGCAGTTTCCTCCACATCATAAAAGCCTAGTTTAAGTAGTGCATCTTTCATTGTTTCAAGATTTAACACACCAAAACTAGATACGAAACTAGGTGCAAGCGAACAAAAAACCTTGTTATCACTCTTTAGCAATAACTCTACTTTTTCCCTCTCGGAATGAACAATTTTAGCATTTTGCGGGCAGACTCTTGTACAAGTACCACACAAAATACACTTTTCATCAACAATTTTTGCTTGATGGTCTATCACGGCAATCGCCTTAACAGAACACTCTCTCAAACATTTGTAGCAATCCTTACATTTTGCCTCTTTGAAATCTAAAAATCTTACCATACTATTTCCTCAAAAAAATTATATCACAACACAACCTGTATTTCAATATTTGCTAATAAATTTAAAATTATAAAAGCAAACCATATAAAGTTTGCTTTACAAATTTTAATATTAATAAATTCGATATTTAATTCTAGGCTCTAAGCTCAGCTAATAACTTTGATATTCATTTTGGCAATCATTGAATAATGTACTTTTACTGCGATTATACCTAATTTAGTTCTATGTTCCAAGCTCAGCTAATAACTTTGATATTCATTTTTGCAATCATTGAATAGCTTAACTATATTACGATTGCACCTAATTTAGTTCTAGGCTCCAAGCTTCAGCTAATAACTTTGATATTCAGTTTGGCAATCATTGAATATTGTACTTTTACTACGATTGCACTTAATTTAGTTCTAGGCTCCAAGCTTCAGCTTGGCTAGGCACGATATTTTAGTTTACCCTCATGTTTAAGATGTTTTCTTCCAGCAATAGCAAATACAATTATTT
>JAHHUG010000062.1 GCA_020024085.1 Christensenellaceae bacterium | reverse complement strand
CCATAATCTAATAGCAAAAAATTTGCTATTCCTATTTTAACAACTTTATATAGGTACACTTAACTCTTTTAATTATTTGTAACACTGTATTTATTGTATTTGATTAGATAGCTATATTTCGTTTTTATCCATTTTTTTAATAATCTGTGTTTTTAGGGCAGTAATTTTTTAAGGCTTAAGGTTGCATTAAGCTAATTTGCCATTTAACTAACAGAAAAATCGTTTTATTATTCATATTTCACAACTTTATATTGGTATACATATTCTATATTTCACAACTTTTGTTAGTATTTTTATCCAATTTTTAGCTATTTGCAATATAGTTTTATATTCGTTTGTAAAATGGAGAAATATCCGTTAATTAGTCTAAAAGTTATATTTTGGCTAATAATTTATAATTTTTACTAGATTTGGGAGCTAATAAGATGGTATGAAAAAATTTTACAGGGATAGTTGTTTGCAAATTGTATAATAAGTGATAAAAAACGATATTTCTTTATTTGATTGGTCGCATTATATTTTGATACTATTAATCTAATATAATTGATTTTGTTTGACATAAATTATACTATCATTTATAATATAAAAGTTATATATTACAAATAGAATCGGAGGATTTAACTATGAAACAAACTTATCAACCTAAAAAGAGACAAAGAAACAAGGTTCACGGCTTTAGAAAGAGAATGGCTTCTAAGTCTGGTAGAAATGTTATCGCAAGAAGAAGAAGAAAGGGTAGAAAAGCTTTAAGCGCTTAATGACAAATTATGGAACAATATAGATTAAAAAAGAATGCATCGTTTAATTATATTTACAGAAACGGGAAGAGCATTTCTAATAAATATATGGTTCTAGTATATGTCAAGTCTTATCAAACTCTAAAAGTGGGCTACTCTGTTAGCAAAAAAGTCGGCAATAGTGTCGTTCGTAATCACACCAAAAGGTTGTTTAGAGAGACTATTCGTCAACTTCTTCCAAATATGGACAAGCATACTCACTATATCTTTGTTGCAAGACCTGCAATCAATAAGATAGGTTATCACGAATACTTGGAACTAGAAAAGGATTTGCTAAAAAAGGCTTCACTGTATCTTGAAAGATGAAAAAACTACTGATATATTTTGTTAAGGGATACCAAAGATTTCTATCGCCACTTATCGGTAGAAATTGCATTTATACCCCAACTTGTTCGACCTATATGATTGAGGCAATCGAAAAAAGAGGGGTATTTATTGGTACATTTATGGGTATATTTCGTATCCTTAGGTGTAATCCTTTAAGCAAAGGTGGTTTTGACCCTGTAAAAGATAATCTAAAAGGAAAGGCAAAATGGCTAATTTAACAAATTTATTATTTATGGTAAACACAGGTCACTTTATTGGCGACTGGCTATATGGACTTGGTGCTACCATTGGTAATTTTGGTTGGACAGTAGTTGCTTTCACTGTTATTTTGAAGCTTGTTACTTCACCTTTTGATATTTGGCAAAAGGTAGTAATGAGGAAAAATCAAAAAGCAATGAAAAGAATGAAACCTCAACTAGAAAAATTACAAAAGCAATATGCTAATAACCAACAAGTTTTAGCAGAAAAGCAAATGCAACTATACAAAAAGGAGAAATTTTCTACTTTTGGTTCTTGCTTACCGATGATACTTACAATGGTAATATTCTTTGTTGTATTTGCCGGATTTAATGCAACTGTATCATACCAAAACAAACAAAATTTCATGGTTTTGGAGCAAACTTATGATGCTGCAGTTGAGGAAGTAAAAGCTGATACAACCCTTTATCCTGATGGTATTGAGGGTGAAACAGCAAAAAAATATATTGAAGATAAAGTACTTGCTAAATACGAAAAAGATATTAAAGCTAACCAAAGTTTCTTGTGGATAGAAAATATCTTCGTTGCTGATACTTGGGCAAATCCTATCCCAGATTGGGGCACATTCTCTGGTCAAGGTATGGGTAAACTAGGTATTCAAATCGACGGACTAATGTCTGATAAATATAATGCTGTAATGGCACCTATAATGGCAAAATACAACACCCAAAGAGGTGGTTGGAATGGTTTGCTATTGCTACCTATCTTGTCATTTTTACTAAACTTTGTTACTAGCAAATTGATGTCTCAAGCAAATGCACCAATGCCTGCTGGTAATGAAGAAATGCAAAAATCAAGTCAAATGAGCATGAAAATGATGCAATGGATGATGCCAATCATGATGCTTGTTTTTGCTGTATTATATAGTTCTGCTTTTACATTATATATGTTCGTGTCAGCACTTGTATCTACACTTTTCCAACTTATTACAAACCTTGTTTTCAAGATTATAGATAAAAAACAAGAGGAAAAGCAAATGAGTACTTCTTATAAATAAGAGGAGAAAATATGGTAAATGAAAATGAAACCTTTGAGGTTTTAGAACAAAATACCGATAAATCTGTTTGCGAGGAAGTATTGCTATTTGTAAATACACTTCTTCAAAAAATGGATATGCAAGCTGAGGCTCAAATCGGTGAAGAATCTACTAATGATAAAATAAAAATCAATATCATTGGCAAGGATAGTGCAAAGGTTATTGGATATCGTGGAGAATCTCTTGATGCTATTCAATATCTTGCTGTTATAGATGCTAATAAAAACAACGAAAAAGATTATATCAAAGTTGTAGTTGATTCTGAAAATTATCGTGATAAACGAAATGCAACACTTAATAGCTTAGCTAAAAAACTTGCTTACAAGGCTTCAAAGTCTAACAAAAAGGTTGAACTTGAGCCTATGAACCCTTTTGAAAGAAGAATTATCCATACTGCATTACAAAATAATGAGTATGTTGAGACTGTTAGTGAGGGCGAAGGTATTAGACGACATGTTGTTATTATCCCTAAAAAGAAAAAACAAGAAGATGTCAGCCTAGATATTTTGGGAGCAAGCAATAGCAATTTCAAAAAGAATGGACCGAAAAAAATGAGAAGTTTCGGATATTCAAGAAAAAGGTTTTAATCTAACGGAAAATCTCGAAACAATGAGATTTTCCTTTTATTTTTTATTATGAGTACAATAGTTGCAATTAGCACACCACTTGGTAGTGGTGGTATAGGAATTATTAGAATGAGTGGAACAGATGCACTTAGTATTGCATCAAAGGTTTTTTGTACCAAAAAATTGGATAGTTTCACACTAGCAGAGCCAAATTATATGTATCTTGGCAATATCAATGCCGATACTTTTATCGAAAAGTGTTTCGCAGTTTATTTCAAAGCTCCTCATTCATATACAGGTGAGGATATCGTGGAATTTCAATGCCACGGTGGTGTTACACTAATTAATAAGATTCTTGATTTACTTATCAAAAATGGTGCAGAGCCTGCCGATAGGGGAGAGTTTACCAAACGAGCTTTTATTAATGGCAAAATGGCACTTGCAGATTGCGAGGGTGTAATCGAAATGATTAATGCCGATAGTGAGGCAAGTTTGAATGCTGGATATAGGCTAATGGAAGGCAATTTGACAAAGCAAGTTGTAACACTACAAGATAAACTTACCGATGTTATTGCAAGAATCGAAGCAAGCCTTGACTATCCAGAGGAATTGGAGGAAGAGGTGGAGGAATATACTAGAGTTCACCTAGAGGATATCCACAACGATATTGCTAAACTTGTTTCAAGCTACACCTATGGTAGAATGGTAAAAGAGGGTGTTCGTGTTGCTTTATGTGGCAAAACTAATGTTGGTAAATCTTCTTTGCTTAATGCATTTCTAAATAGAGAAAGGGCTATTGTTACTGATATTGCAGGAACTACTAGAGATATCATTGAGGAAAGTGTTGAACATAAAGGATTAAAAATTGTGTTCACTGATACTGCTGGTATTAGAAATAGTGAGGATATCGTTGAGCAAGCTGGTATCGAAATGGCAAAAAGCGAAATCCAAAGCAGTGATATTGTTTTGTATGTTATAGATGCTACCGACGAGGATAGAAGTAGCGAGCTTGAAGATATATTGAAGAATAAAAAGGTTATTAAGGTTGTAAACAAAATTGATAAACTTGATAACAAATACGAAAATACAAACGATACAATATATATTTCTTGCAAAAATAGAATCAATATTGACAAGGTGTTAGATAGGATTGTGGAAATGGTAAGCTCTGGAAAGGTTACTACTGGTGGAGAGGCAATCATTCTAAAACGACACTATCAAGCACTAGTTAAAGCAAAAGAAAGTATAGATATAGTAAGAGAAAAATATGATGAACTTGATAATTGCATAAGACTTATGGAGCTAAAAGATGCTTGGGATAATCTTGGTTATATCACAGGCACAACGGCTACCGAGGATATTATTGATGCAATCTTCTCAAAGTTCTGTTTGGGTAAATAATATGTATAATTATGATGCGATAGTAGTAGGTGCAGGTCACGCTGGAATTGAGGCTGGTCTTGCCCTTGCTAGAATGGGACACAAAACAGTGATAATGACAATAAGCCTAGATAATATAGGCTTTTTGGCG
The DNA here is from genome assembly GCA_020024085.1 of Christensenellaceae bacterium. Classification (GTDB taxonomy): domain Bacteria; phylum Bacillota; class Clostridia; order Christensenellales; family CAAEEZ01; genus HGM11377. Next base: position 3,756 of record JAHHUG010000062.1, on the reverse strand, counting down.
TGTAATCCTTCGATTGGTGGAACTGCGAAGGGACATCTTGTACGAGAAATTGATGCACTTGGTGGCGAAATGGGTATTGCAGCAGACAATACTTTAATCCAAATCAAGATGCTTAATACTGCTAAAGGACCGGCTGTTCAATCACTTAGAGCTCAACAAGATAAGGTAGTTTATCACCAATATATGAAGAGGGTTCTTGAGGAAGAGCCTAACCTAGATTTAGTTCAACAAGAGGCAACCGAGCTAATTGTTGAAGATGGTGTAATTAAGGGTGTAAAAACTTTGATGGGTATTGAATTCCGTGCAAAAACCGTTGTTGTTTGTAGTGGTGTTTACCTAAATTCTAGGATTATTATTGGCGATTATACCAAAGATGAAGGACCTTCAGGATTTCAACGAGCTACCAAATTAACTCAAAGTTTTATTGATAATAATATCAAAATTAGAAGGTTCAAAACTGGTACACCTGCAAGACTTGACAAAAATTCTATTGATTTTTCAAAGATGGTTCGTCAAGATGGCGACGACAATATCTCTTCTTTTTCATTTATGACAAAGGAAAAATTGGTAAATTTAGAGCCTTGCTACCTAACCTACACAAATCCAAAAACTCACAAGGTTATTATGGATAATATTGATAGGTCGCCAATTTACAATGGAGAAATCGTAGGTGTTGGTCCTAGATATTGCCCATCTATTGAAACAAAGGTTATGAGGTTTAAGGATAAGGATAGACACCAAATCTTTATAGAGCCAGAGAGTAGGACAACTAACGAAATGTATGCTCAAGGACTAAGTTCTTCTCTTCCTTATGATGTGCAATTAGAGATGTACCACACCATTGAGGGACTAGAAAACTGCAAGTTTTTAAGGTTTGCATATGCGATAGAATACGATTGTTTGGACCCTATGGAACTTACCCCAAGCTTGATGACAAAAAAGGTTAAAGGCTTGTTTACTGCTGGTCAAATCAATGGTAGTAGTGGTTATGAGGAGGCAGCAGCTCAAGGTATTATGGCAGGTATCAACGCTAGCCGTTATATTAAGGGAGAGGAGCCAATAGTACTTCGTAGAGATGAGGCGTATATCGGTGTGCTTATTGATGACCTTGTTACAAAAGGCACAAATGAGCCATATAGAATGATGACTTCTCGTGCCGAATATAGACTATTCCTTCGTCAAGATAATGCCGACCTTAGATTAACTGAACTTGGTTACAGTATTGGACTTGCTACCAAGGAAAGACTTGATAATATGCTAGAGAAAAAAGCTCAAATCAAAGAGATTATACATCTTGCAGATAGACCAATTTCGCCAAAACTTGTAAATGATTTACTTGTTGAAAAGGGCGAGACAGCTGTTGAGCATGGTATCACAATAAAGGAATTGTTTAGAAGAAGTAATATCGGTTACAAAGATGTTCAAACTGTTTTCCCAGAGTTTTTGGAATTTAGAGAAGATGCTTTAGTTGAGGCAGAAACCGAAATGAAATATGAGGGATATCTTCAAAAACAGTTGTCTCAAATTAAGGAAATGACAAAGCTAGAAAACAGAAAATTGCCTACCGATATTGACTATATGTCTTTGCAAGGACTTCGTGTTGAAGCAAGAGAAAAGCTAGAACAAATCCGTCCACTTAACCTTGGTCAAGCAAGCAGAATTAGTGGTGTTTCTCCTGCTGATATCAATGTACTAATTGTATATTTAAGCAAAAAAGTACAATAAATAATAGCATTATTGAATAAAAAAATAATTAAAAAAATGATAAATTAAGGATAGATTTTCTATCCTTTTTTTGTTGTAAAAATTATCTTAAAATAGTCAAAAATAAATATTCTGCCCGTAAAAACGGTAAAATGAGTAGAAAAAATGCATATTTATGGTAGTTTAGTAAAATTAGAATTTGCATAATATAATTAAGAAGATAGATAATTAAAATATAAAATAGAATACTAAAAATGAAAAACAAATAACTATATAATAATATTTAAAACAAAAGAACTCCCTAGCTTGTAGGAAGTCCTTTTGTAAAAATTTATTGGGAAAGGAAAATTTCGATTTAACTACTTATGTAGTTATAATTTATGTTTATTTTATATTAAGTAGTTTTTTACTACAAAATTGTCTTTGCTATTTTCATAGCAATGTATGTATAAAGATATTACTTCTTGAAGTAATCTAGTTCTTCGTGATACACAGCATCAAGTTTACCAAGTTTTGCAAGAAGTTTGCCACAAGCAAATTGTTGAGCTAATACATATTCTTCACGAGTGATTGGTTCAAATGCAAGTAGATACATTTCGCCACTGCTTCCTTTTGTGATAAGTCCGGTATTTTTCCAGCCGTTTCTCTCGTAAAAAGAATATCTTTTTCTTCTTTGTTCACTATTATCTGCATTATCATCTAATGTTTCACAAGCTAAAAACACTTTTTTACCGTCATAATACTTAACAGCTTCATTTAGAATAAATGTACCATATCCTTTAGAACGAAGGTCAGTATTTACAGCAAGGTAGTCAAACATTACAACATTACTATCTTTAACTGGAACTGCAATCATAAAACCTGCTACTAAATCTTCTTCCTTTACTACAAACAAGTCGTAATTTTTACCTAAGTTTTTTTTAAGTAGCCACAAAGGTTTTTTCTCATGCTTTGGGAAAGATTTGTTGTATAGTTCAAATACTTTAGGGTAATCGCTTTTAGTTGCTTTTTCTAATATCATTGTTTAACCTCATTTAGTAATTTTAGTTGCTAATAATTCCTTTATATGTTATATTGTAAACTATACAGTAGCTGTAAAGTCAAGGGGTTTTTATGAAAAATTTTAAATATTTTAGTACAGGCGAATTTGCAAAACTTCACAATATCAACAAAAGGACACTGCATTACTATGATGAAATCGACTTAATCAAGCCAAGCATTGTAGGGGAAAATGGATATAGATATTATAGCTATTACCAAAGTGTAGAGCTTGAATTAATACTTGTAATGCGTAGACTCGGTTTAAGTATTGACGAAATTAAAGAATATAAACAGGATAGAAGTACAGAGAAATTACAACAACTATTTATCGACCAGATTAAAATGCTTGATAAAGATATTACCAAGCTATCCAACACAAAAAATTATATTGAGGGTAAACTTGACCAATTAAAGTTTTTGAATACAATTGAGGACGGCAAGATTGAAATTGTTGAACTTGAGGAGGAAAAACTTCTTGTTAGTGAAGATTTTATAGATGATAGCAATGAAGATTATTTCAGGTTAATGCGAAGCTTTAATTCAAAGGTAAAACAAGAAAAGGATATTACAAGTAAATTTGGTTGTAGAATATCTGTTGATAATATATATAATGATAAATTACTATCTTATGATAGATTTTTTATGTCGGTATTACCTACAAAAAATACAATAGAACAGGAAAACATTAGTTTTGATATCAAACCAAAAGGTAAGTATATTAGAGTGTACACAAAGGGTGATTGGAATAGAATTATGGATATCTACCACGAAATCCTAAAATATGCAAAAGAAAATAACTATGTGCTTGAGGGATACGGATATGAGGTAGGTGTAAACGAGCTTAATTGCTTTACAATCGACGAATATATTACCGAAATAACCGTAAAAATTAAAGAGTAGTAGATAAATAATATGTAATTAATATTTACTAATCTAAATTTATTATTTTAGCATAACTTGATGTTTATTGATGTATTTCATATAAGCACATTGCCGGCACCACTGTCTTAA
>JAHHUG010000061.1 GCA_020024085.1 Christensenellaceae bacterium | reverse complement strand
GATATAATGAAATTTTGTAAAAAATAAAAGGATATATTCTATCCTTTTTTATTTTTATAATTATTTATTTTTTCTATAAATTTATCCTTATCATTACCAGTAAAACCATTATATTTTACTACAAGAACATCGGCTTTTGTAAGATAAATTAAAGTATAATCTTTTTTATTTTTAATATTGTACAAGCTATTGTATGTAAATGTTGAATTTGTTGTTTCTCCGTTGATAGTACTAACTACATCAAATGTACTAGACATAAAAGTGTAGTCAAATTGCAACTCTTGTTTTAGTTCGCCTTTTTGTTTAATAAATGTTTTTGCAAATGTTCGTGGTAAAGAATATAGTACAATAAATATACACATAACAATTGCAGTAATTGTAGGATAAACGGTAGTAAAACCTGGTATTCCACCAAGATTAAGTATTACAAGTGCAAATGTTAGTAATGCAAACACGATTGTAATTGATAGTGTAATTGCTGGACTAATAAACGAAGTTGCTTTACTAATAATATTTGTAAGCTCTTTTGGTTTAATGGTTGTTTTGTTTTTGATATTCATATTAGTAGCCACGAACTTTTACATTTTGTACAAATGGTTTAACTATTTCTACATAGCTATCCACTGTTTCTTTATCAACTTCTGTCAAATTATGGGTTATGCATTCGCCGTTATCAACAAATTTTTGCAATGCATAGTTTTTTGCACCTTTTATAAGCTCTGCAATTTGTTCGATATCATTTTGGGTGTGATATTCTTTAATTAAAGTTGTCCTAAATTCGTAGTCGATACCTGAATTTTTAAGTAATTCTATGCTTTTAGTGATTGGATTTAGATTGATAGTATTTAGCCCAACAGTTTGAGCATATTTACCAAGTGAATTTTTTATATCCATAGCAACATAATCGACAAGTTTTTCATCAATTAGTTCCTTTAATAGTTCGGGTTTAGTTCCATTAGAGTCAAGTTTTACCCTAAATCCCATAGATTTTACTTTTTTGATAAAGTCTTTTAGGTCAGGTTGAAGGGTAGGTTCACCACCACTAACACAAACTGCATCTACCATACCTTTTCTTTTTTGAAGGTAGCTAAAAACATCTTCTTCTGGGATATTTTCGGCAAATTTATCCTTAAGCACAAGTGACGAGTTGTGACAAAATGGGCATACAAAATTGCAACCTTTTGTAAAGACTGTACATGTTACATAATTGTCGTAATCGACAAGCGAAAATTTTTCAAAACCACAAATATTCATAATACAAATATTATATCACATATAAACATAAATGTTAATTGATTATTAATTTCTAACTTAATTTTGCTATTTTGTGCATATATATTTGATTGTTTATAAGTGGATTTTTATTTTTTAAAATTATGAGTGCATACACTGATATAATTGCGTGAAACGAGCTATTTAGTTCGATTAAGGAGTTTTATAATATTATATTTGAATTTTAAGATATGTTTTATTATTGTAAAATTTTGTAAAACGGTATTTTAATTACTAAAAAATTGCTAAATGTGTACTATATAGTTCGATTGAGGACAATTTTGTGCAATAAATTTTTGCTTAAAATATTTAAATTGAGGTTATCTTATGATATTATAATTAATATAATATATAAATAATATATCAAATTAAAAAAATGTAAAAAAAAATTAGCCAATCGGCTAATAAAAAAATATTGTGCAACCTCTGTTGACAAGTTCTACCGAAACGGTATCCTAGTAGGTAACTCTTTTTAAGCAACCTTATGGCACATAATGTTAATCGCTTAGTGCTGCTACCGTCAAGTCCTGACACGGTTCACGATGCACTATTGCATAAGACCTAAAAGTCAACATTCCTTGCTAGTTCCAGCTTCCCATAAAACAAATCGAAAGAGGTATTCAGCCCTACTAAAGTGGATTGTAGGTACAGGGCACCACTAGCTCCCCGCTTAGCACAATAGAAATATTATAGCATTTTTTTATTTAATTGTCAATATATTGCTTAATAGATGGTTTTATCAAATAAATATATGCAATTATTGCCTTTTTTATTACCTTTAAAACAAAAAAATTTTGATTTTATAAAAAATTTATACATTATTTTGAAATTTTTAGCTAATTTTACATGCTTATAGTATTTTTAATCATATTTTTAGTCTTTTCTATTAATTTTTTGAATATTATTTGTTATATTAAAAAAAAGAGGTTTTATTATGAGATTCAAAAAATTCAAAAGCGTAATGCTTGCATCATTAATTCTTTTGCTTTCATTAGGTTTAACTGCCTGTGTTGGAGGAAATGATACTGTTCCTACAACAATTACTGCAAAAGACGAATTGATTTTGTTGGTTGGAGATACCGGCAAATTATCTGCAAGTGTTAACTATGAGGCAAAAGACAAGTCTTTGACATTTATCTCTAACGATACTTCTAAAATTACCATCGACAAAAATACTGGTACATACGAAGCATTAGCTGTTGGTAATACAACAATTTCTATTACTGCATTTGATGGAACTAAAAAGACTATTAATGTTGTGATATCTAGACTTGCAACAGATGTTTTATGCAAAATACAGGAAACTGAAACAGTTATTAAAGACACCAAAGTTCCTGATACTTATTATGTAGTTACAAAAACCAGTAATTCAGGTGAGACTTTTGCTCCTATTTACTTACAGACAACGGTAGTTCCTAGCGATGCAAAGCAAGATGTAGCTTTTTCTGTAAATAATACAAGACTTGCAAAAATTGATAGAAATGCTCTTATTATTAATTTGCCAAAAGTAAACGAGATAAATATGCAAGATGTTGTTGTTACAATAACTGTTGATAATGTAGTTAAAAAAGTTACATTCAAAGTTTGCCCATACAATTCTGCAGAGTTAGCCCTTAACTTTAGTAAAGGTGAAAACAAAACTTTTGATGTACAAACTAATACAATGAATATTTATCGTCAAGATGTAAAAATTCATTTTAATAGTGCATTTAGTGAAAGTTTTGGTAATATTACCTATGAGCCAGATGCTACATTCAAGATTATTCTTCTTGATAAAAATATGACACTAACTGCAGATGCAGATTATGAAAATAATTGCATAGCAATCAATGTCGCTGGAATAATTTCTCCAGGAGAGAGTACACCTGCAAAATTTGTAGTTACCGATAAAAAGACAGGTCAAGTTTGGGAGCAAGAAATTAATATTCGTTATGATGTATAAAATTGATTAATAAAAAGCCTAACATTTTGTTAGGCTTTTTTTATGTAAAAATATTTACATTTAATATACTATTATGTTTATAAATAAAACAATATATAAGTAGAAAACTATACTTATAAGTTATTTTACAAGTTCGTATCCTACTGATTCGATAAAGCGATTGAATGCTTTTGTGCCTTGTTCATCTTGCTTGAATACGCCTGTTGTAAATAGGATTTCAGAGCAAGCACGATTAATGTAATTTTGTATTGAATCGCTAACTTTCTTTTCGTTCTTTTCTCCGTTAAGTTCACACTCAAGAGCTTTTATCATGCCAATATGCTTGTATAAAGCATCGTTTTCGTCAAGTTTAGCTAAATCTAATACAGTATTACCTACTAGGTAATCCTTAATCATATTCATTTCTTTTTCTAGTCTACCTGGTAGGATAAATAGTCCCATTACCTCGATTATGCCGATACCTTCCTTTTTGATGTTGTGTAATCTTTCAGCAGGGTGGAAGATACCAAATGGATGCTCATCATCACATCTATTATTTCTCAAAATGAAGTTTAGGGTGTATTCGCCATTTTCTAGTGTTGCAATAGGGGTAATAGCATTGTGTTGTTCGGTGTCTTTTGCGATAATGCCAACAGATTCGTCGGTGTAATTATTCCATGCATTTAGGATTTCTTCAGCAACAAGTTCAAGTTCAGCTCTATTTGAAGATGTAATCCTTACTACACTATTGTACCAGTCAACAATACCGATTTTTACCTCTGGGTGTTTAGCTGACTTAAAGGTTAACTTGTTTTCTCTTTTGAACATTGGCAATACTTTTGCACCACCTTGGTAGTGGTCGTGAGATAGTATTGAGCCACCAACGATTGGAAGTGCTGCATTAGAGCCGATAAAGTAGTGTGGGAACATTGTTACAAAGTCAAGCATTGCTCTAAATGTGTTAATGCTTACTTTCATAGGCCTATGTTCGTTTGAAAATGCTATACAATGTTCATCGAAATATCTATAAGGAGAGTATTGCAAGTTCCAATCCTCGTTGTTAAGTTTGATTGGAATAATCCTTAAAGTTTGTCTTGCAGGTAGGTTATATGTGCCACTAAAACCTTCATTCTCCTTGCAAAGCATACATTTTGGATATTTTTTTGATTTATCCATTTTCGCTCTTAGGATATCTTTTGGGTCTTTTTCTGGTTTAGAAAGGTTGATAGTAATTTGTATATCGCCCTTTTCTTGAGTGGTATTCCACATAATATTTTTTGCTATATCTTTTGTACGAATATAGTTTACATCTTTGCAAAACTTAAAAAATTTGTCGGTAGCAAGTTTTGGAGAGTTAGAGAAATCATCGTAAAACATTTGTCTTGTTCTTGATGGAAGTGGAGAAACCATACCTAAAATTTCTGTTTCAAATAAAGTTTTTTCCTTTTCGGTTGTCAAACCTTTTTCGATAGCATAAGCTAAAATATCGTCCATAATGCTTACAACATCTCTTACTTTTGTAACTTCCTCTTCGGTTGGATAAGGTATATCTAATCTATGTAGTAGAAGATTTGTAATATAAACCTCATCTTCCTTTTGCAAATATAAGTTTTTTTCTGCATAAAGTACTAATTCTTGTACTAAAGTATTTGGTTCTGTCATTTTACCCTCTCTTTTTTGTAAATGATTGATTTAACAAGTATATCGTGTTATAATTAAAAAATAAAACTTAAACATACTATCTACAATAGTATACTATATTGAGGTAAAAATGGCAATACAAATTAAAGAAAGTGATTTATTATCTAGTGCAAATTTTGCAGAAACTATAAAAAGTCTATATGGCGACTCTCAAACTGCAACTCAAGCTAAAAGATTTGCAGAATTATATCAAAATCATAGAGAGAATTTTGGTGAGGACGGTGTATTTTTCAGTTCTCCGGGTAGAATAGAAATCATTGGTAACCATACCGACCATAACAATGGTAAGGTTGTTGCTGGTGCTATTAGTGTAGATACATTGGCTGTTGCAAGTAAAAATAATAGCGACTATATCAGCTTTATTAGTGAGGGTTATCCTGCAATGCTTGTAAATATCAATGATACCAAGGTTAAGGCTGATGAGTATGGCAAGAGTATTGCGCTTGTTAAGGGTGTTGTAAACTACTACATAAACAACGGATATAAAGTTGGTGGATTTAATGCAAATGCAATTAGCGATGTTGCAAAGGGTGCTGGTGTAAGTTCTTCTTCTTCATTTGAGGTACTTATTGCAGAAATTTTGAATGTATTTTTTAACGATGGCAAAATTGATGAGGTTGTTAAAGCTCAAGCATCTCAATATGCAGAAAATGTTTATTTTAACAAGCCTTGTGGATTACTTGACCAATCTGCTATCAGTCTTGGTGGAGTATCGTACATTGATTTTAAGGATACACAAAAACCTGAAATCAAACACTATCATTGGAATTTCGACGATATGAAAATCGTTGTTGTAAATACTGGTGGCAACCATTCTAATTTGACTGATGCTTATGCTTCAATTAGAAGTGAAATGGAAGATATTGCATCATTCTTTGATAAAAAGGTTCTTCGTGAGGTTTCAAAGGAAGAATTTTATCAAAATATTGTAAAATTAAAACAACAATTTAATGGCAGAGCTCTTCTTAGAGCTATACACTACTTCGAGGAGAACGAGAGGGTGGAAAAGGCTGTTGAGGCTATTAAAAATGTGGATTCTAATTTATTCTGCAAAATGATTCAAGAATCTGGTTTAAGCAGTGAAACAAAACTACAAAACTACCGAGTTGATGGGGATATCGACGAACTTATCTCACTAGGTGTAAACTATTCTAAAACTATTGAGGGTGTAAGGGCATCAAGAGTTCACGGTGGTGGTTTTGCTGGTACAATTATTAGTTATGTAGAAAATGATGCAGTAGAAAACTATTGCAATAAAATGAAAGAATTATTTGGAGAGAAAAATATTTTTGTTATGAGTATTCGCGAAAGTGGTGCTTGTAAAGTGGAGTTATAATGAGAAATTTAACATTACTTACCGACCTTTATGAGATGACCATGATGGATGGTTATTTAAGGTGTGGTTCAGAGCAAAATATTGGTGTATTTGATATATTTTATCGTCAATCAAAGGGCTTGCACAGAGCTGTTGCTTGTGGACTAGAGCAAGCTATTGATTGGGTAAAAAATATTCACTTTTCAAAGGAAGATATTGATTATCTAAAAGGTCTAAATATTTTTTCTGATGAGTTTATTTCAAGGCTTGAAAACTTTAAGTTTACAGGCGATATTTATGCAGTGCCAGAGGGTACAATAGTATTCCCTTACGAGCCAATACTTACTGTTAAAGCACCTATGTTTGAGGCTCAATTTTTGGAGACAGCCCTTCTAAACATAATTAATCATCAAACACTTATTGCAACTAAAGCAAGAACTATTGTTGATAGTGCTTATGGTGCAAGCATTTCTGAGTTTGGTCTTCGTAGAGCACAAGGTCCTGATGCTGGTATTTACGGCACAAGAGCTACCTATGTAGGTGGTTGTGGTTCTACAAGTAATGTGCTTGCAGGTGAGATGTTTGATATCCCAGTAAAAGGTACAATCGCACATAGTTGGGTAATGAGTTTCCCTGATGAAATTACAGCTTTTAGAGAGTATGCAAGACAAAATCCAGATGGTTGCTTATTGCTTGTTGACACTTATGACACATTAAAACAAGGTGTTCCAAACGCTATCAAAGTATTTGATGAGCTAAAGGCAAATGGTCATAAGCCAGTTGGTATTAGAATTGACTCTGGCGACCTTGCTTACCTATCAAAAGAGGCAAGAAAAATGCTTGATAAAGCTGGTCATGAAGATGCTAAAATCTTTGCTAGTGGCGATATTGATGAAGAAATTTTGGAGTCATTGCATATTCAAGGTGCAAAAATTGATATTTATGGTATCGGTACTCGTATGATTACAAGTTACGACAATCCAAGCCTTGGTGGTGTATATAAGTTAGCTGCTATTGAGGAAAATGGTAAACTTGTTCCAAAAATGAAGATTAGCAATACTACTGCTAAAATTACAAATCCAGGACTTAAGAAAACAATTAGAATTTACGACGAAAACGGAATGGCAAGAGCAGACCTTATTTGCTTAAAAGATGAGGTATTTGATACAACTAAACCACTTACAATCTATGACCCAGATGATAGATGGAAGGAAACAACCTTTACAAATTATTCAATAAAAGAGTTAATGGTTGATGTTATTAAAGATGGTAAGGTTGTTTACGATTTCCCAACCCTACAAGAGATTGGCAAGTACGCAAACAAATGCATTAACGAGTTCTACCCAGAATATCGTAGATTGATGTATCCTCATAAATATAAGGTAGACCTATCTGACAAGTTGTATAATTTGAAACAAGAATTATTGACAAAAGCTACCAAAAGATAACATTTTTACTTAAAAACTGAATACAAAAAGAAATTATAATATAGTCATAAATTATTTATGGCTATATTTTTTTTGGAGGGGAAAATGGTTTTTAAGAAAAAACTAAGAGGCTATGACAAAAATGAAGTAAACGAGTTTTTGAATAACCTTAAAAATAATTTTGATTTAGTAACTGCTGAACAAAAATCTAGGATTGAGGACTTAAAAAAACAGAATGATGATTTGCAAGCTGAAGTGCAGGTTTATAGAAATAAGGAAAAGCTAATTGAACGAACTATGACAGAGGCAACAAAAAGAGCAAACGATATTGAAAACGAATTAAAAACTCAATATGCCCTAGAGATTGAAAGGCTAAAAATATTCGGTGCAAAGTGGACAAATTGCTATGAAGAACTCAAATTAAAATACCATTTTGATAAGGATAGTAATAATATGGAAAGTGTGGTAATTAGCACAAAACAGAGTTTAATTGACAAATTGAGTAGATTAAATATTGTTTTGCCTACAATAGCCACTGATGAGGAGATGCAATTTGATATGGAAAGTGAGAGAATTAATAAACTCCAAGAGGAGCAAGCAGATAGGCTAGTAAACGAATTAAAAAGCCAAATTTGTGAGTTTGATAGTATTGAAAAAAAGGTAAATACAATGCCAGAAAAAAGCCTTGAAGAGCTTTGTGAGGAGATAGGCTTAAAGGGTAAAAAGTCAATTTAGTTAGTTTTATAGCTTGTTAAATATGTATAATAGAGGCGTATTATAGCAAACTTATATAAGGTCGAATGTATCTATTTTATTATTAGATATTTTACATTCTATGGTCCTTGCCACCTTAAAATTACCATAGGAATTAGTAAAATATAGACCTTCTTTTTCAAACGGACACTTAACAAGAGTGATGTTTTGTAGATATTCATGCAGAATATTATAGTTCACATCAAAAGACAAATACTCCTTAATTTTTGTAAAATCTTCGGCTATATAAGCCTCTATAAATAAAAGTGGTAGATTGTTGCTATCACTTTTTTTATATTCAAAATAAGTATTTTTAAGGGAAATATCTTCATTAAATTTATAAACAGTGTATCTTGTTC
>JAHHUG010000060.1 GCA_020024085.1 Christensenellaceae bacterium | reverse complement strand
AAAAGAAAATACAACACCACCGATTAAGGAAATACTTATATATATACTTCTAAATACGATTATTTATATATCTATAAATTCTCTGTTCTAGCTTCAAAATGTAGGCTTCGACAAGCAATCACTATAAGTACACATTTTTTATAGCGATTTATGTTTTATATATTTTTGTAGCTTGAATTTAAAATTTTACTCGCATATAAAATTTAAATTAATTTTTCGATATACTATTGCAAAGCAAAAAAGTGAGTGCTATAATAATTAAAAAAAACATGGGAGCCCAAATTGGCTGAGAGGAAGATAATACTTCGACCATTTAACCTGATACGGATAATGCCGGCGTAGGAAGTTATAGGAAATTTCTAGGAATATCTGTAGGGGTATTCCTTTTTTTTATTAAATTTTAGGAGAAATAATATGCTTAAAGACAGATTAACAAATGTAAGAAACAAATGTCCACTAATACAAAATATTACAAATTATGTTACAGTAAACGATTGTGCTAATATCTTGCTTGCTTGTGGTGGTTCGCCAGTAATGGCTGATGATATCAACGAAGTAGAAGACTTTGCTAAAGTTTGCGATGGACTTAATATCAACATCGGCACAATGGGAATTGCCGTACCTTCAATGTTTGCTGCTGGTAAAAAACATAATGAATATGGTCACCCTGTTGTACTAGACCCTGTTGGTGCAGGTGCATCACAACTAAGAACTGATGTTTGTAATAAATTATTACAAGAGGTAAAATTTACAGCAATAAGAGGTAATATTTCCGAGATAAAAACTTTAGTTAATGGTGTTGGTAAAACCCAAGGAGTAGATGCAAGCGTTGAAGATACCGTTACTATGGATAACCTTGATAATGCAGTTGCTTTTGCTAAAGCCTTTGCCAAAAAAACAGGTGCTGTTATTGCTATAACTGGTGCTATTGATATTGTTGCTGACAGCAAAAAAGCATATTGCATATTTAATGGAGACCCATTTATGAGCAAAGTTACGGGCACAGGTTGTCAATTATCTGCTCTTGTTGCTGCATATGTTACTGCAAATCCTGACGAACCATTAGAGGCTACTGCTGCTGCCGTTTGTGCTATGGGACTATGTGGCGAAATTGCCAAAAAGAGAATGACAAGTATGGACGGAAATGTAAGTTATAGAGGCTACATAATTGATGCTATGTGCAACTTAACTGCAGAACAATTGGAAGAAGGAGCAAAATATGAAATTCGATAAAAGCATGATGCAACTATATGCAATAACCGACCGTTATTGGGTTGGCGAATTATCATTAATAGAGCAAATTGAACTAGTGTTGCAAAATGGTGCAACTTGCTTGCAACTACGAGAAAAAGACCTAGATGATGATGAATTTCTAAAAGAAGCTTTTGAGGTAAAAGCACTATGCAAAAAATACAATGTACCCTTTATTATCAATGATAATGTAGATATTGCAATTAAATGTGGTGCTGATGGTGTACATGTAGGTCAAGAAGATATGAATGCAGGCGAAATTAGAAAAAAAGTAGGTAAAGATATGATTATAGGTGTATCTGCTCATACCATTGAAGAAACTGTTGAAGCTATTAAAAATGGTGCTGACTACTTAGGACTTGGAGCTGCTTTTTCAACATCAACAAAGACCGACTGCGATGTAATGCCAGCAGAAACAATGAAAGCAATTTGCGATGTATCAACAGTTCCTACTGTTGCAATAGGTGGAATTAATAGTTTTAATGTAATGCAACTTGCAGGTCGTGGACTAGACGGAATATCTGTTATCTCTGCTCTATTTGGTGCAAAAGATATAGCAAGTGCTACTAAAGAGCTATTAACATTATCTAAAAAGATGGTAAACAATGAATAAAAAATATGCAATTTTTGATATGGACGGAACTCTAATAGACTCTATGCCTGTTTGGGAGAATTTAGCAGAAGAATATCTAACTATAAGAGGTGTAAAAGCCATTCCTAATGAGGTAATAGAAGCAATCAAGCCTATGACACTTGAAGAATCTTCTAGGTACTTTATAAATTATTTTAATTTATCAGGAACACCCGAATCGCTAATTAAAGATATGTCAACTTTAATGGATAACCATTACAAAAACGACATTGAATTAAAACCAAAAGTAAAGGAATATTTAGACAAATTAAAATCTCAAGGAGTAGTTATGTGCGTAGCATCTTCTACCTCTACTGCTCTAATGAATAGTTGTTTAGATAGATTAAAAATCAAGTCTTACTTTGAGTTTATATTATCTAGCGAAGAAGTTGGAGTGGGCAAAAATAAACCCGATGTATATTTTGAAGCAATACGAAGACTAGGCAGTTCTATTAAAGATACTATCGTATATGAAGATGCCCTATTTGCCATAAATACTGCAAAACAAGCAGGATTTTATGTGGTAGGAGTATTGGATAAGTGCGAAGACTTTGACAAAGTAGCACAGCTTGCCAACGAAACAATTAATTTTTATTAAAATACTAGCGGTATATTGGGGGCACCACTTGCATCGCTATACAAAAATAATGAAGTTTAAGGAGAAAAAATGAAAACAGCATTATCAATCGCAGGAAGTGATTCTTGCGGAGGCGCCGGCATTCAAGCAGACATGAAAACCATGATTATGAATGGTGTTTATGCTATGACAGCAATTACTGCTCTCACAGCACAAAATACGACCGGCGTTAAAGGAATATTGGAAGTAACTCCAGAATTTCTTGGGCAACAAATTGATGCAGTATTTGAGGACATTCGTCCCGATGCAGTAAAAATAGGAATGGTTTCATCGCCTGCACTTGTAGAGGTTATAGCTAATAAACTTATAGAGTACAGAGCAGAACATATAGTTATAGACCCAGTTATGGTCGCAACAAGTGGTTCTGCTCTTTCTAAAGAAACAGCTATTGACAAAATGACAAAAGTTTTAATCCCTCTTGCAGAGGTTATCACTCCAAACATACCTGAATCGGAGATTCTTTCTGGTATTGCCATTAAAAACAAACAAGATATGTTAACTGCTGCTAAAATTATCGGCGACAAATATTCTTGTGCAGTACTTTGTAAAGGTGGTCATAGTATCGCTGATGCAGATGATTTGCTATACAACAATGGCAAATTTACTTGGTTTAATGGCGAAAGAATCAATAACCCAAATACTCATGGCACAGGTTGCACATTATCTAGTGCAATCGCATCAAATTTAGCCAAAGGTCTAAATTTGGAAACAGCAATAGCTAATGCCAAAAAGTATATATCGGGTGCTTTGAAAAGTAACCTTGACTTAGGCAAAGGCTCTGGTCCACTTAATCATGGATATTTATTGAATAATAATTAATAGGGGGATATTATGGAAAAAAATTATACAACTCAAATGAATGCTGCTCGTCGTGGCATTGTAACAAACGAATTAAAAATAGTAGCAGAAAAAGAAAAAATGACAGTGGAAGAATTAATGCCACTTGTTGCAAGCGGAAAGGTAGTTATTCCTGCTAACAAATTACATAAATGTTTAAACCCAGAAGGTATTGGCTCTATGCTTAGAACCAAAATCAATGTAAACCTTGGAGTCTCTCGTGATTGCAAAGATTACGATATAGAAATGCAAAAAGTTTTGTCTGCAGTAGATATGGGTGCTGAATCAATTATGGATTTATCTAGTCATGGCAATACTCAGCCTTTTAGACAAAAACTAACAGCAGAATGCCCTGCTATGATAGGTACTGTCCCAGTATATGATAGTGTTATTCACTACCAAAGAGACCTTGATACACTAACTGCTAAAGACTTTATTGATGTAATAAGGTTGCATGCACAAGATGGTGTAGACTTTGTTACCTTACACTGTGGTATCACTAGAAAAACCATTGACCAAATAAAAAAGCATAAAAGGAAAATGAACATTGTATCTCGTGGTGGCTCTCTTGTATTTGCTTGGATGTGTATGACAGGCGAAGAAAACCCATTCTATGAGTATTACGATGAAATACTAGATATTTGTAGAGAATATGATGTAACAATATCACTTGGTGATGCTTGCAGACCAGGTTGTCTTGCTGATGCCACCGATGTTTGCCAAATAGAAGAACTTGTTAGAATAGGCGAATTAACTAAACGAGCATGGGAAAAAGATGTTCAAGTACTTGTAGAAGGCCCTGGACATGTTCCACTAGACCAAGTTGCTGCAAATATGAAGGTACAACAAAGCATTTGTATGGGTGCACCTTTCTATGTTTTAGGACCACTTGTAACCGATATTGCACCAGGATATGACCATATTACTGCTGCTATTGGTGGTGCTGTTGCTGCTATGAATGGCGCTGCTTTCCTATGCTATGTAACTCCTGCCGAGCATCTTGCATTACCTAACCTAAATGATGTAAAGCAAGGTATAATAGCAAGCAAAATTGCTGCACATTCTGCCGATATTGCAAAGGGTGTTCGTGGAGCAAGAGACATTGACGACAAAATGAGTGATGCAAGGCATAAATTTGATTGGGAAGGTCAATGGGCTTGTGCTATTGACCCAAAAAGTGCACAGGCAATTAGAGCAGAAAGAGCTCCAGAGTTTGATGATAGTTGTAGTATGTGTGGCAAATTCTGTGCTGTTCGTAGTATGAACAAAGCACTTAACGGAGAACATATTGACATATTATAGCAATATTAAAAGAGAAATTAATTCTTCTTTTTATTTAATATTATAACAATATCCACACTTTATTGTTATATTTTAATACATAAAGTCTATTTATTGCAATAATAACCAATTTTGTATTAACTAATAAATATCTATTAATATATTTTTAGATATTGTAAATATTTGTTGTTATCTAAATATCTTATTATTGTAGAAAATAACTTGTTTAATATTATATAATAAATAACCACCGACTAAGTCGGTGGTTTTATATTTGAGATATGACTATATTTTTTTCATAAATAATACTTACACATAGTCTTTCAATTTTTGATTGTCATCAAGCAAATCAAATTTTATTGAACATCATCTATTGATGTAGCTTCTTGATTTAGCTCTTTTCTTTTTTGGATTTCTTGTGTAATTTCTGCAAATTTTTTATCATCTAGTATATATTTCTTTTTATAAATCCACAATGCACAAATCATAAATACTACTGGAATCATACACATACAAATTAGTAGTATAATTTTTGGTTCTTCAGGTACATTTGCAATAATATTATTTATCTCATTTAGTTTTGCATCGCCAGTAATTAAGCCTTGTGCTGCTTGATTTTCAAAGTCGGAAATTTTATTAGTGATATTTAATACTCCTGCAGCAAGAAAAACTATTGTAACCAAGCCTTGTTGCAATGCACTTGCCAATTTCGCTGCAAACGGACGAATAGAGAATATTAGTCCCTCATCTCTATTGCCGGTTTTATATTCATTGTACTCTACGGTATTTGCAATGCATATTACCATTATCATATAAAAACCTTGACCATATCCAATAATACCATTTGCTAATGCCATACCTACAAATTTACCGTACCACAATGCTGATTGAGGTGCTCCAGTAGGAACGGCTAATCCTATAATCATCATTAATATGTAGCCAACAATTATTGAAATACCTGTTGAGTACATCAATTTTGTACGAGTGAACTTTTTAGCCAACCAAGGATATAAAATGGTAAATAAAACATTGCAAATAGCAAAAAGCACGCTATACAATGTTAAAAGTAAACCATTATAACCAAATTCAAAGTAAATATAGGTCATACTTAGTCCACCACCTACAACTCCAGTACCAATACTAAACAAGATAGTAATTAAAGCAATCCACATTAGTTGGTCATTTTTTACAATAACCTTAAACATATCCTTAAGTGTTAATGACTTTTGTTTAATAAAATTGCTTGGTAAAGGCTTTTCCTTAACACCAAAGATAGTAAACATTTGAAACACAATCATTAAAAATACTGCTACTATTGAAATATACATATATCCATCAATAGCACTACCGTTAATTGCCCACTCACCTGTTGTTAAGGCTGGAACAAGGACACCAACTAATCCACCACCTGCACTAGCAACTAAATTTGATAAAGATGTAAGTTTGCTTCTATCGTGTTCATTAGTAGATAAAGAAGGCAACATTCCCCAATAAGAAATATCGTTCATTGTGAATGTTATGCTAAACATAAAATACAAAAATGCAAGCAATCCAACAAAAGCTCCACCTTGTAAATCATTTGAAAATACTGTAATAATAACAATGCCTGTTAATACTGCACCTATTAATTGCCAAGGCTTGAACTTGCCCCATTTAGTGTGTGTATTTTCTACAATGCCTCCCATAATAGGGTCGTTAAAAGCATCAAATAATCTTGCAGCAATAATAATAAATGTTATTGATGCAAACTCGCCTGCTGTAAGTTGCTTGGTAAAAATGATATAATTTAGTAATTGAAAAGCAAACAAACCATATACAAAATCTCTGCCAAATGTACCCAAAGAATACATTATCAAATTACGATTTGATAGCTTATCCTCTAAAACTGCCTTCTCATTGCCTTTCCCATTCTCGTTCATAATTTCTCCCTAAAAAACACAATTTTATTATTGTATAATTTATGCTAACATTTATTTTTATATAAAGTCAATACTAACCTAAAATATATATTATACAAACATCACAATCCTATTTAGTTTGTAATTTAAATAAAAAAAAAGGAAGTATCTACTTCCTTTTTTATTAATTTTTATTTTTTGAAATATCTGTTTAATAGACCTTCAAAAGCCTTGCCGTGTCTTGCCTCATCTCTTGCCATTTCGTGAACGGTATCGTGAATAGCATCAAGACCTTCTTCTTTTGCTCTCTTTGCAAGGTCAAATTTGCCTTGAGTAGCACCATTTTCTGCAAGAACTCTAACTTTTAGGTTCTCCTCGGTTGATTCAGAAACCAAATCACCAATTAACTCGCAGAATTTTGCAGCATGCTCAGCCTCTTCCCAAGCAGCTTTTTCCCAGTACAAACCAATCTCTGGGTAGCCCTCACGATGAGCAGCTCTTGCCATTGCAAGATACATACCAACCTCTGTGCATTCGCCCTCGAAGTTCATTTTTAGTCCAGCCATAATATCCTCTGGAACACCCTTTGCTACACCGATAACATGCTCTGCAGCCCAGCCTAATTTATTTTCATCTTGTTTTGCGAATTTTGATTGTGGTGCTTTACATTGAGGACACTTTTCTGGTGCAACATCGCCCTCGTGAACATAGCCACAAATAGAACATACAAATTTTGCCATATTACTAACTCCTTTTAATTTATTTGTAAAACTACGATATATTTTAGCCAAAATATTCACCATTTTTACATTGATAATTCTAAATTACATATTTTATTGCATTTTGTCAATAGTATGGTCAATATTTATTAATTAATTATTATCTTTATACTATTTAAATTAGCAAGATGCCATACAAAGTACCCAAACTTAGTATTAATGTAGGAATAGAAACTATCGCTCCATATATTACAAACTGGAACATACTCATTTTAACGCCATTACTTTTAATGATATTAGACCACATAATTCCTGCAAGAGCACCAACAGGAGAAAGCAATGCTCCAATATTTGATGCAATAATTGTTGCAAGCACAGCACTTTTGGTTGTAGCAATAGACGAAAATAGCACACTCATAGGTATATTATTAAGCACATTAGCAAGCAAAAATGATGTAAGACCATAAGTAAACACATCGTAACTGGTATTAAGTGAAGATGCAATTCCAGCCGTTATACCGTATTTTTGTAATGCTAGTACCATAATAAACATAGCAAGCACAAATGGTATTAAAAGCCATGGAAGATGACTGAAAGTATAAAATATTTTTTTAGGTTGAACCCTATTTGCAAATTTATAAATTATTACAACTACTATCAACAAACTTGCAAGTGAAAAAGCTATATACCACATCTCAACTTCCTTAAAAAATGATGATACTACTAGCGATATTACACATACAATCAAGGTAATTAACGATGCAACTAGCACAAATTTGTCCTCTATTACTGCTTCATTATTGCTGACTACTATTGCATCTTTAAGTTGCTTGCTAAATAGCAACCTCATAATAAATAGCGAACTAAGTCCAGCAACAATAGTAGGTAAAGCCATAACTTTAGAGTACTCTAAAAAATTTAATCCATAACTTGTGGCAAGATAAATATTTGTAGGATTACCAATAATCAAAAACATACTCCAAGTATTTGCTGCAACAAACTCCATAATAAGATATGGTTTAGCAGATATCCTAGCATTCTTACAAAAATAGCATAAAAATGGCGTAAAAGTTAAAATGATAATATCGTTAGAGGTAAACACTGTTAAAACTGATATCACAAGATACATTACATAAAAAAACTTTTTTTGACTGCCTCCCGATTTTGAAGCAGTCCTACTTGCAAGATATCTAAAAAAGCCAGCTTCATCAAGATAAATGGATATTATTGTCATAGAAAAAAACAATGTTAATATCTTAAGTGGATTAACACTTGTATTTGCTGTTAAATTTTGCCATATTTCCTCGAATGTTAAATACGAAAAGGAAAGTAATGCAATAACTCCAATAACTGGGAATATCCAAAATGTTTCTATAACAAAATTTTTAACCTTGATTTGTGGTACAAAAAAAACACTGGCAAAAAAGCCAATAACCACCACTATAAATATTGCAAGAACTCCACTCATTTTTGTACCTTTTCCCAAAATTATTTATTCCAAAGTATATACCTAATTAATAT
>JAHHUG010000059.1 GCA_020024085.1 Christensenellaceae bacterium | reverse complement strand
ACCCTCTAAGCCTATCTTAGCTTTTTTTGGGGAAAATTGCAATAAAAAAGCCCTTCTATAAGGGCTTTTATTATTTATTAATCAATGTAATAATCATTCTTATTTTTGTCTTTGTATTTATCAGCAAAAGCGAATAAACCTTTTCCGTTTCTAACCTTCTTCATAATTATATTAATAATGATTAGTACAACTACAAGACAAATAACAGTAATAAGTATTGCTTTAGTTGGAGACTTTTCACTTGGAGTTACTACGCCAACCTTGTAAAGAATAATATTGCCATAGTCGTCGGTGATTTGATACTTAACAGTATTGTTGCCTTTTCCAAGGTTGTATCCACTTTGATATAGCATATAGTTTTCGCCGTTGTAAGTGAAAGTATATGTAATTGAGTTATGTACCTCATCTTTGGTGGTACTTGTGATTGTAACCTTATCACTATTGACAAAATCCATTAGCACTGGGTTAAAATCATTTTTGTTGATTGTTAAGCCGTCCTTAAACTTATTACCATTGATGTTTAATAAGTCGCCAAGTTTTGTTTCGATAGGATTTTGAACTTTAAGCACGAAAGGAACTTTTGTTTCGTTTGTTTCGTCCTCACTCTTAATGGTGATTCGTAGGTAAACATCGCCGTTTTTAAGTATTGCATTGCTATCAATTGGCTCGTAGTAGTACACACCACCTTTAAGTACACGGTGTTCAATAGTCCATTTTTCCCATACATTAGAGCCTTTATCAATTTGGATATTGCCTAGGTTAAATCCGTATGGAACAGTGATGATATTAGCTTCGTGAGATGTTGGGATACCAGTAATTGTATTATTGGCATCTTGACCATTTTTAATTGTGATAGAAGTGTATCCAGCATCACTCTTTAGTCCTCTTGATTTATCAATAGTCATTCTCATAGTTGCAAGATTTGAATATTTTGGGTCAAGAGAGTTCCAGTTGATATTCATTTTATTACCCTCAATTGTGAAGTAGCAATATGTAGGGTATTCAAGAGTTCCCATTATTGACCTATCAGCATCAATAGGGTAATCAACATTTTGGTCATACTCGTAGAACTTATCTGCGATAGTACCTAGGGTAATATACATTACACCAGCAGGTCTATTGAATGTGTTATCTGTTTGTACATTTTTGTTATTTACAGCATTTCCGTTTCTATCAAGGAATTTTGATGTAGTAAATGTGTGGTCGTGACCTTGTAGTACGATATCAACATCATTATCGTAGAATAGGCTGTTTAATTGTTTTCTAAGGGCAACAACTTCTATATCGTTAGCGTGAGCACTGCTTGAATATAAGCCCTTGTGCATTACAACGATTTTCCAATCAACATTTTCTTTAAGTTCGTTTACTAACCATTTATATTGGTTTTCTTCAAGTCCATTTGCTGTTGCAGTATTAGTATTAAGTACAATGAATTTAGCATTTGCAATCTTGTAAGAGTAGTACAAACCTTTTTCCATTGACTTTTGTAAAGCCTTATCGCCTTTTGCAATTTCCTCACTAGAAGGATTTTCTACATCATATACATAGTCTGCATTAATAATGTTGAAGTATTTTCTAAGTGCATTATTGCTACTTTCGTGATTGCCTGCTGCAACGATTGTAGGGTATTTGCTAAATACAGTATGGTATTTGCTATTGTCGGCAGGGTTGTAATCCACGGTATTGTTTAATGCAAAGTTCCATTGTTTGATGTTTTTGCCGTTATCAACTACATCTCCACAATTTACTACAAAGTCAATATCGTTGCCTTCTGTTGCTTTGATGTTGTTAATAGCTGTATCAATATTGTTTTTTGCAAGCACATAGCTATCTTGTAGTGTGCCTTGAATATCAGTAACACCAAGGAATGTAACTTTACCATTTTCCTTTGCAGGAGCAAATGTTCCAGAAAGGGTATGTGAACCAAGGTTAGAGTAGGTTGAGTTTGCATCAAAGTCATTAGAAGTTGTAATAGTGTATTTATATGTTTCGCCAGGTTTTAAGCCAGTAATAAATACCTTATAAACTCTTTTGCGTTTAGTAGTCTTAGCCCAACCATTTTCAAGAATTTGGTCGGCTTGAGCCTTGTCTGTTTCGTTAGATAATTTTGTTAGTAGACCAATATCAAATATTGGATATCCGTAAGGAATATCTTGAATATCTACTACGATATTGCTAGAATCAACAGCTTTACCAGTAGAATCAACAACCTTAATGTCAGAATTTCTAAATGTAGCAGTATTCCACATTAAGTTCATAGAGGTCATAGCATCTTTACCATAGTTTAAGGTAAGCATACCTGGTGTGATACCTCTACTTTGGTATTCCTTTGTAGGAACAACATTGCTTGTATTAGTTTTATATACAACGCCATCATTAACAACGCCGTCAGCAAAGTAAATTTGATTATCTACGATATTATTTACATTTAGTGTATAGCCAACTTTATTTTGTACACCGAATGATGTAAGTACATCAAATAGAATTCCACTAATATTAACAAAGAAGTTATCAACGGCATATTTGTCGATAAAATCTCTAAGTGTGTCGGTTGCTTTTTTGCCATTATTGATATCGTTAAGTAGTTTACCAACAATACCAGTTGAATCATCGAATGCTTTGCCATTCTTTGCAACAGCAGAAAGAAGCTCGTTTAGTGTGAATGTATGAGTGTTTTTAAAGTCTACACCAAGAAGATTGAATAGAACTTCTGCAATCCTAATAGATGCAGGGCTCATTTCAGATTCCTTAAATGTGATTTCCTTTTCAAGAAGTTGGTCGATTAGGTTGTTTGGAGCATAAAGCAATGGATATAATAAACCTGTTTTTCTGCCTTCGCCATTGTATGTTTTAGGGTCTCCAAATACTTTCTTTGCCAAGCTACCATCTTTTGCAGCCTCTTTCATTGTAAACATAAATGCAGAATCATCTATGTTTTTAACTTCGCCATTAATAATATATTGTGTGTAAGTATATCTTAATAAGTCGTGAACAGTAAATGGTTGTGCTGAAGAGTCTTTCAAGTTAGGGAACTTGCAATCTTCAAGAATATCAGTTTTCTCAAAAGGATATCCACCTGGTTCATTACCAATCAAGTCATATACAGCAGTATATAAATATTCAAATAAGTTTGCTTCGCCGTTTACACCCTCTGGATACTCTTTTGTAAGATATTTAGGTTGCATATATACAAGTTGAGTAAGTATTTCATTTACAAATACACCAAAGTCACTATTAGGAAGTTTAGCTTGTAAACCTTTAATTAATTCTGGATTTGCATAGCCTTCAAGCACATTAGGGATAACGGTATTCATAGTGGTGTTGTAGATATAAGGTTGAACTTTATCAAGGTTTTCTGGATTACCAAAGAAGTGTTTAACTTTTGGAGATGTATCCATTGTGATATAAGTTTTATTACTACCACCATAGTAGTCCATAGTAACATTTTTAAATGAAACAATAGATTGAATTTTATCAGAAACGGTATCAATAATCTTATTAGTAACAGCATCAAAGTTTCTACTGAATGTTAAAAATCTAATAGGTGCACCATAAGAAATAATAGAACCAGTTACGATATCAGTAATAGTTTCGCCATTATTAGCAGTGTAGCTAACGATATCACTAGCGTGAACATGGCCAGTCAAACTAAAGTGAATACCAAGGTTAGTTAGTTTTACGATTTGTTCTTCCCAGTCGTATAGAACAAAGTCATTCATAAATGGTTCTTGAGCAGGGAAGTGTGGTACAGTACCGTGGTGGAAAGAAGAAATAATAGTATCTTGCCTATCCTTTAGGGTAGTATTACTATTAACTACAAGATTATCTTCAAGCCAGTTAAATACAGTATCCATTATTCTACCACCGGTAATATGTTCATAACCCATATAACCTTCAGCAGAAACCTTTCTAACAGAGCTATCTAGCATTACAATGTCGTAACCTTTTAGTCCATCAATATTAGGTTTTGCGATATATGAACAATAACCTAACTTTGATGCATTTTTGTATAAAGTAGTAGCTTGACTGTTTTGATTAATAACTCTTTCCTTTTCTTGAAGAGTTTTTGCTTTTGAGCCATCAAGATTGCAAAATTCAATAGCGTAATCAGCAGCATAATCTTTGATGCCTTTTACAAGAGTATTTCCGTTTGCATCTTGAGTTCTATCTTTGAAGTAGGTAAAATCATAACAAGTAGCATTTGTACTATTTTCAAACATCATAAATGGAGTGTTGAAGTAGTATTCGCCAAAATTATTTTTACTATAACTTGTAACAGGTGTTCTCTTAAAGCTTTCAACCTCTGCTAGAGAGAAATCAGGGTATCCTAAACCTGAGTAAATTTTTACAAATTCCTCAATAGATGTTTCAGCAATAGAATTGTGGGTATATTCAAGTTTATTAGTATTATATTCAGTGATGTTATCTAGTATAAGAGCATTATGATTAGTATCAACATAAACTTTATTTGTGTTAGTGCCTTGTTGTTCCATAACAGGTCTGCCAAAGCTATCCTTTAGGTAGTTGATAGGTTTGCCAGTTGTTTTGTCATTAACAAGTAGATAAGCACCAGTAGATGTTTTTACAGGCTCGCTAAATTTGTCGATAACATAATTTTTGGTTTTGCCAGTAACAGTGTCAATCAAAATGTTGTATGTATTACCATCGTGATTGTAAGTATCGTGGTTGCCAGGAATTACGAATACTTGGAAGTTAGGGTTAGCTTTTCTTCCAGTAGGATTATCCACAGGTGCAACGAAGTTTCTTACATCATTTTGTAATTTTCTTAGTCTGTTAGCAAGGTCGATGTGAGCTCTTTTTTCGCCATCTTTAGTAAGGTCACCACTTACAATAAGTGCATCAAGACCTTCAGCTGATGTTGCTTGATAGAAAATCTTATCACACACAGCGTTAAGCATTGTGCCACTTTCAGCAACAAGTTTGAAGTCTTGCTTGTTTTCAAGTGCAAAGTGATGCTTGTCGTTATAATCCCAAGGGCATAAATCTCTAGGGAAATAGTGAATATCAGATATGTGTGCAACTTTAAAAGTATTATTTTCGCCAACAGGAGTAGGTGCTGCTGCAAATGCACTGAATGTGACAGCACTACTTAGTATGATAGCAAAACATAATACTAAAATAAGTATTGGCAATATTTTTTTGCCTTTGAAGCTTTTTGTCATAACTTTCCTCCAAAATTCTCTTTATTATTATACCATATATATATTATTAATGTTAATTTCAGTGTTTACTTTCGCACTTGCAGGTTGTAGAAAGGTAGAAGTAAATAATGAGTTTAATGATACCTTCGGTGCATCTGGAATTAGTCATACTACCAAAAATTTGGAAAAGATTGTTCTTACTGATGATAACGGTGCTCAAGGTGATACTATTTTTACAGCTTTAGGTAAAATTAATGCAAATTATAGAAAATATAATTATGTAGGTGTTAGAGGATTGGTAAAGGGTACTACAACAGGTACAACCTCAACAACTCAATCTATCTATACTACCAATATTCAAGAAAAAGATGTAATGACCAACAAGGTTAAGATTTATCATGAAGATGCTTCAGTATCTAGCCTAAAAATGATTGCTCCAACTATTGTACAAATTATGCAACAAGTAGAGAGCAATGGTAAAACAAATGTTAAAGTAAGGGAAGCTTCTGGTACAAAGGGTGTAATTACAAACAAGGAGGCTTATCCAACAGTTAAACAATATAACGAAAAAGAGCCAAAAGTTTACAAAGATATGACTACATATTTGAATGATTATCATCAAGATGTTTCACAATTTTTGCCATATCTTTTAGATGCTACAACATTAGATGAAATAGCTAGTACAATTTCTCAAGATGCTGAAGGATTTATTAATTTGCATTTAGTTGTTAAACAAGATAGTTTACAAGTTGCAACAGCAGAAAAGAGAGAGACTATTGCAATCAAAACAAATTATAGCCCTATTACAATTACAGCTGATAAGGTTAAGTATTCTAAACTTGTAGTAGATATCAAATTGTGGCCTGATAACTATGTAAGGTCAGTAACAACTTATGAAAAATATGTTATGGATTCTGGTTCAACATTAGGTATTCAAACTTGCGACCTTACATCAAATTTGTATTATAGTTACGACCCACTTGAGTTGCCAATCAAGGAATTCGAATTTTAATTAAATTATAAAGCCCTACATTAGTAGGGTTTTTTATTTTTATTTTTTCCTAGTTTGCACATACTATTTTAAGAGGTGTGTATGAAAAAAATATTATTAATTTTGTGTAGCGTGTTATTGCTAACTTTTACAGGTTGTAATAGTATGCCAGACCAAATTGACAAGATTATAATTGAGAACGAAAGTGTTGTTGTAGGGGTTGGTCAAACGGTTAAATTAAAGGTTAAAATTGAACCTAGCAACGCAATAGCCAATGAACTAATAATGACATCAAGCAACGAGGAAATTGCAGTTATTAATGGTATGGGTGAGGTTGTAGGAAAGAGTGTAGGAGAAACCGAAATTAAGATATGTGCAAAGCGTGGAAATGCCTGCACAACAAAAATAGTAAAAGTTGTTGAAAATGAAGTAAAAGACAAATAATTGTATCAAAATCAGCATATAAAATGCCGATAATGTAATTATACACAAAAATTAGAGAAGATAAATTGTAAAAAATGAATTGATTTACAATCTATTTTAAGGTGCTATTTGTTGCATTTTTGGATTGATAAATTTAATAATATTATACCTTGATTATATTAGTGTAGTATGCTAAAATTATTTGAATTTATATAGTAATATCAAACAATATTTCATTTTGAGCAAACAAAAAATATATACAAATGTGTATTTAGGTAGTATATAATCAAATTTGTTTATGTAAAATAAATCTTTTATAGTTAAAAATCAAATAAAATGGTATAAAAAAAGTAGCCGATTAAGGCTACTTTTTATTATATATTATATAAATAATCCTGATTTAATACCATAGTATATACAGCTACAACCAAGAGCTACCATAAGTGTACAAATTATTCTAAATTTTAGTCCAATTTTTGTCATAGTTATTTCCTCTTAGTTTGTTTTTTTACAACCTTTATTGTCTCTTTTCTTTCTGGAATTTGAGCTTGAACTCTTTCGTCCATATTAGAACCTGATGTAGTACAAGCATATTCAATTTCCATGCAAAGAGCATTGATAAGTTGTTCGCTGGCATTCTTTGTAAACAATAAACTTAAAGCAAGGTCATCACGGCCATTAACAATATAGAATACTTCCTTTACATAATTTTCTGTAAATACACCAGGGATAGTTTGGTCTAGCAAGGTGTTAAGTTCTAGTTTGTTTTTGTCTATCTTATGAGCAATTACTGCAAATTTATCGTATGTAAGAATATTTACACCACTATCAATTTGAGCTTTAATTTCTTCAATATCAATACCAAGGTCAGCACAATTTTTGTCTGTTCGTAGTAGTTCAGCTTTTTTCTCTTGTAGCATTGAGATAATGTATGATTCCTTAATCAACCATTTTGCAACAGGGGCAGAAAGGTTTTTAAGGTCGTTAAACATAAACCAGTAAGGACCACTAGGGAATGAAGAATCTTCAAGGGCACAATAAACTTTGTTTAGTTTTTCAGCAGCATCAGGGTAAACCTTGAATGAAACCTTAAACTCGTCGTTTGTACCTCTTACAATCATAATGGTTTTTGACTTATACTTATAGGTCCAGTTGATAGCACCTCTCTTTTTAATGCAATATACATTATCAAATGTTGAGATGTAAGCAACAATTTCCTCAAGAGTCATAGGTTTTTCTCTATGAGTGGTGGTAAGTAGAGCATTAAATTCGCTATTGCCTACCATATTCATTCTAATTAAATCCATATCGGTTGCACCATATTCTTGCAAATCGCTGATTGCATCTTGATATTTTTTAACAAGGGCATATAGTTCGCCGTTTTTAGATTTTGTAGCAGTGTAAAATGTTTCGATATTTGTGCCAGCGATACTATTTTCTTCGTCATCAGGAACATATTCGGTAATTGAGTCATCAGAGGCTGTTTCAACAACTGGTTGACTAACTACTGGAGCAGTGGCAAGTGAAGAAGTTAGGGTTGTATCGTTTTCGCCATTAAACATATCCTCAAAGAAATTGATTTTAACCTTTCTAGGATATAGAACAAAGTAGCAGGTTAAACTAATTACAATGAAAATAAAAATTGGTAGTAAGCATAAATATATAAAACTTGCTTTGTTGGATAATACCGAGTACAAAAAGCCAGTTGCTTCACTCTTTAGATATACACCAACAATTTGAGTTTCCTCAATAGTATCTCCGTTAGCAAGGGTAAATGAGTTGCCTGTCTTTGCAGTAACCTTGCTTGCATTTACTGAAAGTGTGCCATCTTTTTCATAGACTCTATAACCAACAATATCAGAGCCAACTGTTACTTGTTTTGTTGTATCGAAAATAGCCATAGGTTGAGTGGTTGCAAGTTCGCTTGGAGTGCTACTAAATTCGTAGTATGCTTTTCCAGCAAAAGTAGCTACACCTTTGTTGTGACCTGATTCGATAGCAAATGCTAGGATTAATCCATACATTACCAAGAAGATAACAACTAATAAGTTAAGTAGATATTTTAGAGCAACTGCTTTTTTGTTTTCAGGCTTTCTAAAATAATCTGCTCGTACACTGTCTGTAAAAATTTCCTCTTTCTTATCCTTATCTTTTCTCTCTTTTTTAGGTTTAGGTAATTTTTCTTTTTTGTTTGGATTAACTTTTAATTTTTCTTCCATCAAAATACCTCTATTAAAATATATATTAATATGATAC